>NZ_CP077941.1:910940-1214586 GCF_019722725.1 Vreelandella profundi
AGGTTTGTGTCATTGGTGCGGGCGTAATAGGCGCTTTAGTCGCCTATTTGTGCAACCAAATTCCCGGTGTCAACGTACACCTAATCGATATTAACCCTGAGCGCGAAGCGATTGCCGCTCATTTAGGGGTGGCGTTTAGTACGCCCGACCAGGCCCCTCATAACCAGGACTGCGCTATTCACGCCAGCGGGCATCCTGACGGGCTGCGTCAGGGGCTTGACCTATTGGGTAACGAGGGGCGGCTCATTGAGATGAGCTGGTTCGGCGAAGGTGACGTGACGCTGCCTTTAGGCGGCGCCTTTCATTCCCAGCGTTTGACGCTGCGCGCCAGCCAGGTCGGCCAGCTTCCCGCGAAACTGCTTTCCCGCTGGGACTATCGTCGCCGCTTAACGCTAGCGCTAAGTTTGTTGGCCGACGAACGGCTGGACGTTTTAGTGAGTGGTGAAAGCGATTTTTACGATTTTTCCGCGCTTGCACCGCATTTGTTGGGGCCGGGAGGCACCGCGCTGTGCCACCGATTACGCTATTCGTAACTATTTTTTGATAACAAGGAGTCTCTATGTATCGTTTATGCGTTCGTGACCATTTTATGATTGCGCATAGCTTTAAAGGCGAGATTTTTGGTCCTGCCCAGCGTACCCACGGCGCCACCTATGTTGTGGATGTGGTTTTTCAACGCCCTGAGCTGGATGAAGATGGCTTAGTGATCGATATCGGCCTGGCGAGTGAGACGGTAAAAGAAGTGCTTGCGGGCTATAACTTTCGCAATTTGGACGAAGAATCCGAGTTTTCAGGCAAAAATACCACCACGGAATTTATGGCCAAGGCGATTTTCGACCGGCTCGCCGGCGCGATTGGCGAGGGTAAAATGGGCCAAACGGCCCGTGGTATTACCCATATGGAAATCAAACTCCACGAGTCTCATGTGGCCTGGGCAAGTTTCGAAGGCGCGCTATGAATCGACATTTCACGTTAATCGTTGCTGGCGACCCGGCTCAGCGCACCGGTGGCTATCTGTACGATGCGCACATCGTCGCAGCCCTGCGTGAGCAGGGCTGGGAGATTGACGTGATGGGCCTTTCTGGCGTGTTTCCTGACCCCGATAGTGAAGCGAAACAGCAGCTCACCAAAGCGCTTGAGTCGTTGCCGCAAGGGGCGTCGGTGGTGATTGATGGGCTGGCCATGGGGGCATTGCCAGAGGTGATTGCCCTGCACGGCCAGCGCTTGGATATTACCTCGCTGCTGCATCATCCATTAGGTGATGAGCTGGGCCTGAACGCGGCCGACCAGAAGCACTTTCATCGCAGCGAGCTTGCGGCCCTGGCGGGCGTTGCGCGCATTATCGTCACTAGCCATTTTACCGCTCGGCGTGTGCTGGAACTGGCAACGAACTATGCCATGCCGCTCAATGCCGACATTTCGGTCGTTGAGCCGGGTGTGGCTCAAGCGCCGGTAAGTCCCGCCGACGAGCCAGGCGAACCGCTGCGGCTATTGTGTGTAGCGACACTAACGCCCCGCAAAGGGCAGGATGTTTTAGTTCAGGCGTTGGCAGGCGTAGCGGGGGATAACTGGCAGTGCGACTGCTATGGCGGTGTGCGTGACGCTGCGTTTACCCAGCGCGTTCAGCAGCTTATCGAGCAACATCAGCTTGCCGGTCGAGTGATCTTGCACGGTGAATGCGACGATAAAACCCTTGAAGCAGCGTATCAGCGTGCCCACGCCCTCGTGCTGCCGTCATGGTATGAAGGGTACGGCATGGTGATTACTGAGGCGCTGGCCCACGGCCTGCCGGTGATTACCACTACCGGCGGTGCGCTGCGCGATACGCTGCCGCCGGGTGCGGGCTTGAGCGTTCCGCCGGGTGATAGCGAGGCGCTGCAAGATGCCCTTAGCCAGTTTTGCGGTGACCCTGTTTTACGCCATCAGCTGCGTCAAGGCGCTGCGCAAGCACGCCATAACCTTAATGACTGGCAGGCAGCGGGCGCTGACTTTGCTGCTGCGTTAACCACGCCAAGGGCTCAGCTGGGCTTTAGTGCCGGCAGCCAGTTTGCTGCAGACTGGCTGACGCTGCGCGAAGAGGCAGACATTGCCGCGCGCAGCCAACCGCTGGCCATGCAGGCGTCTGAGTGGCTGAGCGCGCGCGCAGCATCACCCCGGATAGCGGATCTTGGCTGCGGTCGGGGCAGCAATATGCGTTTTCTTGCCCCGCACCTGGGCAGCTACCAGCGTTGGAAATTAATTGATCACGACGCTGGGTTGTTGGAGCAGGCCCAGCAGCGAGCGGTTGAATTTAGCGATTGCCAGGGGCTACCCGTGGCAGTTGAAACACACTGCGTATCGCTTGAGCCGCTGAGCGATGTGCCGATGAATGATTCACATTTAGTGACCGCGTCAGCGCTGCTGGATTTGGTTTCACAGCAGTGGATTGATGAACTGGTCGCTCGCTGTGCTCATCAGCATCAGGCGCTATTGATTGCCTTAAGCGTGACCGGCGAGTGGCACTTTACGGATGCCAGCGGCACCCCGGTATTAGACGATGAAGATCACTGGATGCTGGCGATGTTTATGGCTCACCAGCAGCGTGATAAAGGGCTAGGCGCCGCGCTGGGTGGCCAGGCCCATGATGCCTTGATCGCCGCCTTAGAAAAGGCGCAGTTCCGCGTTGAACAAGCTGAAACGCCTTGGCATCTAAGCGCTGGCAATCGCGAGCAGCTGTCGTTGATGTCGGCGCTGCTTGAAGGCTGGGCGCTGGCCGTAACAGAACAAGTACCTGAGTCATCGGCACGTATTGCCGCCTGGTTGCAGCATCGTCAGCAGGCGGTTGCTGGCGGTGAATTAGGTGTCTGGGTGGGGCATCGTGATGTGTTCGCCATGCCCCAGGCAGAGGCGTAAGCCGATGGCCCAGGCGCCAAGACCCCACACGCGGCTACGCGCGATGATAGGCAGCCCATGGCTTCGCCGTGGCGTTGTCAGCGTCGTCTTGCTGGGGGCCGTTGCACTGTGGGTTGATCCTAGGGCGATTGTTGATGAGATACAGCGTTTTTCTGCCGGCTGGGTAGTCCTGGCGTTTGTTATCAGTACGCTACAGATCATGCTTAGCGCTTGGCGTTGGCAGTTCACTGCGGGGCTCATTAACGTGCCGCTGAGATTCGGCTATGCGCTGCGCGAGTATTACCTCGCGCTGTTAGTCAATCAGCTGTTGCCGGGGGGAGTGCTGGGCGATGCAGGCCGCGCTCACCGCCATGCCCGCCAAGCGCAGTCCCGGGGCAAGGCCTGGCGAGCGGTGATTATTGAGCGTGCGTCGGGCCAGCTAGCGTTAGTGCTATTAACGCTAACGGCGCTGCTGTTTTCGCCGCTTTGGCATACCGCTTTGGGCATGTCCGTGATCGCGGCGGTTGGCCTCAGCATAGTGGCGGGGCTAGGTGTAGCGATTGCCGGCGGGCTGCTGCTGCGCCATCGCTTTAACGCCTGGTCTCGGCGACTGCCAGACTGGAGCCAAGCTTTAGCGCGCGATATTAAGCGTGGTTTATTGCAGCGCGGCGTCTGGCCTCTGCAGCTGCTGTCGTCGCTGATGATTGTCTTGAGCTATGGTTTAGTGATGGTCTGCGCAGCCCGTGCGATTGGCGTTGAGCTGCCCGTATTTCAGCTGCTTGCGCTCACGCCGGTATTGCTCTTAGCAATGGTGATCCCTTTGTCGGTCGCGGGCTGGGGGCTGCGTGAAGGTGCCGCGGCCGGTGTTTGGGCGCTGGTGGGGTTGCCGGCAGCCCAGGGCGTGGCGGTATCGCTGGCTTACGGTGTGTTAGTGTTGCTGGCCAGTTTGCCGGGTATCTGGGTTGCGCTGAGCCGTCGTGAAAAGGCGTCGCCCTCAGGGAGCAGCCTTCCTCAGCAGCATATCGAACAAGGTGTCCTCACCGCAGCGGAAGGTTCGCGTGGGCGGACGCAGCGCTTTATCAAGCGTGTCGATGGGCGTCATTTTGAGTCCCGGCCTGCCGGAGCCAATCAGCAGGGGGGCGATGAGCAGATGCAAACGGTCAACGGCGTGCGCTTCGATGAACTGAGAAACCGTAATGCCGCCACCTTCCACCAGCACGCGATGCAAGCCTCTCTCGGCCAACAGCGCAATGATATCTTGAGGGTTGAACTGGCTGTTAGCGTTCAGCGGCAGCACGCAGCGTTCAAGGTGGGAATGGGACGTTGGCACCGACACCTCCGGCCCCACAATATGCAGCGTCGGTGCGGCATCGGTGCACATCAGGGCCAAGCTGCTTGGTGCCCGCCCGCGAGGGTCCAGCAAGACGCGGGCAGGGTGCTCGCCGCTAACGTGGCGCACCGTCAACTGCGGGTTGTCGGCACAGGCGGTTCCCGCGCCGATCACCACGGCATCAACCATGGCGCGCAGCCGGTGCAGATGCACCAAGCTTTCGTCGCCGTTGATATAGTGCGAATGACCGCTTTCTGTCGCGATGCGCCCATCAAGGCTTTGCCCCAGCTGAGCAACAACCCATGCCGATTGGCTAGCCAGCGGCGTCAGGCAGTCCAACAGCTCACGGGCTTGCGCGCTAAGGGTCAGAGACGTTGCCCACTCACCGGTAGGCATCAGTTTGATCGACACGGAGCTGGCGCGCCGGTGGCGCAGCGCCAGCAGCCACTCCCAGGCATCTGCCGCCTCAATACGGCCATCTTGCGGGGTGACAGACGAGGTAGCGCCCGTGTTGACGTTGGGATTGGGCATGACGCCTCCGTGTTAAAAGTTACGTTTCATCATGCGGGCGCTGCTTGGTTAAGAGCAAGCACTTCGAGTCAGCACTTCGCAGCAAGTAGCGCACAGCGCAAGACCTAAAATCTCCCACGCCAGGAAGCCAGGAGGCACACATGTATCAGATTGAACGCGCTATTTTCGATATTCGTCGTGGTTTGCCCGTGGTGATTAATGCCGGCAACCAGCGTTTATTAGTGCAGGCGCTGGAAGGCAGTGAGTCGGTAGATGCCCTCGCGCAGTTGGCCGGTAGCCCGCCTTCACTAGTGCTTACCCGCCATCGCTTAGCGGCTATTGGTGTGGCGGTCACCGCTGAGGCGGCAAGCTTACCGTTAGCGGCGAACATTGGCGCCGGCGAGCTGCATCGCTTAGCCACCTCAGAAGATCAGCAGTCAGCGGGCAGTGAGCAATTAAAGGGCTTAAAGCCCGCGGCGCTAGCGGAAGTGGGGGCAGTGACGCTGATGCGTCGCGCTCTGCTAATACCGGCAGCGCTCTGCGCTTTTGTGAGCGAAAAAGCCGCCGCGGATATTGAGCAGCAGCTTGCCGAAGGGCGGCTGCTAGCCGTTAATGCCGAAGATGCTCAGCAGTGCTTGGCCGGTGCGCCGGGCATGCTTAAGCGGGTGAGCGAAGCGCAAATTCCGTTGGAAGAAGCGGCCGACAGCCGCTTTGTGCTCTTTCGTGAGCCGGACGGCCTGCGCGAGCATGTGGCCGTGGTCATCGGTAAGCCTGAAGAGTGGGAAGCCGCGGTGCCGCTGCGTATGCATTCGGCCTGCTTAACGGGAGATCTCTTCGCCAGCCTGCGCTGTGACTGTGGAGAACAGCTGCGCAATGCCGTGAAGGATATCCAGGCCATGGGGGGCGGTGTGCTGCTCTATTTGGCCCAAGAGGGGCGAGGTATTGGCTTGGCTAACAAGCTGCGTGCCTATACGTTGCAAGACGGCGGCCTGGATACGGTGGATGCCGACCAAGTGTTGGGTTTCGGTGATGATGAGCGCCAGTATAGCGTCGCGGTGGATATGCTTAGTGCCCTTAAAATCGATCAGGTGCAGCTGCTGACCAATAATCCGCTGAAAATGGACGCCCTGCGCCAAGGCGGCATCGACGTGGTTTCGCGCCAAGCGCTCTACGGCAGCGTTACCGATCATAATCAGCGCTACCTAAACGCCAAGGCAACCCGTGGCGGGCATCTGCTAGAAGACGTATTAAGTAGCCAGCGCTAACCGCAACCGTCGCTAGCCGGAGCGTTAGTCTTGCTCTGCTAGCGGCGGCAGCCGGGCGGTTTCTGCTACTACCATGGCAAGTTGGCTTGCGTAGTGACGCACTAACCGCTCGCCTAATTCAGCGCTAGCGTGAGTGGCATCGCCTGCCACGCCCTGGGCGCTTAAGTCTTCCGCTAGCCATGCAAACGCCGCGGCGCCTTCTGCACTGACGAGTGCGTTGCCCTGTGGCGCCGCGGTGGGGGCGGCTTGGTAGTCATCAAGCTGTACAAGCGACGGGGCTAAGTGTCGCATCATGGCGGTCTCCAGCAGCCCGCCGTGTAATCCATAGCGTAGTTCTTCAGCAGCAACGGCACCTTCAAGAGGAGGTAGCCGCGTATAGGTCGCTTTTACCACACGCATCGCATATCGCCGCCGCAGCGTTAGCCCGGCGATGTCCATCACCGCTTTGTTACCGCCATGGCTGTTTAGCAGCACCAGGCGGCGAATGCCTGTCTGGGCTAGGCTATCGCCGTAGGCTTCCAAGGTGGCAATGGCAAGCGGCGCGGGCAAGCTCAGCGTGCCGGGAAAGCTTGCGTGCTCGTCACTGGCGCCTACGGAAATAGGCGGTAGGCAAATGACATTAAGCGAGTCATCCAGCTGCTCCAACATGGCCGCCTGAAGGCCTAGACCAATAGTGAGATCAGTGGCTAACGGCAGGTGAGTGCCGTGCTGTTCTATGGCACCGAGCACCAGTACCGCCACCGGGTCACGCTGGGCGATATCGGCGAGTTGTGAAGAGGTGAGCGCTTGCCAGTGGTAAATCATAACGTGAACGACCTGTAGCGGATGTTGAGGCAGATAATTGATAGCGTTGTGTTGCTTGGGTCAGACATCTGGATACCACACGTAATTCCAGGTTTCGCTAACCGGTTCGCCGTTGACAGTCAGCCTGAGGCTAACATCGCTAGGCTGATCGCTGGCGGGCAGTCGGAAGCTGGCGCGCCAGCCCTTATTAGGTAGCGCGGTGACTTGAGGCAACAGCACCTCACCGTTTTGGATACTGATATCAAGCTCAACCGGTTGGTCGGCTGCTAGCTTATCTAGCGCACCCCCCTGGAAATCGACAATAAATTGGCGCTGCTCTGATGAGTCGGAATCTTCCTGCGTGATAATGCCGACACGGCCATGGCGGGTGCGAATGACTTGCCCAAGCATATTGTTTTCTGGCTGAGCATTGAGCGTATAGGTAAGGTAGTGCAGGCGGCGAGACTCACCGGCCTTCAGCGCGTCATCGGCAACCCAGTAGGCAACGATATTGTCGTTAGTTTCATCGTCAGTGGGGATCTCAACCAGCTCAACGTGACCAGGGCCCCAGTCGTCTAAGGGCTCCACCCACTGGCTGGGGCGCCGATGATATTGGGCTTCCGTATCTAAGTAGCGGTTAAAATCGCGCTCGCGCTGCATGAGACCAAACCCCTGTGGCGAGGCATCAACAAACACTGACGTGTGAAGATCATCAGGATTGTTCAGCGGTCGCCAGATCCACTCATCGCTACCGGTATGCATTAGTAGCCCATCTGAATCGTGTACCTGCGGGCGAAAATCGTCCGGGCGCTCGCGGCTCGCTTCGCCGTACGTGAACATGCTGGTGAGTGGGGCAACGCCTAGCTTGGCGATGTCGTCTCGCGCAAACAGCTCGGCTTCTACTTCAACCTGCGTATCGTCACCGGGCCGGATAATAAAGCGATAGGCGCCGCTGACAGAAGGGCTATCCAGCAGTGCCAATAGCTCAAGGTGATCGGCATCGGCGGCGGGCTTATAAAACCAAAATTCGCGAAACGCTGGAAACTCTTCGCCTTCAGGGGAAGTCGTATCGATCGCCAGCCCTCGCGTCGAGAGCCCGTACACTTGATCACGTCCTACGATGCGAAAATAGCTCGCGCCAAGGAAAACCGCTACTTCGTCTGCGTACTCTTCGTTATTGAGTGGGTAGTGCAGGCGGAATCCCGCATGACCGCTACCCGATAAATCCTGTTCCTTCAGCGCTTCGGCATTGCCGTCGTAGTTGTAATCCTCGGGCGCAAACGGCAGGGAGGCGACGCTGCCGTTCTCAATAACATTGAGCGCAATGGGGGTTTGGAAAAGGAAGCCGCTGTGGAAAAGCTGTAAGTTAAACGGGCTTTCGTCTTTCCAATAAGCATTTTCTGGATCAAAGCGAATTTGCCGATAGGTATCGTAACTAAGGTCACGCAGCGCATCGGGCAGCGTCTCTTCGGGGGCTTGGTACGTATTTTTAGCAAGCTGCTGCGCGCAATCTATCACAGCGTTGAAGTGCCGATCATCGTCGGCAAACGCAGCCGATGCGATCGTACAGCCGAGTAGTACTATCAAATTGCCAGCACCCCATCTAATCGTCTGTCCTCTACCAACCGGCTCTCTACCAACACTGTGAACACACATGGGCGAAATCCTTTCGACATAACATGATGATGTTGTTTTTCAGTGGCCTTATGCCTGTATATTACCTTTCAATAAGGTAGGACACCGATAATTCTTATCTTAGGCATCTTAAGCTAAAGCAGGCACACACGAGAATTCGATGATCCGATTATTATCAACGATACTGCTGCTCAATCTACTGTTTATTGCGCCGCTGTGGTGGCGTTTTAGTGATATCAGCTCACATCTGCTTGCTTGGGAAGCGTTGATCATCGCGTCTTTAATGCTGTTGCTGCCACGCGGCAAGGCGCGCCTCATCGCGGCAGTGGGATTGGTGAGCTGGGTGGTATTGGCCACCGCTACTAGCCTGGGAACCGCCGCGACGCATATGGCCTTTGCCCGGCCACTTAATCTCTATCTTGATTTACCTTTACTCAGCGCTGTTTATAACTTGCTGGAAGGTAATCTCGGGCAATTTTTGGCCGTGTGCGCAATGCTGGCCGGCGCCGCCTTATTGCTTGCTATTACCGCGGGCTTGGCATGGTTGCTACTGCCACCGGCATCTTTTGCTATTAAGCGCTTGCCCCGAGCGGTTGCATTAGCGCTGCTGGTTATTGCGACCAGCGGTGCCGCGCTTGAGCTTAAAGGTATGCGGTTAGTGGATAGCGCCCGCCTGCCGTTGGTCAACATCACGCGTTTTCAATGGCAGCAAATAACCGCTACCCATGCTGCTCGCAGTGAATTTACCGCACAGCTGAAAGATGCACCTATGCAGGCCCAGGCCTTACCAGGGCTTGAAGGACATAATGTGCTGCTGACTTTCATTGAGTCTTACGGCATCTCGGCGCTGAATGACCCGCGCTATGCTGACGTGCTGCTGCCCACTCTCGCCGAGATGCAGCAGCGTTTAGAAGCGCGAAATCTTCACGTTGTGTCAGGTATGTTAGAAGCCCCGATTCGCGGCGGGCAGTCGTGGCTGGCGCACGCGACCACGCTCAGCGGCCGGTGGATCGATAACCAGCTGTGGTATCGGCTTATGTTAGACAGCGACCACTCCACGTTGATTGATGATTTTCGTGCCACCGGGCAGCGTACGCTGGCCGTTATGCCCGCTATTACCATGGCGTGGCCGGAAGGCAAGATTTACGGTTTCGATGAAATAGTCGCTGCTAAAGATATCGACTACGCCGGTCCCGCCCTTAACTGGGTGACGATGCCCGATCAGTTCACCCTCGATTACACTCAAAAACACCTGTTAGGCGACTCGCCGGTGTTTGCACAGCAGGCGTTAATTTCGAGCCATGCGCCCTGGACACCGATACTGCCGGTCATTGAAGACTGGTCGTTAATCGAGGATGGCCGCATTTTTACACCGTGGGAAAACGCCGGCGATCCACCAGAAGTGCTGTGGAAAGACATCGAACGCATTCGCGATCACTATGCCTGGTCGGTGGACTACGCTGTAAAAGTCACCGGGCGCTGGGCGGAGCGGGTGGTTGACGATAAGACGCTGATGATCGTTCTTGGTGATCATCAGCCCGCGCCGTTAATTACCGGTGGTAATGCTAGTGCGGCGGTGCCGGTGCATATCATCAGTGCAGACCCAGCGCTTCTGGCACCGTTTATTGCCCGCGGGTTTGTACCCGGCACGCTGCCTGCGCTCGAACAGGCTGCCAATGCGCCCAGAATGAGCGAACTGCGTCACTGGCTACAGGCTGATTTCGGTGAGCCTGTTCGCTAAAAATGCGCGCTCTGATGCAAGGACGACTACAAGGACGACTACAAGGACGGAATCATGATTCAGCCGGTAATTTTAAGCGGTGGTAGCGGCACTCGGCTTTGGCCGCTATCAAGAGAGCAAATGCCTAAACAGTTTTTGCGCTTAACGTCGCCGCAGAGTTTGTTGCAGCAAACGCTCAGCCGCTTGATCGGGCTGACCGATAAAGCCCCGATGCTGATGGGGCATCAGAGTCACCGGTTCTTAATGGCCGAACAGCTGCGCGAAATGAATCAAGCGGCCACGCTGGTGCTGGAGCCCGAAGGGCGTAATACCGCACCCGCAATTGCCTGTGCGGCATTGCTGGCGCGGCAAGCCGGCGATGATCCGCTACTCTTGGTGCTGCCGGCGGATCATGAGATAGGCGATGTTAGCGCGTTTCAGCACAGCGTTGCGCTTGCTACGCCGCTCGCCGAAGCAGGCTACCTGGTGACGTTTGGCGTCGTGCCGACCCAGCCTGAAACCGGCTATGGCTACATTGGCTGCGGTGCGCCTTTAGAGGGCGGGCATCATCTTGCCGCCTTTATCGAAAAGCCCGACGCCGAGCGCGCCGCTGAGCTGGTAGCCAGCGGCAACTACCTGTGGAACAGCGGCATGTTTTTGCTGCGTGCCTCCAGCTATTTAGAGCAGTTAGAGCGCCTGCAGCCGACGATGCTCGCGGCCTGCGAGGAGGCGGTTAGCTCGGCCCATCGCGACTTAGATTTTCTGCGCCTGGGCGAAGAAGCTTTTTGCCGCTGTCCGGCGGACTCTATCGACTATGCGGTCATGGAACACTGCGAGCGCGCCGCGGTGGTGCCACTGAGAGCGCAGTGGAGCGACATCGGTAGCTTCGATGCGCTGTGGGCAACAGTGGCGTGCGATGAGGCTGGCAACGCTGTCAAAGGCGATACCTGGTTAACCGATACCCAGGACTCGCTGGTGATTGCCGAGCACCGTTTGGTGGCAACGCTGGGTGTGCAGAATCTGATTGTTGTTGAGACATCTGACAGCGTATTAATCGCTCACCGTGAGCAGGCGCAGCAGGTCAAACAGCTGGTGGCGGCACTCTCTCAGGCGGGGCGTCGCGAGCCTGAATGCGCGCCTCAGGTTCAGCGTCCTTGGGGAAGCTTTCAAGCGATGGATAGCGGCGAGCGTTATCAGGTAAAGCACATTACCGTGAAACCCGGTGGGCGGCTTTCGCTGCAGCGCCACCACCATCGCGCTGAACATTGGGTGGTGGTGAGCGGCACGGCACGGGTAACGCTTGAAGAGCGGAGTTTCTTAGTCAGTGAAAATCAGTCGACCTATATTCCCATCGGGGCGCTTCACCGGCTGGAAAACACCGGCAAGATTCCTCTTGAACTGATCGAGGTGCAGTCGGGAAGCTATCTGGGTGAGGACGATATTGAGCGCTTAGACGATGTGTATGCTCGCAACAATAACGAGTGACCAGCCGTAAGAGTAAGGTGCTGATCAATACGGCCGAAAGTCGCGGAAGTTGGGCAATTGCTGCTGTTCTTGCACCACCTTACGGTAGCGTTTGTACTCCCACTGATACTGCGCGGGGTCCAAGGCAATGGCATTCTCCACGCTAGCGTTGACTCCCGTGGCAGACTCCACGTCATCGGCGCTATAGACGCGCTCGTCGGCATCTAGAAAGTGGATCTCAAAGCCTTTGCCAGGAACGCGTAGCGCCACGCCGGTCACTACTCTTGCCTGGGTACGAGCCACTAGTTTCGGCAGCAGCGTAGCGGTGTAGGCATCGCGACCAAAAAAAGGTGCGAAAACACCGCTGCCCCAGTCGGGTTCCTGATCGGGCAATATGCCAATAGCTTCGCTACGCTTAAGCGCTTTGAGCAATGCCGCGACGCCGCGAGGATTCGTCGGCACCAGGCTTGCACCCATACGCTCTCGGCCATGGCGAATAATAGGATCCAGAGCGGTAATTTTGGGTGGTTCGTACATCGCGGTAAAGGGGAAGTGGCTCGACAACCAGAAGTTGAGCACCTCCCAGTTACCAAAGTGCGGGGCTAGCACGATCACTCCACGGCCTTGCTCCCGGGCACTGTCGAGTTTTTCGCGCCCAAAGACCGCCAGAATACCGGCTTCTACGCTATCTGGCTCCGCCATCCAGGCATGCCCTAGCTCTAACATGGTTGCCGTTGAGTGGCGCAGGCTATGCCGGGCAAGCGTCTTGCGCTCGGCAACCGAAAGGTCGGGGTAAACAACGCCTAAGTTGCGCTCCGTGATAAAACGTTCGCGCTTACTAAAGCGGTAAACCTGCGGCCCTAGGGCCGAGGAAACCCGCCACAGGCGTGAAAGCGACCAGCCTGACAAATGACGCCAAAGCCCGCTAATGGCACTGGCTTTTGAGAAACGCCGATCGGATTCAGACCTGTGTTGAGTCATTGTTAGAGCAGCCAAGTGTCTACGTTGGAGGGTGCACGCTTCTCTTGCAGCCCTTTAAAGCCTTTAACGCAGCGGACAATCAGCCACACGCCGAGTGCCAACAGTAATGGGAAGCCGATCAGAATGAAGGTCAGTAGCGAAAAGACGATGCCGTACACTAGCCCTATCCAGAAGGTGCGAATCTGGTAGCGATAGTGTTCTTCTAGCCAGGCAGGGCCTTTGCCTTTATACACGTAGGCGATGACCAGCCCGACAATCGACGTAAAGCCGAGAAAAAAACTGGCCAGATAAAGCGCATAGATAACCATCGCCATCGTAGTGTCGGGTTTATGGCGCTGCTCTTCGCTGACGATTTCGCCTTCAAGCGGCGCATTGTCATTATCACGCATAGCGTTTCCTTTCGATCAATTTATATAAGTGCATAGAGCTCGCTGCGCATTAACTCGCGCATCTCAGCCGGTGCTGTTCAAGAGCATTATGATACCTTGCGATCTTCGGCTTAGCATTAACGCGAGCCAAGACTTAACGTGAAGAAGGCCGGCAAATCTCCAGCAGGTTGCCGTCCGGATCGCGTAGGTAAATGGACTCAATCGGCCCGTTGGCGCCTTGGCGAGCCACAGGGCCAAGCTCAACCTCAATCGCCAAGGCGTCCAGGTGCTGCTTAAATTCGTCCAGCGGCAGCTGGCAGCGCAGGCATAAATCCAGGCTGCCGGGGGTGGGCGTTGCTGAGACGGGGGCGATATCGGTGTCTGTTTGATGCAGGCGTAGCGCGGTATCCCCCAGCATTAGATCGACCCGCTGGGCATCGCGATAGCGTACGTCTAAGCCCAGCACGCGAGAGTAAAAATCTACTGCGCGGCCCATGTCCGTGACGGTAACAACAAGATGATCCAGACCTGTTAGCATGCCTCTTTCCTTAAAACATAACGATAAGCCAGAGAATACGATGATGCGCCGTTGCCCGCTATGCGCGGAATCTAACACTGTGCTTTACCACAGGGAGCTGCATTGTGACTATTACCAGTGTGCCACGTGCACGCTGGTATTTGTCCCCCCGGGGCAGCATTAGAGCGCTGCTGCTGAAAAAGCCGAATACGATAAATATTAAAACTCGCCGCATGATACGGGATGCCGGCGCTTTTTAGGGCGATTATTTACCCCGCTGGTGGGTACAAAAGGATAGTTTAGCAGTGGAATTTCCTGGCCCCGACACGGTTATTGCTCATAAACCGCCAGCGTGGGTGAGCGAAGCATTCGAAAAGCATTGACTTTGTACCATTGAGGGCAATAATTGCGCGCCGATATCCCAGCCTGACTAGGTGTGCCAGGTGAGATGACGGTGGTTTCGAGCACATTTGGCAACATGTTTCATGTGTGTTTTTCACTCCTGTAGGCAAGGTGAGGTTTTCATGTCGCCGCAACTATTAGCCATGGCGCTGGCGCCCCTGTTAGGGCTATTCATTCTCGGGATTGGCAACGGTTTTCTTGCCACCTTAATTACCGTGCGCCTGGACGCCGCCGGTGAGTCGGCCACAGTGATCGGTATTGTGTCGTCGGCTTACTTTATCGGCTTAGCGCTGGGTGCGCTGGTGAACGACCGTCTGTTGCTGCGCATTGGTCACATTCGGGCCTACGGCAGTTTTGCCTCACTCGTCGCGGTTACGGTACTGCTGCAGGGCTTGTTTTTCGATCCCTGGGCATGGTTTGGACTACGCCTAATCGGCGGCTGGGCGACGGTGGGCGTTTATTTGGTCATTGAGAGCTGGCTGCTGACCGCCGGGGATCAAAAGGTCCGAGGGCGCCTGCTAGCGCTGTATATGATTTCGCTGTACGGGGCCGGGGTGTTGGGCCAGCTGCTGCTAGGGGTGACTAACGCCATGGGCGTCACCGCGCCCTTTATGGTGATTGGCCTGCTGGCCTCGCTGTCCGTCCTGCCAATGGCAATGATTCCCCGCGTCTCGCCGATCATGGAGCACGCCGAGCCGCTGCCTCCCCACCGTTTGATTATGCTGACCCCCACCGGAGTGATGGGTAGTTTGGGCTCGGGGATGGTGGTTGCGGCGGCGTATACGCTGCTACCGCTCTATTTGCAGCGTAACGGTATGAGCGTTAGCCAGGTGGGGCAGATGATGGCGGTGGTGATTCTGGGGGCTATGCTGCTGCAGTATCCGATTGGCCGCTGGTCGGACCGCCACGACCGTCAGATGGTGTTGATTGGGATTAGCGGCTTCTGTGTATTGATCTCGGCGGCGATGCTCTGGCTGCCGCTCTCGACACCGCTGCTAGCGGTGTTGCTGTTCTTGCTGGGCGGTGGGGTGTTTGCGCTTTACCCCGTCGCGGTTAGCCACGCCGCTGACCGTGCACCTGCGGGTGCGTTAGTGCGTATGAGCCAGGGGTTGCTGTTGATCAATTCGATTGGCGCCACGCTCAGCCCGCTAATGATTTCACCGGTCATGACGGCAATAGGCGACGCAGGGCTATTCTGGGCTTTTGGTTCGCTCAGCCTGTTCCTGGTGATGTTCTTTTCCTGGCGTCGTCATGTGCGTCCAGCGCCGGTGCCCGTGGCTCCGTTTACGCCGACAACGCCAATGACCGCAGCGGGCGCCGAGCTAGTGGTGACCGAAGAGTTGATGCAAGGCGCGCTGGAGCACGAGTACCTGGAAGATTTGTCCGACGTGGTTTGGGATGTTGACGCCGTTGAGCCCGTGGTGGGACCGCCTGCCGAAGATGAAAGTCATATCACCTATTATGATGATGTGGAGCAGGTGGGTGTGCGTAAGTAGCGCAATATAGAGGCATTATCGGCGGCGGCTGATACCTTGGGCTAATGGTATCTGGGAGAGAGTATTACTACTATCGTAGCGCTACTTTCAAACAATTGTTTAAGAACGTCCAGATCCACTCTCCGCCGAGGTTCGCCATGAATGTTTACGCCGCGCCCGTACGCGACTTGCGCTTTGTACTCGAAGAGCTGCTCGCGCATCGCTCGCTAAACCTGCCAGGCTTTGAAGAAGCCACGCCCGATTTAGTTGAGGCAGTGCTCGAAGAAGCGGCAAAGCTTGCGGGTGATGTCTGGGGGCCGCTCAATGCTAGCGGTGATCGGCAGGGTGCCAAGCGTCATACCGATGGCAGCGTGACGTCACCGGATGGCTTTGCAGCGGCCTATCAGGCGTATGTAGAGGGTGGCTGGAACGGTATTGGCGTGTCTGCGGCGTTAGGTGGGCAGAACTTGCCTGAAGTGGTGGCCAGTGCCGTTCAGGAAATGCTTCACGGTGCCAATATGGCGCTGGGTCTTTGCCCCATGCTAACCGCTGGCGCTATTGAGGCTCTTGCGCACCACGGCAGCGATGCCCTCAAATCCATTTACTTGCCCAAATTAGTGGAAGGTAGCTGGACGGGCACGATGAACCTTACCGAATCCCAAGCGGGGTCGGATCTTTCCCAAGTGCGCACGCGCGCCGTGCCCGAAAACGACCACTACCGCATCAGCGGTCAGAAAATCTATATCACCTGGGGCGAGCACGAGGCCGCTGACAACATTATTCATCTGGTCCTGGCCCGAAAACCCGATGCGCCGCAAGGCAATAAAGGCATCTCACTGTTTTTAGTACCCAAGCTTTTGGTCAATGACGACGGCTCGCTGGGTGAGCGCAACGACGTTACCTGCGCATCCATTGAGCACAAGCTGGGTATTCACGGTTCCCCTACCTGCACGCTAAGCTTTGGCGAAAACGGCGGCGCGATTGGCTACTTGGTCGGCCAAGAAGGGCGTGGCCTGAATCATATGTTTACTATGATGAACGAGGCGCGCCACAAAGTAGGTATTCAAGGCATTGGGGTGGCTGAGCGTGCCTGCCAGCATGCCTTCGCTTACGCGCTTGAGCGACGTCAGGGACGGGCGCCGGCATCCCGTGGCGGCGCTGAATGCAGTATTAGCGATCATCTCGACGTGCGCCGTATGCTGCTTTCAATGCGCTCGCGTACCGATGCATTGCGGGCACTGGCGCTGTATTGCGCCGCCGAGCTGGACACAGCCCGTCATGCAGACGATCACGATACGCGCAGCGCTGCTCAGGCCCGCGCCGATATTCTTATTCCGGTGATTAAAAGTTTTTCCACTGACCAAGCGGTCGATATCGCGTCCATGGGCATTCAAGTGCACGGTGGGATGGGCTACGTGGAAGAGACCGGCGCTGCCCAGCTGCTGCGCGATGCGCGCATTGCCCCGATTTACGAAGGCACTAACGGTATTCAGGCGCTTGATTTGGCGGGGCGTAAGCTTCAACGCGACGGCGGCGAAGCGCTGACTGCACTGCTAGACGACGTTGCCATTACCGTCGAACAACTCAACGCTAACCCCGCACTTGCTGCGTTAGGCAGTGGCTTAGCCGCCGGCTTAGACGATCTAAAAACTGCCCAAGCGATAGTGCTCAAGCAGGGCGCCGACCCTGAAATAGGGGCGGACGCGGTACAGGCCTACGCCACGCCGTTTCTCAGCTTAACCGGGCACGTGCTGTGCGCCTGGCAGATGGGGCAAGCGGCGCTTAGCGCTCAGGCCGCGCTTGATAACGGCAGCGACGATCCTTTCTACACTGCCAAACTGCGCAGCGCAGAGTTTGCTATCACTCAGTGGCTGCCGGTTGGCCGCGCCCAGCGTGCGGTCATTGAGGCGGGCATGCAGTGTCTGAGTGACTTTGAGGTTCATTGACGCAATAACACCGCCACTCGCCGCCGCCTTTAAGGGCGGCGGCGCTGTTTGTACGCTATCAAAACAAGCATTTAAAACGATCGCTTTGAATAACAATACGTAGGAGCCGACCATGAGCGCTATCTTCGAACAAGGCTTGCCCAAAACCGTTGCCAATCACGTACCGCTTTCGCCGCTGACCTTTATTGAGCGCTCGGCGTCGATTTATCCCGATTATCCCGCCATCGTGCATGGCAACACTCGCCGCACCTGGGGCGAAACCTGGATGCGCTGTCGCAAGCTAGCCTCTGCGCTCAAACAGCGGGGTATTCAGCCGGGTCAAACGGTAGCCGCCATGCTGCCTAATATTCCAGCTATGTTTGAAGCGCATTTTGGCGTGCCGCTAGCGGGCTGTGTGCTCAATACCTTAAATATTCGCCTGGATGCTGAGGCGATCAGCTACATGCTTGCGCATGGCGAAGC
This sequence comes from Vreelandella profundi, assembly GCF_019722725.1. Classification (NCBI taxonomy): domain Bacteria; kingdom Pseudomonadati; phylum Pseudomonadota; class Gammaproteobacteria; order Oceanospirillales; family Halomonadaceae; genus Vreelandella; species Vreelandella profundi. Next base: position 928,670 of record NZ_CP077941.1, read on the forward strand.
CAAGGCGATTCTGGTGGACCCGGAGTTTGCTGACGTTATCCAGCAGGCCGTTGCCAAGCTTGAACATAAGCCGCTGATCATTGATGTGGCCGACGTGACGTTTCTCGGTGAAACAAACGCTATTGGGGAGATTGAGTACGAAGCGCTGCTCAATGAGGGTGACGCCGATTTCGCTTATCAACTGCCTGACGATGAATGGAATGCGATCTCGCTCAACTACACCTCGGGCACAACGGGAAAACCTAAGGGTGTGATTTATCACCACCGCGGCGCTTACCTGAACGCGGTGAGCAATATTATGGAGTGGGCGATGCCCCATCATCCGATCTATCTGTGGACGCTGCCTATGTTCCACTGTAACGGCTGGTGCTTTCCATGGACAATTGCCGCTAATGCAGGCGTCAACGTGTGTCTGCGCCGTTTCGAGCCTAAAAAGGTTATGCAGCTAATTGCCGATGAAAAGGTTAGCCACTTCAGCGGCGCACCGATTATTCTCAATGGCTTAGTTAATTTGCCCGCTGAAGATAAGCGCCAGTTCGATCATTCGGTAAAAGTCACCACCGCCGGTGCTGCGCCCCCCGCCGCGGTGATAGCTGGCGTTGAAACGCTGGGCATAGAGGTTACCCACGTTTACGGCTTAACCGAAGTGTACGGGCCGGTGACCGTTTGTGCCTGGCGTGAGGCGTGGGATGAGCTGCCGCTTGAGGCGCGGGCGAAAATAAAAGCGCGCCAGGGCGTGCGCTATCACATGCTTGAAGCGTTATGTGTGGCCGACCCGCTCACGCTGGAACCTGTCCCCAAAGACGGTCAAACCATGGGTGAGATACTGATGCGCGGTAATAACGTGATGAAGGGCTACTTAAAAAACCCTGAGGCAACCGAGCAGGCGTTAGCGGGTGGTTGGTATCACACCGGCGATTTGGCTGTGTGGCATCCAGATGGCTATATCGAGATCAAAGACCGCTCTAAAGACATCATTATTTCCGGTGGTGAAAACATCTCGACCATCGAAGTAGAAGACGCTATTTACGGCCATCCCGCCGTTGAAGAGGCGGCGGTAGTGGCTAAGCCTGACGAGAAGTGGGGCGAAACGCCCTGTGCATTTGTGAAGCTGAAAGTCGGCTATGGGGAAATCACTGAGGCCGATATTATCGCCCACTGTCGCGAGCGTTTGGCGAGCTACAAAGTGCCTAAGACGGTAATTTTCAGCGAACTGCCGAAAACCTCAACGGGTAAGATACAAAAATTCGTACTGCGTGAAGAAGCTAAAAATCATTGATAGTGGATTTAGGAGAGAGTGAATGAGTGACCAGCTAATTGGCATCGTCGGTGCGGGTACGATGGGGCAGGGGATTGCCCAGGTAGTGGCCGCCAGCGGATTTACGGTGCGTCTTTTTGATGTGGCCGAAGAGCAGCTGGGTCGCGCTGAGGCGAACGTCGACAAAGGCTTAGCCAAGCTGGTTGCTAAAGAAAAAATCACAGAGGCAGATAAAAAGGCCGCTTTGGCGCGCCTCTCGACCACGACCTCGCTACAGGCGCTTAGCGACTGTGCGGTGATTATTGAGGCAGCGCCTGAGCAGCCAGCCCTCAAAGAGGAGCTGTTTCGCGATCTAAGCCAATTGAACAGCACGGCTATTTTGGCCTCCAATACCTCATCACTGTCGCTCACCCGTTTGGCGGCGGTGTGCGAACATCCCGAACGCGTGGTAGGCATGCACTTCTTTAACCCCGTGCCGGTGCTCAAATTGGTAGAAGTGATTCGCGCCGAGCAGACCTCTGACGCTACCGTTGAGCGTATCGAGCAGCTTGCCAAGGCATTAGGCAAAACCGCCGTGCCGGTGGGCGATGCGCCGGGCTTTGCAGTGAATCGCTTATTAGTACCGATGATCAATGAGGCGGCGTTTATCGTTCAAGAGGGTACCGCCACTCCAGAAGCGATTGATGACGCCATGAAGCTAGGTGCCGCTCATCCGATGGGGCCGCTAGCGCTGGCAGACCTGATTGGCTTAGATGTCTGTTTAGCGATCATGAACGTGCTTCAGGAGGGCTTTGGCGACCCCAAATACCGCCCGTGCCCGCTGCTTAAACGCATGGTAGCCGCAGGCTATCTCGGCCGTAAAACTGGCCGTGGCTTTTATCACTACGATTAATTGAGAGCTGGGTGGTCTCGATGCTGGGGCATTAAAGTTTGCCCATCGTAAGAACCCAATAAATAAGTCATTGCCACTCAACCAAGCGTTCGCTAGGGTTGAGTGGTATTCCTCCAGCTACGATATAACCGCGTATGCCCATAACAATTAAGGAGCCCGCCATGAGTGAGTCAGTGATTGAGAAAGTTGATAACGATGGAGTGGTGCGTTTAACCATTAATCGCCCTAAGGCGCTCAATGCATTAAACAGCGAAGTGCTCGCCGCGTTAGAAGCCCATTTAGTGGCGCTGGAAGCTCACCCGAGTTTACGCGCGGTACTCATTACGGGGGCGGGCGAGAAATCCTTCGTGGCGGGAGCCGATATTACCGAAATGCGCGAAAAAACGCCTGAAGAGGCGCGGGCATTTGCCAGCCAAGCGCTGCGCACGATTAAACGCTTAGAGACATTGCCAGTGCCGGTGGTCGCGCTGGTGAACGGGTTTTGCCTTGGCGGCGGCTGCGAATTGGCACTGGCCTGCGACTGGGCCGTAGCCAGCGATAACGCCGTGTTTGGGCAGCCAGAAGTACTGCTGGGTGTTATCCCGGGCTTTGGTGGCACCCAGCGTCTGCCGCGTCGCGTTGGCCCCGCCATGGCGATTGACCTTGTTACCACGGGTCGTAAGATCGATGCCCAAGAGGCGCTGCGTATCGGGCTCGTTAACCGAGTAATGCCGCAGGCTGAGCTGGAGAGCTACGTCGAAGAACTCACCAAGCAGCTTAAAGGCAATGGCCCGCAGTCTGTACGCGGTGCCAAACAGGCGGTTCACGATGGATTAGACCAAGACCTTGATAGCGCGCTGGCGCTGGAAACGAGCCTATTTGCCCTATGCTTCGCCGGTGAAGAACAGAAAGAAGGCATGGCCGCTTTTGTAGATAAGCGCAAGGCTAACTTTTAGCATCTCGCTTTAAGGTCTGTTTTGTAAGACCAATTTATAAGCGTTCGTTTAATAAATTTTGACTGGTAATGGGGGTGGCGTCTGCGTCACCCCCGTTTTATTTCTACGATTTATTCCTGCGTTTGTTACTTCCAAAGCTCAATCAACACCTTGCCGGATACTTGCGCATCTTTAGCAATCGAAAAAGCGTGCTGGGCATCTTCGGCAGGCAGTACGTGAGTGATGACGCTATCGAAGCGGGCATCGGCAGCGAGCAGCCTGATGGCTTCATCAATTTCATCATTGAAACGGAAGCAGCCTCTCAGCTGGACCTCTTTTGCAATCAATGACGCTAGCGCAATCGGCTGTGGAGCTGCAGGCATCATGCCTATTTGAACGATAATGCCTGCACGACGTACGGCGAGAATAGCGCTGTTGATCGATGCTGGAACGCCGGTGCACTCAAGTACGACATCGAAAGCTTCTTGAGGCAGCTCATCCGTGCCTACCTGAATAGTGCTATGTACTCCCAGTGCGCGGGCGCGGGATAGTGGGCCATCTAGAACGTCGGTAATGCAGACTTCGCGGGCGCCTTTGGCAAGTGCTGCCGCAGCGGCGAGCAAGCCAATGGGGCCTGCGCCGCATACCAGCACGCGCTTCTGATCGACGCCGCCGGCTACCTGGATACCATGCAAACCCACGGATAAGGGCTCTGCTAGAGAGGCACGTGCCAGAGGCAAGGTATCCGGCAGGGCCCTCAGCATGCTGGTATCGACATCTAAAAACTGGCTCATGCCACCCTGCGTATGCGGCCAGGTAGAAGCAGAGCCTAGATAAGCACCGTTGGGCCACAGGTGCGGTTTGTCTTCGATGCCGGGCTGGCTGTTGCCAAATGTCGCAGGGTGCAGCGTGACCGCTGTTCCCTGCGGCCATTGCCCGCTGGGGTCTTCCTCGACGATGCCCGACATTTCGTGGCCGGGAATCAATGGCTCACGAATCACAAAGGCGCCATTGGCGCCCTCATGATAGTAGTGAAGGTCTGAGCCGCATATGCCGCCGAAAGACATACGTAAACGTACTTTTCCAGCGGCTAAAGCGGGCAGCGTAACGCTTTCTTCCCGCAGGTCTTGCTTACCGTGAATGACTAATGCTTGCATGGCGCTGCTCCTAAAGGGGAAATCTGGGCAGTTAAACGACCGAGGTCATCCCGCCATCGACGAAAATATTTTGCCCGGAAACGAAACTTGAGGCGCCCGAGCAGAGATAGACCAGCGTGCCCACCAGCTCGTCGAAATGCCCCCAGCGCTGGGCTGGCGTGCGCTTTTCGACCCATTGGTTAAAGGCAGGGTCTTGCCATAAGGCGGTGTTCATTTCGGTCTTGAAATAGCCGGGAGAAATACAGTTGACCTGGATATTAAAACGCGCCAAATCCGCGGCCATACCCTGTGTCAGTAGCGCAACACCGCCTTTTGTGGCGGAGTAAGGCGCGATTGTTTCTCGGGCAAGCTTAGACTGTACGGAGCCTATGTTAATGATTTTTCCGGAGCCGCGTTCGCTCATAGCCGGCGTTAAGGCGCGGGAAACATAAAATAAGCTCGACAGATTGGTGGCGATAAGAGCATCCCAATCAGCCGTGTCAAATTCATTGAACGATGCGCGGCGCTGAAGCCCGGCATTATTGATCAGAATATCCGGCGTTCCGTAGTCATCAATCAGTGTTTCAAGCGCCTGCTTGGTTGCGCTAGCATCGGTGACATCGAAACTGATTGCTTCAACGGTGGCCCCTGTGTCTTGCGCCACCTTGTCTGCTTCTGCCTTCACTTTGTCTAAATCACGCCCGTGTAGGATGACGCGCGCGCCCTGGTGTGCCAATCCTCTTGCGAGAGCATTGCCAAGGCCTCTAGAAGAGCCGGTGACCAGCGCTAGGCGGTCGCTAATATCGAAAAGTGGCTGTTTCATAGTGATCACCTAAAACATCATGAAAATGATATACGCGAAGATAAAGCCGACCACTGACTCAAGAGCCTGCTGGACGGTCCACGTTTTCAGCGTTGTTTTGACATCCATACCTAGCAGCCGGCCCACAAGCCAAAAGCCTGAGTCATTCACGTGGCCAGCAAACACGGAGCCTGCGGCCGTGGCTAACGTAATCGCCACTACCTGCATTGAGGTGAAATCACCGCCAATCACGGCGGGCGCCATTAGCCCCGCGGCCGTTACCAGCGCGACTGTCGCCGACCCCTGGGCGAGACGCATAATCACCGCAATCACATAGGCCGCAATGATGATAGGCAGGCCAAGATCGCTTAGCGAGCTGGATAGTGCATCGCCAATGCCCGATGCGCGCAGCACGCCGCCGAACATACCGCCAGCGCCGGTAATCAACACCACTGAGCAAATCGGCCCGAGGGAGGAGTCGAGCACTTTCTCTAATGCATTGCCTTCCATCCCTTGGCGGCGGCCCAGCACTAACATGGCCACTAGCGTTGAAATGAGTAGCGCGATAGGCGTATTACCGAGCGCCGAAAGCAGTTGAAACCATAGCTGGTCGCTGTCAACCGCGCCGATGGAACGCAGCGAGTTTAGGCCGGTGTTCATAAAGATCAGTACAAGCGGCAGCATTAACAGGCTGATCACCACACCAACGGAAGGCGGGTTGGTAACTTCGTCGTCGCTGATGTCGCCAAATAGGCCATTGCTAAGCGGGAACGGATGGCGCTTGGCGACCACTTTCCCCCACATGTAGCCTGAGATCCACCAGAGTGGGAAGGCAATCACCACGCCGGTTAGCAGCAGTAGACCTAGGTTGGCATTGTACAGTTCCGACGCCGTTACCGGGCCTGGGTGAGGGGGTAAGAAAACGTGCATGACCGAAAACGCCGCGGCCGCAGGCATGGCATAGAGCAGTATCGGGCCGCCTAAACGGCGCGATACCGCAAAGATAATGGGCAGCATGACGATCAAGCCGGCGTCAAAAAAGATGGGAAAACCCATCAGCAGCGAGGCGACACCCAGTGCAAGCGGTGCGCGCTTTTCGCCAAAGACTTCAATCATTTTGTCAGAAAGCGCCTTCGCGCCCCCTGAATGCTCGACAAGCTTGCCGAGCATCGCACCCAGACCGACAAGTAGCGCAACGGCCCCAAGCGTGCCACCAAAACTATTCACCAGCGTGGGCACAATAGCATCAACAGGTATTTGGGCGGCTAGCGCGGTTAGCAGGCTCACTAGCATCAACGCCAAGAAGGCGTGCATTTTAAACCTGATGATTAACACCAAGAGGGATAAGACAGCCACTGCGGCAATGCTTAACAGTGGTCCTGCGGACATCGTCTGAGTCCATCCGTTCATGCGAGCGCTCCGAGAAAGTAAGGCTAATGACTGGCGATGTTATCGGTAACATTTTACAGCTTGAACGCTGGCTGGATACTCGACCTTGGTTTAAACAAACGGGTAATGGCGTTGAGATAATCACTAGTCCGGCGGCAGCAATTCTGATAAATATATAAGCGTAATGTATTTGCCGATAAGGCTGTTTTTACTGCGTTTGTGCGTGCTTTTGGCATCCATTGTCGTCCAGTCTCGCTAAGCTGAGGTGTGCATGTTGGATCTTTATATCGCCAATAAGAATTACTCGTCCTGGTCGCTGCGTCCGTGGGTATTGATGAAGGTTCTAGACATTCCGTTTAATGAACACCTCATGCCGTTTGAAGGTGGTTTTGGTGAAAGTCATGACACCTTCCTGCGTTTTTCACCCTCAGGCTTAGTGCCTTGCTTAGTTGATGTGACGGCCGATGGCGAGCTGGCGGTATGGGATTCTCTCGCCATTATTGAGTACTTGGCGGAGCAGTACGCACCGGTTTGGCCAACTGATAAGCTCGCACGTGCCTGGGCGCGCTCTGCCGCGGCTGAAATGCACAGCGGTTTTGGTGCCCTGCGTGACGATTGTTCAATGAATTGCGGCGTGCGCGTTGAGCTAAAGGGATTGTCGGATAGCCTTAAAGCCGATATTGCTCGCTTGGATGCATTGTGGCAGCAGGGGCTGGAGCGCTTTGGCGGGCCTTATTTAGCGGGCGCACACTTTACCGCGGTGGATGCCTTTTATGCCCCGGTGGCGTTTCGCGTGCAGACGTTTAATCTGCCGGTTAGTGAAGACGCTAAGGCTTATGTAGATCGTTTACTTGCGCTGCCAGCCATGCGGGCATGGTATCAGTCTGCGCTTGAAGAGCAGTGGCGTGAGCCTATGCACGAAACTGAAACGCTGAAAAATGGCACGCTAACAGCAGATTATCGACAGCCTTAACTCGCTCAGTTCACTCGATGCACCATGCATCAGGTACACTGGCGAAAATTTTCGTTTGGAAACATCCATGGCCCTTAGTGCAACGCCCTATAAAGTTGATATTAACTTGACCGATCTGGATCGCAGCGTATACGAGACGCTGCGCTTTACCGTGGCGCGCCACCCTTCGGAAACAGAAGAGCGCATGACCGCGCGCCTGCTTGCCTATGTGTTGTGGTACAGCGAGACGCTGGCCTTTGGTCGCGGGCTTTCCGATGTGGACGAACCCGCGCTGTGGGAGAAAAGCTTAGATGGCCGCTTGCTGCACTGGATTGAAGTCGGGCTACCCGATGCTGAGCGCCTTACCTGGTGCTCGCGCCGGGCAGAGCGGGTTACGCTGCTTGCATACGGCCGGGTCGACTTATGGGAAAGCAAAGTGCTGCCTGGCGTATCCTCGTTGAAAAATCTGCATGTGGCGAGGCTGCCGCAAGAGGCGCTAGCGGTCATTGCTAAAGATCTGCCAAGGGCTATCAACTGGGCCATTATGATCAGCGAAGAGTCGCTGTTTATTACCGATGAGAACGGCCAGCATGAAATCACTCCTCAATGGCTGCTGCGCGAGCGTTAATCTGTATAGTTGGATTTATTCGGCTAAGCTATAAATATGAAAAGGGATGACTCATTGCTCATCCCTGCTGTTTCAGCTGCTTAGGCTTTTCCGCGCGAGGAAAAGAAAACTATAGCTTGCTATCTTTTTGCACAATTACATACAATCAACAATGTTTGTTGGCGATCTCAAAAAGCTGCCTCAAGAACTGTTTCAAGAACATCTCAAGGAACGAGCAATGCGCGGATATTCCTCTTTACGTTGGCAACTGCTCCCGCTAGTAGCAGCCATTAGCCTGCTGCCAACGCTAGCACACGCAGACAACAGTGTGTTCACGGTCAAGCATGAAAATGATGGCATCGCCAGCAGTGACGACGGTCACTTCACTAGCGGCTTTGAGCTTAATTGGATGTTTGAGCCTGAGGCACAAAGCTGGACCCAGCGTCTAGCCACCGCATTACCCGATAGCATTATCGGCAGTGCAGACATGGCTGCTTATCGTTTGGTGCATCAGATTTATACGCCCAACGATATTATGCAGCCGGGACTGATCGAAGATGATCGGCCGTATGCCGGGCTTGTTTATGGTGGCGTGTCGCTTTACGAAGATGTGCCCATGGGTAGCTGGGTTCAGTCGACTGACCTGCATCTAGATATTGGGTTGGCAGGGCCGTCGTCACTTGCCGATAGTATTCAGCGTGAAGTACACCGTGTCACCGACAGCGACCGTCCTAACGGCTGGAATAATCAAATTGGCGATGAGCCAATCGTCAATGCTGCCATGCGTCGCCAGTGGTGGAACAGCACGCCGTTTATCGGTAAACAGTTTGCCCATGGGCCGAGTGTCAGTACCGCACTAGGTAACTTATATACCTACGCAGGCGCGGGCTATAGCGTGCGCTGGGGCGATGAGGCTGCCGGCATTCCTACGCTGACGCCTAGCCCCGGTAGCCGCCACTATATGACGGGCAGGCAAGGCTTGCAGTGGTACCTGTTTGCGAGCGTAGACGGCTATTACATGGCGCAAAACCTAACGCTTGATGGTAATACTTTCAAAGACAGCCACTCAGTTGATCGTAAAGAATGGGTGGGAGACGTCTCAGCAGGGCTGGCGCTTGCCTGGGAAGATTGGCAGGTGACCTACGCTATGGTGCAGCGTTCGCGTGAATTCGACGGCCAGGAAGAGCAGGACAAGTTTGGTTCTATCGCGCTATCCAAGCGTTTCTGAGCGGTTTAACGCGACGAATAATGTTAAGCGTCTTTCAATAGGGGAGGATATTCATGGCCAATAAATATCCTCACACTCCTGATGGGCGCTACTTTATCGCCAAGAATCGATTATGGCGCTGTACGGACCCGAGTTTAAGCGAAGACGAAAAGCGCGTGCACATTAAAGCCTTGATGAAAGCTCGACGTGCGGTGAGGACCACCCAGAAACAGGACGATAAAGCGGGGTTAGGCGGTGCCCGCGAGGCGGTGCAAGCCGCTAAAGAAGCATTGGGAGAGCGCGGCCCGGTGTGGTGGGATGATGACGCGCCCGATGAAACGGGTTTCGCCCCGCATAATAGCTCTTATGCTAAATGGTGGGAGAATTTGCCTTAGGCTGTCGTTTTGCTAATTTACCTGCGTGTATGCGTTTTGTGATGCTATCCTGCGCCGCTCTTATTCTTTAAGGACGCAGCGTGAATATTAAAGCGGATCTCTCCATTATCGACATCATTGGTCATCTGGTTCTTTGGCTAATACTGAGTGTGATTACCTTCGGTATAGCGTTCTTTTTCTTTCCGTACTCGTTTGCAAGGTTTGTGATCAACCGTACTTCCGTTATCGACACAGCGACAGGCGTCGAGCGCAAAATGGTCTGTGATATCAATCTCTTCAGTAATATTGGCCACATTATTCTGTGGATAATTATTTCACTCTTAACGTTTGGAATTGGGTATATTTTTTACTTTTATCGGGTGTGGAACTATGCACTTAATAATTCGCGCATTCAGTAGCACGTAGCGTAAAAAAGCCAAACGATATGTATCAAAATGGGCGCCTTTAGCAATGCTAAAGGCGCCCATTTTGTGTGCCGTCGGCTTACTTACTGTCCGTCAGCTTATCTTGTGTTTTAAGCGTAAAGTCGCTGGCGTCGTGGCGCTCATGTAGCTGCTCGCTAGGCTCGCCCCAGGTGCGGTTCACCATGCGACCGCGCTTGACGGCGGGGCGCTCATCAATTTCCTCTGTCCAGCGCAAAACATTCTTGTAAGTGTGCGCTTCCAAGAACTCAGCCGCTTCGTAAACACGGTTTTTAACCAGTGCGCCGTACCAAGGGTGAATCGCCATATCGGCAATGGTGTACTCGTCCCCAGCCATGAAACGGTTTTCTGCCAAGTGGCGGTCAAGTACATCAAGCTGGCGCTTTACTTCCATCGTGTAACGATCAATCGGGTACTGATATTTTTCTGGCGCGTAGGCGTAAAAATGGCCGAAACCGCCGCCTAACATCGGCGCACTGCCCATTTGCCAGAACAGCCAAGAGAGACACTCTGTGCGCTGCGCCGGGCTGCTGGGTAAGAATGCGTTAAATTTCTCGGCCAGATAGAGCAGGATAGCGCCGGATTCAAACACTCGCTGAGGTGGAGTAGTGGAGTGATCCATCAAAGCAGGGATTTTGGAGTTGGGATTTACCTCAACAAAACCGCTGCCGAACTGATCTCCTTCGCCAATTTGAATCAGGTGGGCGTCGTACTCTGCGTCTTTAATTCCCTGTTCCAGTAGCTCTTCGAGCATCACGGTAACTTTTACACCGTTAGGCGTGGCAAGGGAGTAAAGCTGAAGAGAATGCTTGCCCACGGGCAGCGCTTTATCCTGGGTAGGGCCTGCTATCGGGCGATTGATGTTGGCAAATTTACCGCCGTTGCCAGGCTCCCATTTCCAAACGCTAGGAGGTGTATAGGTGTTGTCGCTCATCGTTTCCTCGCTATTAACCGATATCGGTAACTGCTGGGCACAGAGGTGAACCGATCCTTTGCGCGGCGATGCTAACGCTTTTAGGGATTCTCTTACGACACCACCGCTTTGCATGCGCAGAAAGCGGTGGTGTGGGCGCTAGCGGATTAAGCTAATGGTTCGCTTATACCAGCGTCAACGTGACGTTAATATTGCCACGGGTTGCATTGGAGTAGGGGCACACGATGTGGGCTTTATCAACTAGCTGCTGCGCGACGTCTTGCTCAAGGCCGGGCAGGCTGATTTTTAGCTCAACTTCGATGCCAAATCCGGAAGGAATTGCGCCGATGCCTACGTTGCCTTCAATTTGAGTGTCTTTGGGAAGTGATACTTTTTCCTGGCTTGCCACGTGCTTAAGCGCACCTAGGAAGCAAGCTGAATAGCCAGCCGCGAATAGCTGCTCGGGATTGGTGCCATCACCGCCAGCGCCGCCCATCTCTTTAGGCGTACTGAGTTTAACCTCTAGCGCGCCATCCGATGATTTAGCTTGGCCTTCACGGCCACCAGTAACGGTAGCCTGGGCGCGGTAAAAAACTTTTTCGATAGTAGTGGTCGTCATTTTTAATCTCCTGTCAGGGTTATTCGTTATGTTGACGGTTTTAATCTAGCGCAGCTTTATTTTGCGCGCAAGATAAATGATAAATAAAAACCAACTTTTGCCGTGGCCAAAGAGTTACTGGCTTTTTTGCAGGCTGTCGCGTAGCCGCACCAAATCCTCTTTCAGCTCAGTCAGCGTTTCTATTGACTGCTCGCTCGCGTGCACGACGCAGCTAGGAATGTGGTAGGCCTGCTCGCGCAGCGCTTTGCCTTTTTCGGTAAGGTACAGCTCTACCACGCGCTCGTCTTGATGGCTGCGTTTACGAATTAGCAGCTGATCGGCTTCAAGTCGCTTGAGTAGCGGCGTCAGCGAACCGGGATCGGTTAGTAGGCGCTTACTCATGGTGCCAACGGTGATGCCATCGTTTTGCCACAGTACCAGCATGGCAAGGTATTGTGGGTAGGTAAGCCCCAGCTCTTTAAGCAGCGGTTTATAAACCTTCGTCATCATCAACGAGGTTGAATAGAGCGCAAAGCAAAGCTGGTGATCCAGTTCTAACGCGCTGCAAGATGGTTGCACAGACATGGGTGCTCCGAAACGAAAGACGTAGGCTAATGTAGCTTGATGAGGCGCCAGTGGCTAGATCTAGACGTTGGTCGTAAGTTGACGGTTTTGTTTTGACAAGCAATGAAGGCACCGTTAGCCTTTCATTCAATTGTTACCGGTAACAATTGAATGTGCCTGTATTTATATTCAATTTCTTCATTCATTGCCTTTTGAACGTCATGTACATTGTCGTTTCATATCTTTACACCATAGGCTTCACATCTGGAGAGCTAGCCCAATGATTTCCTCGTCTTACCGTATCTTAGTGATGGGCGCATCAGGATGTGGAAAATCGTTGATTGGCGAAAACCTAGCGCAGGCTTTAGGCGCCACCTTTATTGATGGCGATGATTACCACTCGCCAGAAAACGTGGCCAAAATGGCGAGCGGAACGCCGCTTAATGACAATGACCGCCATGGTTGGTTAGACACGCTTGCAGCGCTATTTGCTAATTATCAAGCGCAAAACGAGACGGTCGTGATCGCCTGTTCGGGCCTTAAGCGGCGCTACAGAGATCGCTTAAGAGGTGGCGATTCAGCTCTGCGTATTTTATACCTGGAAGGTACTCGCGAGCTGTTGCGAGAGCGGTTGGAAACTCGGGCGGGGCATTTCTTTAAGGGCGACAGCATGCTGGCAAGCCAGCTAGCCGACCTAGAACCGCCGGGCAGCGATGAGGCAATGACGGCTTCCATTGCACTTTCTCCCTCAACTATTGTTGGTCAATTTACCGCAACGCTAGAGCCGCCGCTTAGCCAAACCTTGGGCTAAAGAGGGGATAGGCATGGGGGCTCATTCTTCGTTAGGGTAGACCCATCGCACCCTCGCTGCACAAGGCCGCAATACTTTGAAGAAAAAACGCCCCACCCTACAGGATATTGCCAATCACGTAGGGGCTACCAAAATGACGGTCAGCCGCTGCCTGCGCGATCCTGAAACGGTTTCTGAAGCACTACGCGCGCGCATCTTCTCAGTGGCTGAGCAGGTCGGCTACATACCTAACCGAGCCCCGGATTTACTCTCCCGAGCGACCAGTCACTCTATCGGTGTGCTGGTGCCGTCATTGACCAATCAGGTGTTCGCCGATGTGATTGTCGGCATCGAATCGCTGACGGAACCCGCGGGCTATCATTTGATGCTTGCTCATTATGGCTATAGCCCTGAGCTTGAAGAACGTAGCTTGGCCTCGCTGCTCTCTTATAACGTCGACGGCGTGATCCTTTCTGACCGCGATCACACCCCGCGCAGCCTGCGTATGCTGGAAACCGCTGGTATTCCGGTGGTTGAAATTATGGATACTTACCGGCCCGCGCTGCAGCAGGCGGTAGGATACGATAACGTTCAAGCCGCTTATGACATGGTCAGTGCCATGATTCAGCGGGGCCGACGTCAGGTGATTTACCTGGGCGTACGGTTGGATGAGCGTACTCGACAGCGCGAGCAGGGTTACCGCCGCGCTATGCAAGAGCACGGGCTAACGCCGATCACGCTGAAAAGCACCCAGCGCTCTTCTTATAGCGTGGGCGCGGCCTTGCTAAAGCAGGTGCTAGCCGACTATCCAGACGCCGATGGCGTTTTCTGCACCAACGATGACGTTGCCGTAGGCGCTTACTTCGAGTGCCAGCGATGTGAGATTGACGTGCCGGGGCGCATGGCCTTGGCGGGATTCCACGGCCACGACGTGGGGCAAGTAATGGCACCTAGATTGGCTAGCGTGATTACGCCGCGTCAGGCCATTGGCGAGGCGGCGGCGCGCGAGCTTTTAGCGCGTATACGTGGCGAGCCGTTAACGCAGAACGTAATCGACTTAGGTTACCGAATTGAAGCGGGCATGACGCTATAGCGTGACGGCGGCTGCGGGACTGGCTAAAGTAACGTTTTCCCTTGCAATGAGGCCGTCTGTGGAGATTGCTCAGCTCAACATCTATCCCGTTAAGTCATTACAAGGCATCAGCTTGAGCCAAAGTGTGTTGCAGGAGCATGGGCTAGCCTGGGATCGCCGCTGGATGCTGGTGGATGCCCATCAACGTTTCGTGACTCAGCGTCAGCTGCCGGCGCTGGCCACGATCGGCGTTGAATTGACCGACGAGCACCTTGTGCTTTCACACCCCATCGTTGACTCGCTGCGCCTGCCATTAACTGAGCCCGAGGGAAACCTACGCCTCGTTAACGTGTGGAATGATCACTGCAAAGCGCGGCCTGAAAGCGAGGAAGTAACGCGGTGGCTAGAAGCTGCCCTGGGCGAACAGGCCCAAGGGCTCAGCTTGGTACGCTTTGCCACTGAGTTTAACCGTGCGGTCGAAGAAGATTTTCTGGACGGCGGGGCGGCACATACTTATTTCGCCGATGGCTACCCCTTTTTGCTTACCACTACCGGCTCCTTAGATGCCCTGAACCAAGCCTTGGTCGATGGTGGGCAATCGTCGGTGCCGATGAATCGTTTTCGACCGAATATCGTGATTAAGTGCGACCAAGCGTGGGCTGAAGACCGCTGGGTAACGCTGTCAGCGCAGAGCGGCGGTTTTCAACTAGCGCTGCGTAAGCCCTCAAAGCGTTGCAAAATTACCACTATCGATCAGTATACGGCGGCGGTACCTGCGCCTGCTGAACCGCTGAAAACGCTGGTGGTACTCAATACCCAGCCTACCCTGAAAGGCGCGCACTTTGGCCAAAATGCCACCTTGCTGGTCGGCGCGGGCGGCGTTATTCGCGTGGGGGATGCGCTGGAGGCAGTGGCCCGCCAGATCTAAGGCGCAGCAGCTTGGTAGCGATGGCCGTACCTATCAGCGTAACCACCATGCCGACGATAATCTGCAGGCTTAGCGTTTCGCCCAGCAATAAATAACCCCACACCAGCGCGCTAACTGGCACTAAAAAAGTGACTGTTGAGGTCGCGGTAGCCCCTGCGCTGGCGAGTAAACCAAAATAAAGCAAAAACGCCAGCGTGGTGCTAAGCGCTGCGAGCGAAATAGCGTTGCCCCAGGCCAGCGGGCTGATGGGGTCGCTGGGCCACAGCCATATGCCGGGAATCAAGAGCACCAGCGCCGACATCGCGCAGCTGCCCGCGGCTAGAACGCGTGTAGGCAGGTGGCCTAAGCGCGTCTTAGAGTAGTTGCCCGCAATGCCGTAGCAAAACGTAGCCCCGAGTACCGCCAAAATAAACCAGCCGTCGCCACCGAGTGCAAAGTCGAGCCGATTGGCGGAAAGAACGTAAACCCCCAGCAGCGCCAGGGCGAGTCCCCAGTACTGCTGGCGCTGTATAGCGGTGGCGAAGAAAAACACGCCTATCAATGCTGTGAAAATAGGCGTAGTAGCGTTAATGAGTGACGTGAAGCCTGCCTCAAGGCGCGTGGTGGCGAGTGCCAACAGCGAAAAAGGCAGTACGTGATTGACGATCCCTAGCAGTAATAGCGGGCCTTTATGCTGCCAGATTAGGCGTAGATAGTGCAGGCTGATAAGCAGTGGCATTAATAGCAGCGCGCCCACTCCCATACGTATTAGTACCAGAGGGACTGGCCCGAATTCGGGAGCGGCTACGCGCATAAAGATGAAGGACAGTCCCCAGAGTGATGAAAGCAGTAGCATACGCAGCGCATCAGCGGGTGACATGGGAAGCCCTTAATAGTCAGAGTGAAGTGGTTAGATAGCTAGCTTAAGGCTGAACACAGGCCGATGGAAGTTATTGAATGCGCTTGCTAGGCAGAGCAGCCAAAAATCAGCTACGCTGTTTAGGTAGCCGAGGTGGCATCTGCCGCTTAAGCTCAGAACGACATATTTTTCTGCCTATTAGCACGTACAAGGAGTTGTTCATGGATCGCAAAGCTAGCGCACGTTGGGAAGGTGGATTGAAAGATGGTAAAGGCACCGTTTCAACCGAAAGTGGCGTATTAGATGCCAAGTACTCCTTTAAGCAGCGCTTTGAAGATGAAAAAGGGACCAATCCTGAAGAGCTGATTGGCGCAGCCCATGCCAGCTGTTTTTCGATGGCGCTTTCAATGATTCTGGGCGAGAAAGGCTATACCGCTGATTCTATCGAAACCAGTGCTAAAGTGACTCTTTCCCAAAGCGATGCCGGATTCGATATTTCTAAAATTCACTTGGACGTTGTCGCCGCCATCAGTGGCGCAGACGATGCGGCTTTCCAGGAAGCAGCCGAAACCGCTAAAGCTAATTGCCCGGTTTCTAAAGTTCTTAATGCTGATGTCAGTATGACGGCTAAGCTGAAAGGCTAATGTTAATCTAAGTTATGGCGTTTTTTAAATAGCACTTATATTATTTTAAATAAAACGCCGCACAACAAAAAGCCTTGGCAATTGCCAAGGCTTTTATATTGGCTATTGTCGCCAATTCATTAGTCGCGCTTATACTCTTCGGCGTCTTTAAGAGCATCTTCAGACGCGTTAACGCTAATCATATAGCCTTCGCCATCTTCTTCTTTGGTGAGTTCGAGTGAATCCCACTCGATAGCAATGCTTTTTTCACCCACACCTAAAAAGCCACCGACGCCAACAACCACCGCGGTGATTTGGCCATCTTCGTTGATCACAAGATCGGTAATGGTGCCAATGTCTTGATCATCTTCAACAGTGCTCTGCACTTGATTGCCGGTCAAAGCATCCGAATGAAAGGTGTTTTCTGGTGTGGCAGTAAGGTAGGTCGCTTCCATTGTTTCGGTCGTTTCTTCAGCGCTGGCCATGCCTGCGGCAAGAATGAAAGCCGGAACGACGAGAGTGCCTAAAATAGCGGGTTTAATCATTTTCATGTTTGCTTGCTCCTTGCAGTTTTATCGGGACTGAACGACTCCGCGTTGCAATCCTAACGGACTAATAACGGTTGATAGCATTCCGGCTTTTACTGCGCTAGAAATTTTCTCATCGCTACTATTGCTGATGTTGTCAATCATCAAGCTAAGTTAACAATTAAGTTATATTAGCTGGGTAAGATGATCAACGCCGCCTTGTGCATAACGCCACTAAGACAACTTCTAGCTTAGTCGCTGTGTTGAGAAATACAATCGATTCATTGGAACTTTTAGCGGGCCATGTGGATATTTAGGGCCGTAGCGCCGTCGCCATGCGACAATCTACCGAGTTGACCTACTGTTCAGCAATGGTCATATTGCCGGATCAAATGGCCGCTTTCAGCCCGCTTGCCATTACTGTAAGGCGAGGCCGTATACAAAGGAGAACCCATGATATCGACTGCTAGGCGCTACCCCTTAACGCGTATTAAGCAGCTGTGGCTCGGCAGTATCACGCTGGGTGCATGGCTGTTGGCGTCGTCTGCTGCTGCCAGCGGCGGGGACTCTCCTCGTGGGCATTATCCGCTGCCTGAAAACGGCAATATGGTGGGCGAGGTCTATACCGTTGCAGCCACGGAAGAAGATACGTTGATGGATATTGCCCGGGCACACAACGTGGGCTACGAAGAAATTCGTATGGCTAACCCTGACGTCAGCCTATGGGTGCCGGGGGAGGGAACCGAGGTAACGATCCCAGGGCAGTTTATTCTTCCCGATGAGGAGCGTACTGGCATTGTGATTAACGTGGCCGAGCTGCGCCTTTATTACTATCCCGACGTGAAGGCTGGCGAAACGCCGCGAGTAGAAACATATCCTATCGGCATCGGGCGTGACGCCTTTAATACGCCGCTGGGAATTACGGAAACGACCATGCGGCTTGAAAATCCGGCCTGGTATCCGCCTGAATCCATTCGTCGTGAGGCGGCCGAACGTGGCGACCCAGCCCCTGCCGTGGTGCCCCCCGGTGCTGAGAATCCTTTAGGCCGCTTCACTATGCTGCTGGATATCCCGGGCTATATGATTCACAGCACTAACCAGCCAGATGGCGTTGGAATGCGCGCCAGCAGAGGGTGCATCCGCATGTATCCTGAAGATATTGAATCTGTGTTCTGGCGCGTGCCGGTGGGTACCCAGGTCAATATTATCGATGCGCCGATCAAGCTAGGCTGGGGTGCCAGTGATGAAAGTTTTGTGCAGGCCTTTACCTCGACGGACGAGCAGGCCTATGGCATGCAAACGCTGTTAAATGTCGTCGGATTAATTGAGCAATACGAAGGCGGCAATCCGCGTAGCGTCGACTACGAGCAGGTGCGCGAGGTGCTAGATCAATCCAACGGCCAGATCGTTCCTCTCAGCAGCTAAGCGCCTTACTCGCTAGCGGGCGGGGTCAAGTACGCCGCCCAGCGAGGCATTGCGCCGAAACCAGCCCGCAATGC
The DNA here is from genome assembly GCF_019722725.1 of Vreelandella profundi. NCBI lineage: Bacteria > Pseudomonadati > Pseudomonadota > Gammaproteobacteria > Oceanospirillales > Halomonadaceae > Vreelandella > Vreelandella profundi. Next base: position 946,996 of record NZ_CP077941.1, read on the forward strand.
TGGTGCGCGACTGGCGGGTGGGCAGCACTTCGTGGGCGATAGTTTCAGACAAGAAGCAGGCGAAGGTGCCTGCTTCGGGTATCACCCGGGCGATCTCCAGGGCGGGGTCGTCTGGGTGGTAGATCACCATTTCGCCACCGGCATCGCTTGGCCAGTCGGGTGTTAAGTAGCTGACGGTGGAGATCACGCGATTGGCGCGACCACGAAAACTATCCACGTGGCGTTGATAAAAAGCGCCGGGCGGATAGTGGGAAAAATGTGCTTCATACTCAAACAGACCTAAAAACAATGCATGGTTAAGCGCCTGCTGTAGCTCGCTCATGGCATCTAAGTAACGCCGCTGAGCCGCGCTTTCACGATCTAGCCAGTGAATAGCATCCCCGCGAATATCTTTACGCAGCAGATGCTGCTGGCCTCGGCCAATTCCCGCTTCATCTAAGTTGTTGTAAGCCGCGCGGTGCAGAAGCTCGTGATTCAGCGCGTCACAAAGTTCAAGGTCAATAACCTCTCGGCCGACATACCAGCCCTGTTCGACCAGCGCGTCCACCAGGGCGTTTTGAGTTGCTGTTTGCAGCACGGGTGACGACGTAGTGATGGTCGGGGTCATTTATTAGATCTCGATGGCGCCGGGCGAGAAGGCGTGGCAGATGAGCTAGGCAGCCGGCTTGTGCGCTCCGGATAATACTGTAGAGGGCCCTGCGGGCGTTGATATAAATCAATGGACATGCCAAAACCCTCTGCCAGTAATTCCACCAGCATCATTGCCGACAGCCCCCAAATAATATGGCCATCGACGTGATAGCTGGGCACATAGTGAGCAACGCCATCGACCGTAATCACATCGGTATGGGTGCGGTAGTCGTCTAAAAAGTGGCTAAGCGGAACCTCAAAAATAGCATCAAGCTCACCCGGGTCAGCCACCAGCGGTAAATCAGGCGGAATAATGCCGACCCAGGGTGTAACGCGAATCCCATGCAGTGAAATAACATCCGACAGCCTTCCCAGCGGTTCAACCAGGCGAGGGTCGAGGGCAATTTCTTCTTCAGCTTCGCGCAGCGCCGTAGCGTAGAGGTCGCTGTCAAAAGGCTCACGCTTGCCTCCTGGAAAGGCGACCTGGCCGCTGTGAGTGCTTAAGTGGCTTGCACGGCGGGTAAATAGTAAGGTTGGCTCTGGACGTTCGACAATGGGTAAAAGCACGGCGGCTTCGCGCATCACGATGTGATCCAAGCGCTGAGGAGTCAGTTGTTGCAGCTGTTTACGCAGTTTCTCTAACATAGGGTATCCAATGACTTTGTTCTCTTTTACCCAGCAGCGGCCATTGACGTCAAGCGCGTCGAGGCTTCTATTCACTAGCCGTTGAGAATACGCGATGAATTTTTGTAGCCAGTGTGGTGATAAAGTACGTTTTGCCGTCCCTGAAGGTGATGATCGCCCACGCTACCTGTGTGATGCCTGCGATACGATCCATTATCAAAACCCGCGCATTGTGGCCGGCACGCTGCCGGTCAGCGGTAGCAAAGTATTGCTCTGTAAACGCGCGATTGCCCCGCGCAAGGGCTATTGGACGCTACCTGCGGGCTATATGGAAAATGCTGAATCTACTCAGCAGGCCGCGGCCAGAGAAACCCGCGAAGAGGCCTGTGCCGAGGTTGAGCTTGCGAACCTGTACACGTTAATTGATTTACCGCATATCAATCAGGTGTATATGATTTTTCGCGCGCAGCTTGTCGGTGGCTTCAGTGCCGGCCCAGAAAGCCTTGAGGTCGCGTTGTTTGAAGAACACGAAATTCCTTGGGATGAGCTGGCGTTCATGACCATTGAGCGCACGCTGCGCCACTTCTACGCGGACCGCCCTAAGAATGAGTTTCCACTGCATATCAGCATGGTGACACCGGAAGATCGCGAGCGTTATTTTGGCAGCGCCTAATCGACTAAAAATAAGTGGGCGCGCGCGTTACAAATCAGCGAGTAGCCAAACATCATAAGCGACTTCTTCGTAGGGATGGGCAAGTTTCAAGGCCGCAATAGTGCCGTGAATATGGGCCTCGTCGCATATCATCTCGATTTTGAATTCTTCAACGCTTGCCAAGCTGCCGACCGCGCCGATATGCGGGTTGGCGCCTTCCGTTGGGCGAAACTGACCCGTGCCGCGCGTTTGAAAACAAACATTTTCATACAAGCCGATATGCCCAGCGCCAGCCTCAAATACGGCCTTTTTAACACTTTCGGCATCGTCGATGGGAACGTAAAAAGCCAGTTTATACATGTGTTACCTCCAAATAGTATGAGCGTGGCGAGACGATCGACCACTTGCCTATTAGCGACGCTTGTCTATCAACGAATAGGTGGCTTCTGGTCGCGGCATTACCTTTGTATGATGACACCTTGAATAACATTGAGAGAGCCACGTATGGATAAATTCGAGGTTAAGCTGGATCAGGCCGCCAGAGCTGCCTGGATGTCCTACGTGGGCGGAATGACCCAGGATGAGATCGCCTGCCAGTTAGGCGTCTCTAGGCCGGGAGTACAGCGGCTATTGGCGCTGGCGCGGCAGGAAGGGCTGGTCAAAGTCCACATTGATCATCCTATTTCCACCTGCATGGCGCTAGGCAGTACGCTACGTGATCACTTTAGCTTAGCCTACTGTGAAGTGGTACCTGCGGATAATCACGCCCCTGACAGCGCACTTTCCTACTTAGCGGTAGCCGCCGCCGAACGGATTGCCCAGTTAGTTGAACGTAGTGAGCCATTAACGCTTTCGTTAGGCTCTGGGCGTTCGGTACGCGCGGCAGTCGAAGCGCTTAGGCGCGTTGAGCGGCCGCAGCATCGATTTGTATCGCTGGTAGGTAATGTCGCCAGGGACGGCTCGGCGAACCGCTACGATGCCGTCATGCTGATGGCCGATAAAACCGGCGGAGAACGTTTTTTGCTGCCGGTCCCCGTGGTGGCGGAGTCGCTAGATGAAAAAGAAGCGATGCTAACGCAGCGCCTGTTCAAGGCGATTGCTGACGTGGCCCAAGAATCAGAAGCCGCCTTTATTGGCGTGGGACGCATCGACCGGCAGGCCACGCTTTTTCAGGATCACTTTATTAGCGAAAGCGAGCTGGATGAGTTGTTGGGCTTAAAAGCGGTGGGGGAATTATTGGGCTGGCCGCTGAACAGTGATGGCGAAGTCATTGACTGTTCGATTACACGCCGTATTACCAGCCTCCCCTTAGAGCGCTTTGGTAAACATCTCATGGTCGCCATTGCCGGCGGCCGCGAAAAAGCGCCGGCGATTCACGCAGCGCTGCGGGGTGGCTGGCTGAAAGGATTGGTGACCGATGAGGTCGCCGCACGGCAGATTGTAGAGGCGCTATAGCCCGTCGTTGTGCGCAGCAAGAAATAGGTTAGCGTAAAGTCTAAGCCCATGGGCTTTGCTTTTTTTTGACTTACGTACGATCATTTGTTCGATAGATGATCAATAAGATCAAGGCGACAACAATGCCAACACATGCCCATAGGAGTGCTTTATGCGACTCGCACGTCACTTGCCCGTCACCACGCTAGCCGCCGCCATTGCTTTTGCAGGAAACGCCCAGGCGCAAACAGAAATTACCGTGGCGACGGTCAACAACAACGATATGGTGATCATGCAGAGCCTCACAGAGGCTTTCGAGGAAACACATCCTGATATTACGTTGGATTGGGTGGTGCTTGAGGAAAATGTGCTGCGTCAGCGAATGACCACTGATATTGCCACCGGCGGCGGTCAGTTTGACGTGATGACCATTGGCACTTATGAAGTGCCGATCTGGGCAGAGCGCGGCTGGCTATCACCCCTGAATAATCTACCCGACGACTACAACGAAGACGATCTGCTGGCCTCCGTTCGCGAAGGTTTGAGCCTGGATGGCGAGCTTCACGCGCTGCCGTTTTACGCTGAAAGCTCAATGATGTACTACCGCCAGGATCTGTTTGATAAAGCGGGCATTGAAATGAGCGAGCAGCCCACCTGGGAAGAAGTCCGCGAGTGGGCGGGCGAGCTGCACGGCAGCGAAGAGGACGTGGCCGGCATCTGCCTGCGTGGCAAGCCGGGCTGGGGTGAAAATATGGCGTTCCTTACTACCCTCGTGAATACCTACGGTGGCCGCTGGTTTGATGAGGAATGGAACCCGGAACTCAACTCTGAGGAGTGGGTTAGCGCCATTCAGTTTTATGTCGATTTGCTCAACGATTACGGCCCGCCAGGCGCAAGCTCTAACGGTTTTAACGAAAATCTGGCGCTGTTTGCGCGGGGCAACTGCGCTATGTGGGTTGACGCTACGTCGGCGGCGGGCAAGCTCTACGACGGCGATGAATCTGATGTGGCTGACAGCTTAGGTTTTGCCCCGGCACCCATAGCAGAAACACCTAAAGGCTCACACTGGTTATGGTCTTGGGCGCTCGCTATTCCGGCCTCTTCCGAGAAACAGGACGCGGCGTTAGAGTTTATTACCTGGGCGACGTCAGAAGAGTACATTGAGCTTGTCGGTGAAACCCAAGGCTGGACCAGCGTGCCCCCAGGCACACGTGAGTCTACCTATGCCAATGAGCAGTACACCGAAGCGGCTCCCTTTGCTGACTTCGTGCTCAGAGCCATTAAAGAAACCGACCCGAACGACTCAACGTTAAAACCAAACCCTTATGTTGGCGTGCAGACGGTCAATATTCCCGAGTTCCAGTCGATTGGTACTCAGGTTGGTCAAACCATCGCCGCTGCCTTGACCGGTGACACTACGGTAGAGCAGGCGCTAGACAATGCCCAGCGCGCCACCGAGCGCACGATGCAGCGAGCGGGCTACATCGAGCGATAAAAGTGATTAACGCCTGCCTGTTCACGTGGCTATTCACAGTGACGGCAGGCTTTTTATCGCTATGTTCTAACCGTTTTCGTAAAGAGCCTCGTATTTCGCAGGTAACCCCATGACTAAAACCCGTGCTTCCGGCCGAACCGTCGGCGGGCTGAGAACGCTTTTTCTTCAAGCACCAGCCGTCACGCTACTGCTGCTATGGATGATTGTGCCGTTAGGCATGACGCTGTGGTTCTCCTTCCAGTATTACAACCTGCTAATGCCCGACATGACCGGCTTTGCCGGGGTGGAAAACTATCAATACCTGTTAACCGACCCCGCGCTGTGGAGAGCCATGGGCAATACGCTGCTACTGGTCGGGTCAGTGCTAGCGATTACGGTGATTGGCGGCACGCTGCTGGCGGTGCTGTTTCAGCAGGATTTCGCGGGGCGTGGGATAGCCCGTGTACTGGCGATTTCGCCCTTTTTTGTCATGCCCACCGTCAGTGCACTGGTGTGGAAAAACATGATGATGCACCCCTCTAACGGTGTGTTGTCGTGGCTATTTGAATCCGTAGGCCTGCCCGCGCTGGATTGGTTTTCTGCGCTCCCCCTGACCTCCATTGTGATTATCGTCGCTTGGCAGTGGCTACCGTTTGCCTTGCTGATTCTGCTCACCGCCATGCAGTCACTTGATGAGGACCAAGTGGAAGCGGCAAGAATGGATGGCGCGGGGCCGGTGGCTATTTTCTTCTTTATTACGCTGCCGCACTTAAGACGCGCCATTAGCGTGGTGATCATGATTGAAATGATCTTCCTGCTGACGATTTTTGCGGAAATTTTTGTGACGACCTCGGGCGGGCCAGGCCTGGCGACCACCAACTTGGCTTACCTGATTTATATCCGTGCGCTACTGGATTTTGACGTGGGCACTGCGTCCGCCGGTGGGGTGATCGCGATCATTCTCGCCAATATCGTGGCGATCTTCCTGGTCCGCATGGTGGCCAAAAACTTGGAAGACTAGACCGGCACTTGTGTCTTGGGAGTACTTCGATGACAACATTACGTTCCACAACGGCTGCGCCTCGCTCGGTGTCGGGTTGGCGTTCAGCACAAGCCAAACGAGCGATTATAACGGTGCTGGGCTGGTCGGTTGCCTTGGTCATCTTCTTCCCGATTTTCTGGATGATATTGACCGGGTTTAAAACAGAAACGGCGGCCATTGCTGACCCTACGCTGATTTTTTCACCTACCTTAGAGAGTTACCAAGAAGTGCAGGCGCGATCTGGCTATGCACGCTTTGCGCTTAACAGCGTCGCGGTGGCGTTTGGCTCTACCTTCTTCGCGCTGTTAATTGCCATCCCCTGTGCCTATGCCATGGCGTTTTTGCCGACCAAGCGCACTAAAGGCACGTTGCTGTGGATGCTTTCCACCAAAATGCTGCCTTCGGTAGGCGTGCTGGTGCCGATCTATCTGATCTTTCGCGATGTTGGCCTGCTCGATACCCGGACCGGATTAATCATTATTTATACGTTGATGAACCTGCCGATTGTCGTGTGGATGCTCTACACATTCTTTAAAGATATGCCCAAAGACATTCTGGAAGCCGGGCGTATGGACGGTGCCTCGACGCTTCAGGAAGTGTGCTATCTACTGCTGCCGCTAACGCTGCCAGGCATCGCTTCCACTGGCCTGCTGTCGGTGATTTTGAGTTGGAACGAGGCGTTCTGGAGTCTCAATCTGACGACCTCGAATGCCGCGCCGTTAACGGCTTATATTGCCTCATTCTCAAGTCCTGAGGGGCTGTTCTGGGCCAAGTTGTCTGCCGCTTCCACGATGGCGATTGCGCCCATTTTGATACTGGGCTGGATGACTCAAAAACAAATGGTACGTGGCCTGACCTTTGGTGCCGTCAAGTAAAGGAGCTTCCTCATGGCAACACTACAACTACGCAATATTACCAAGCACTTCGGCGACACCCAGGTAATCAAGGGTATCGACCTTGAGGTGAATGATCGTGAATTCGTGGTCTTCGTAGGCCCCTCCGGCTGCGGTAAGTCGACCCTGATGCGCATGATCGCCGGGCTGGAAAGTGCCAGCGACGGCGACATCTTAATCGATGGTCAGCGTATCAATGACGTTGGTCCAGCCGATCGCGGCCTGGCGATGGTTTTCCAAAGCTATGCGCTTTATCCGCATATGACGGTGGAAGGCAATATGGGCTTCAGCATGAAGCTTGCGGGCGTGTCGAAAGAGGAGCGGCGTGCCAAGGTGCTGGAAGCGGCCAAAATTCTGCAGCTCGAACCGCTGTTAGACCGCAAGCCGAAGGCGCTTTCCGGCGGTCAGCGCCAGCGCGTGGCGATTGGTCGCGCCATTGTGCGCAATCCCAGCATCTTCCTGTTTGATGAGCCGCTTTCCAATCTAGACGCCGCGCTGCGTGTGCAGATGCGTATTGAACTGGCACGCCTGCACGATGAGTTAGACGCGACCATGATCTACGTCACCCACGATCAGATCGAAGCCATGACCATGGCGGATAAAATCGTTGTGCTCCACGACGGTGTGGTCGAGCAAGTGGGCTCGCCTATGGCGCTCTATCACCACCCGCGCAACCGCTTTGTAGCAGGGTTTATCGGCTCTCCCAAAATGAATTTTCTACCGGTAACGCTGACCGGCGTGACGCCTGAAGGCGTGGGTATTCGATTACCCGGCGGCGGTGAGCGCAGCGTACCGGCTGACGGCCAGCACCTGGCCGCTAACGCTACGCTTGAGCTAGGCGTTCGCCCGGAACATCTGTTACTTGATGAGCAAGGACCCTTGAGTGGCGAGATTAAAGTGCTTGAGCGCCTGGGTGGCCAGACCTCGCTCTACGTTCAAATGGATGATGAGCTGGTCACGATTATGGCCGATGGTGATGTGGCCTACCGGGTGCACGACACGGTGCACTTTGGTTTTGCCCCTGAGCGTGCGCACTTGTTCGATGCCGGTGGGCTAGCGTTAGCCAGCCTGCAGCAGCACCCATTAGCGGGGCTGACCCGCCATGACAATCGTGCCCCCGGCTCGCCTGCAGAGGAGCCTGCATGAAGACGCTGATCTTTGACTGCGATGGCGTGCTGGTGGATAGCGAGGCGCTGGCGGAAGACACCCTCGTTGAGTATCTGGCGCGCTGGCTGCCCGACCTTAACGTCAACCAGGTGCTCAGCCAGGCACTCGGCATGACCACCGCGAATATTTTACGTCACCTTGAGCAGCTAAGTGCCCACACCTTGCCGCTCGATGCCACCGAACAAATGGATACGGCCATTGAGACGCGCTTGGCGAGCGAGCTTAAAGCGATTGAGGGTGCGGATGACGCCATTCGACGTATACCGCTTGGCAAAGCGATTGTTTCCAACAGCCGGCGCAGCCGCGTGATGGCCTCGCTGGCAAGCACCCAGTTAGCGGATGCGTTTGGCGACGTGCCGATTTTTACCGCGGAGCAGGTCGCTAAGCCCAAGCCGGACCCCGCGCTGTATTCGCTGGCAGCACGTCAGTTGGGTCAATTGCCTAAAGACTGTCTAGTGGTAGAAGACAGCGTTGCCGGCGTGACCGCTGCGCACGCGGCCGGCATGTGTGTGATTGGCTTCATTGGCGCCAGTCACGTAGATGCTGAACAGTCAGCGCGACTAGCTAGCGCCGGTGCGTGGCGCATTTTAGACCACATGCGCGGCTTGGAAGCCTTGGTAAACGAGTGGCAGGCCAGCGCCTAGCGCGTCTCAACGAGAAATCGCTATGAAACTAACCAATAAAATTGCCGTAATCACGGGCGGTGCTCGGGGCATTGGTCTGGCCATTGTTCAGCGCTATTTAGCCGAAGGGGCTAGCGTTGTGGTGGCCGATATTGACCAGACCGCCGTGGAGGCCGCTGTATCGATACTGCAGCAGCATTCACCTGCTGAAAATATCATGGGGGTTGCGCTAAATGTCTGCGATCAACGCTCGATCGATGCCATGGTCGAGGCGGTCACCCATCGCTTTGGACGGATTGATATTTTAGTCAATAACGCTGCTGTGTTTGATATGGCGCCGGTGCTTGAAGTGTCTGAGGCAAGCTTTGATAAGCAGTTTGCGGTGAATACTAAAGGCATGTTTTTTACGCTTCAGGCGGTGGCACGCTCAATGGTGGCTAGCGGCCAGGGTGGGAAAATCATCAATATGGCCTCCCAGGCGGGGCGCCGCGGCGAAGCATTAGTCAGCGTTTACTGCGCGAGTAAAGCTGCGGTGATAAGCCTTACGCAATCCTGTGGTTTGGATCTTATCAAGCACGGCATCAATGTTAACGGCATCGCACCTGGCGTAGTGGATACGCCAATGTGGGAAGAGGTCGATGCGCTGTTTGCACGTTTTGAGAATCGCCCGCTGGGTGAGAAAAAACGCCTGGTCGGCGAGGCGGTACCGTTCGGGCGTATGGGCTTGCCTGATGATCACACCGGCGCTGCGGTGTTTTTAGCCAGCCATGACAGTGACTTCGTGGTCGCGCAAACGCTCAATGTCGATGGCGGCAATTGGATGAGCTGAGGCAGCCCATTGCGGCTAGTGAGCCTTGACTGGAGAAATATCGATGACCCAACTTAATACTCTCAATCTAGCCAAATTAAGTGCCGATGTGGCCACGCCTGGCTATGATCGCCGTGCGCTGACGCCCGGTATTGTACATATCGGGGTAGGCGGCTTTCACCGTGCCCATCAGGCGATGTATCTGGATGCCTTAATGAACCGGGGCGAAGCGTTGGATTGGGGGATTGTCGGCGTTGGCGTGATGCCTGGCGACAAACGCATGCAGCAGGCGCTGGCGGCGCAGGATTATCTGTATACGCTGGTGGTTAAACACCCTGACGGCCAATACGAGCCCCGCGTGATCGGCAGCATGGTGAACTACCTGTATGCCCCCGAAGACGGTGACGCCGTGGTTGAGCAGATGGCCGACCCGGCGATTCGTATCGTGTCGCTGACAGTGACCGAAGGTGGCTACAACTTTCACCCGGTAAGCGGTGAATTCGATCTTTCGAACCCTCAGGTTCGCGCCGATCTTGCCAACCCCACCCAGCCCTCGACTAGCTTTGGACTCGTGGTGGAAGCGCTTGCCCGCCGCCGTGCGCGGGGTGTGGCGCCGTTTACCGTGATGTCCTGCGATAATATTCAGGGCAATGGTGATGTGGCCAAACGCATGTTCGCTGCCTATGCCCATGCGCGGGATCCTGAATTAGGCGCTTGGCTAACGGCTGAGGTGGTGTTTCCCAATGCCATGGTAGATCGCATTACTCCGGTCACATCGCCGATCGATATTGACGAGCTGGCTCAGCGCTTCGCAGTTGAGGATGCTTGGCCAGTGGTTTGCGAACCCTTTACCCAATGGGTATTGGAGGACGATTTCCCGCTGGGACGCCCCGCGTTTGAAAAAGTGGGCGTTCAGCTAGTGGACGATGTTGAACCCTATGAGCTGATGAAACTGCGCCTGCTTAACGCAAGCCATCAGGCGCTGACCTACTTTGGCTATTTGGCGGGCTATCGCTATGCCCACGAAGTGTGTCAGGACCCGCTGTTCGTTAATTTTTTAATGGGCTATATGTGCGAAGAAGGCACCCCGACGCTATCGCCAGTGCCGGGTGTTGATCTTGAAACCTATCGATTAACGCTGATTGAGCGTTTTGCCAATCCGCAAATTAAAGATACGCTGGCGAGGCTGTGCGCCGAGAGCTCTGATCGTATTCCCAGATGGCTTGTGCCGGTTATTCACCAGCAGCTGGCCCAGGGGGGCGACATAGTACGCAGTGCCGCTGTCGTGGCCAGCTGGGCGCGCTATGCTGAGGGCGTTGATGAGCAGGGCCAAGCTATTGAAATTGTTGATCGCTTAAAGGCGCCCCTGATGGCGATTGCCGCACAGAACCGCACGCGACCCACGGTCTTTATTGAGAACCGTGAGCTGTTTGGCGATCTAAGCGACAGCCCTCGATTTGTTGACGCTTATCTAGCGGCGCTAACAGCGCTGCACGAGCGCGGCGCACGCGCTACTCTAGAGGGGCTGACGGTTTCCAAAGGAACGTTATGATCTATATCGGGGTAGATTGCGGTACCCAGAGTACCAAGGTGGTCGTGGTAGACGTTGAGCGGGGAGGGATTCTGGCTGAGGCGAGCTGCCCCCATCGCCTTGATGAAGGCGAAAATGGCCGGCGCGAGCAGGCACCCGCTGAATGGTTAGCTGCGCTTAAAGGCGCCTTCTTTGCCGCACTCGAGCGCGCCGGCGTTTCTGCCAGTGATGTGCGTGGGATCGGGGTCTCCGGCCAGCAGCATGGAATGGTGGCACTGGATGCTGACGGCGCGCCGGTTTACCCGGCCAAACTGTGGTGCGATACCGAGACCAATGCGCAGAACGTTGACCTAGTGGCGCGCCTGGGGGGCGAGGCAGGTTGTTTGGATAAGCTGGGGCTGGTGCTACAAACGGGCTACACAGCATCTAAACTTGCTTGGCTGCGAGAGCAGCACCCCAATGCTTATCGGCGAATTGACAGCCTGCTACTGCCTCATGACTACCTGAATTTTTGGTTAACCGGTGAGCGCGTCACTGAAGCAGGCGATGCGTCAGGCACTGGCTATTTTGATACCCGCAACCGCTGCTGGCAGCTGGATGTGTTTGCTGAAATAGCCCCCGAACTGGACCCGGCGCGGGTATTGCCCCGCGTGCTAGAAGCCCATGAGCCAGCCGGGCTTGTGCGCCCAGCGGTTGCCCGAGAGCTTGGGTTAAACGATCAGGTCGTCGTATCTTCTGGCGGTGGCGACAACATGCTGGGCGCTATTGGTACCGGCAATATTACGCCAGGACTGATTACGCTCAGCCTGGGTACGTCCGGTACGGTCTGCGCCTATTCAGACACGCCAGTGGAGTGTGACAGCGCCATGGTCGCCAATTTCTGTTCGAGTACCGGCGGCTGGCTGCCTCTTATTTGCACCATGAACGTCACTTCAGCCACTACGCGAGTGCGCGAGCTGTTTGGCTTAGATCTGGCGGCGTTTAGTGAGCGCGTGGCAAGTGCTCCTGTGGGCGCTGAAGGCGTTACCGTATTACCGTTTTTTAATGGCGAGCGGGTGCCGATGCTGCCCGATGCGTCTGCGGACTTTCTCGGCCTTACCAGTTTAAATACCACCCAGGCTAATTTATGCCGGAGCGTGGTAGAGGGGGCCACGTTCGGGCTACGCTATGGGCTAGAATTGCTGGGTGATATCACCGCTGGGGCCAGCCAGATCCGGCTGATCGGTGGCGGTGCCAATAGCCCCGTATGGCGGCAGATGGTGGCCGATATCACCGGCACCCAGGTGATTTGCCCCGAGATTACCGATGCGGCAGCGCTAGGCGCTGCGCTACAGGCGGCTTGGTGCGACCAGCGTGCAAACGGCGTAACGCTAGAGGCGTTGTGTGAACGCTTAGTGCATTTGGATGCGCAGTCGCTGGCTGACCCACATCCAGAAAGAGTGGCCACTTACCAACCCATTTATGCCCGCTATTGCGCGGCACTTGAACAACGCCATGGCGGCGCCTAACAGCCTATTAAGGAGATTGTATGACGACTCAGCTGCAACAGTTGAAGCAACATTCGCTGGTAGTCGCCGATACCGGTGATCTTGACGCTATCCGCCGCTATCAGCCCCAGGATGCCACCACCAATCCGTCACTACTGCTTAAAGCCTTTAGTCTGGCAGGGTATCAAGGATTGATTGATGAAGAGCTGAGCAGCGTAAAAGCCTCAGGTGGCAGCCGTGAAGAGCAGGTTAGCCATGCCGTTGATCGGCTTGCCGTGGCCATGGGCAGTGAAATTTCAGCCGTGGTGCCGGGGCGTGTTTCTACCGAAGTCGCTGCGCGACTGTCGTTTGATACCCAGGCCAGCATTGCCAAAGCCCATGAGTTAATCAAACTTTACGATGCCCGTGGCGTCTCACGCGACCGTGTGCTGATTAAACTGGCATCTACCTGGGAGGGCATTCGTGCCGCCGAGGTGCTTGAGCGCGAAGGCATTCAGTGTAACCTAACGCTGCTGTTTAGCGAGGCTCAGGCCCAGGCGTGCTTCGATGCGGGCGTGTTTCTGATTTCTCCTTTTGTGGGCCGTGTCACCGACTGGTACAAAAAAGAAACGGGCAATGATTATGCCCCTGCAAACGATCCTGGCGTTCAGTTTGTGCAGGGCGTGTGTGAGCGAGCCAGTCAAGGTGGCTACGACACCGTGGTCATGGGCGCGAGCTTTCGCACCACCGGCCAAGTGCTCGCGCTGGCAGGCTGCCCGCGATTAACCATCTCGCCCGCCTTACTTGAAGAGCTGGAGGCCACCGAGGGTAACGTCAGTGCGCAGATCAATGCTGGCGAAAGCAGCAGTAAACCCGCGACAGCGTTAAGCGAATCAGCTTTCCGCTGGGGGCATAACCAGGATGCCATGGCGAATGACAAGCTGGCTGAGGGGATTCGTCGCTTCCACGAAGACCAGCTTGAGTTAGAGGCGTTAATCGATAAGCGGCTTGGTTAATCTGATAGCCAAAAGCCGGGTTTAGAAAAGCAGTATTAACACAACGCCGCCCCAGCCAATTGGCTGGGGCGGCGTTGTGTTGTATGTGGCGTATCGATTCACGTCAGTTTCGTCAGAAACGTCTTTATCGATACCCTATAATGCTTTGGACTAAGGTAAGCTTGAGATGACTTGACAATAGTCTGTACACACAAATTTCGATTGTTCAAGGCTAGCATACATACATGAATGTAACTATAATGCTCATCTTTCTGAATGGCCCAGTACGTTGAGTGATTTAGTACGCTCGCCATCCCGACGCTAATACTTAGAGGCAACCCCCATGCGACTGGCACACTGGGCAGTCAATGCCCCTTTACGACCCTTGCTGCTAGCGGTCTTTACCGCTTCTTTTGTGCTGCCTGCTCAGGCGGCTGATCTCATCACGATTACCCGTGATGCGTTAGATAATAACGCAGCACTTGCCTCTGCGCGCTCGGAGTATCTGGGCGTTGAAGCAGGCCGAGACGTTGCACGTGGTGCGCTGTTACCTCAAGTCAATGCGACGGGTAATGTCGCGCATAATCAGCAGTATGAAAGCCAGGGTAGGTCTGGAGCGGGTGGTAGTACTGGTGGTGGCGGAGCGGGAGGTTCTGAGCTGGGCAACTTTGAGTCGCGCGATGACCGCTACAACACCGTGTCGCTTCAGCTTGAAGCCACTCAGGCGTTATTTGATGAGGTGACTCGCCAACAGTTTACTCAGGCCGAACGGCAAATTGATCAGCAGGTTTATCTGTTGGCGGCCACTGAACAACAGCTGTTAATTGATGTGGCCAGCGCCTATTTCGAAATTCTACGCGCTTACGAAGTATTAGAGGCGCGTTTTGCTCAAGAGCGGGCGATCGGGCGTCAGCTTGAGCAAGCCGGCGAGCAGTTTGAAGTCGGTTTAATTGCGATTACCGAAGTAGAAGAGGCGCGCGCCACATTCGATCAGTCGCGTGCTGACCGCATTGCTGCAGAAAGCAGTCTGCAGGTGGCTTTTGAAGCGTTAGAGCAACTTACCGGCCAGCGCTATGCCAGTATCGACGCGCTGGGGGATAGTATGCCGATTGCGCTTCCTGAGCCCAGCAGCCGCGACTATTGGGTAGAGCAGGCCATTGAGCGCAACCCGCAAGTATTGGCGCAGCAGGCAGGTATTGAGATTTCACGCAGCGGTGTGGATATTGCCCGCGCCGGACGTTTGCCTACTCTTCAGGCGTTTGGTAACTATCAATTCGCTGATAACGATACTGACGGCATTACCGGCCATGATTCGTCTAGCCAGGTAGGCGTGAGTGCCAACTTACCTCTCTATACCGGCGGCAGTACTAGCGCTAGCATTCGCCAGGGAACCTATCAACTGGAGAGCAGCCAGTATGATTTCGAGTCCCAGCGTCGGATGTCTATCCAGCAAGTGCGCTCGCTATATACCCAGGTCAGCAATGATGTAGAAACGGTTGAAGCGCGCCAGCAGGCCATTGTGTCAAATCAAAGCGCGCTAGAAGCAACGCGCGCCGGATATGAAGTGGGCACCCGTAATATTGTAGATGTGCTGAACGCTGAGCAGAACTTGTATAACGCTATTGCTAATTATGCTGAGGCTCGCTACAGCTATGTGGTGAATTTGCTTTCGCTGCGTCAGCAGTCGGGGCTCTTGGATGTGGATGCCATTGAAGACGTCAATAACTGGCTAACAGGCGATGAAGTGAACTTCACCTTGCCCGAAAGCGGTGGTGACGACCGCTACCAGCGCGCACTCGATATTGGTGCTCCGCCCCAGCCAGGCCAGTAGTGACGCCAGGTCGGACGTAAATTAGGCGCGAATCTGCTATCAGTCGATCTTAAAAAGATACATGGGAATTTAAACGTATGAAGAAAATGATTCACTCACACAGAGCGAGTCTGGTGACGCTGGTAGCCGCGCTGGCACTTGCTGCCTGTGGTCAAGAGCAGGCTGAGGCCCCGCAGCAGAGCCAGCAAGAGGCGCCGCCTCATAAAGTGGCAGTGGGGGAGATGGCTCGCCAAGATATCGAGCTGAATAAATCGTATCCCTCGTTGTTACGCAGTGATAACGAAGTCACTCTCGTTGCGCGAGTGAGTGGTGCTCTGGAAGAGCGTCATTTTGAGCCTGGGCAAATGGTAGAAAAAGGCGACCGTCTTTATACCATTGAGCCGGATCTGTATCAGGCCACGGTCAATCAGCGTGAAGCCGATCTACAAAGTGCGCAGGCTCAGCTGTCTCGCGCTCAGCGTGATGCCCAGCGCTTTGAACAACTGCTGAGCCAAAACTCGGTGAGCCGTCAGCAATATGACCAGGCGTTAGCCGATCAGCGCGTTGCCCAGGCAAGCGTGGCACAGGCAGAAGCGGTATTAACCACCGCCAATCTAGACCTAGGCTATTCGCAGGTGACTGCGCCTGTCTCGGGCATGATCGGTTTGAGTCAAATCAACGTGGGCAATGTGGTGACGTCTGGCACGGAGCTTGCCACGATCACACCGCTGGACCCGTTAGAGGTGCGTTTTCAATTACCCCAGCGCGATGCCTTTGAGCTTCGCAAGCAGTTGAGCCAGGGCGGCGACCCTTCTGATATTCGCGCCCGGTTAAGCATTCCCGGCGTGAGCGGTGGCAGTGACTCTGAGCTTGAAGGTCGCTTAGACTTTCTTGGCTCGCGAGTGGATAACGGTACGAGCACCGTACAGGCATCCGCCACGTTCGAAAACCCTGAAGCTATCGTGCTGCCTGGCCAATTTGTGCGCGTTAGCATTGATGGTTTAAAACGCTTCGATGTCATGGCCGTGCCTGAAATTGCCGTTACTCAGGGGTTAATGGGGCCGCTAGTATTTGTGTTGGATGACGACAATAAGGCTCGCGAGCAAACGATTTCATTAGGTGAAGTAGCGGGCCCGTGGCAGCTGATTCGTGATGGCATTGAGCCAGGTGACCGCGTGATTGTCGGTGATCCTGCCGGTTTATCACCGGGTATGACGATTGACCCGCAGCCGTTCGACGGCAATGCGGCAGCCGTTGTTGAAGACGTTGAGCAGCAAGAAGCACAAGAGCAAGCTGAAGCAGCACAAGCGATGGAAGCGGGGGCTGCCGATGGACAGCCCGCTGAAGGAGAAGAGGGTGCGCAATAATGAACTTCTCTAACTTCTTCATCAGCCGCCCGATATTTGCCACGGTACTGGCAATTATCGTGACGCTGGTAGGCGTTATGTCCATGCGAGTGCTGTCTATTGAGCAGTACCCTAGCGTGGTGCCGCCTACCGTGTCGGTGCAGGCGCAGTTTCCCGGTGCTGACGCAGAAACCGTTGCCCAAACGGTCGCGGCACCGCTAGCAGAAGCTATTAATGGCGTTGAGGACATGTTGTACATGACCTCAAACAGCGCTGATAACGGCATTATGAGCCTGAGCATTGCGTTCAATATTGGCACCGATGGCGATATTAATACCATTAACGTCAATAACCGCGTGCAAGGCGCGCTTTCGCAATTGCCTGAGGCCGTTCAGCAGCAAGGCGTTACTGTCGAACTGCGCTCAGACTCTATTTTGATGCTTCTTGCGTTGACCTCACCAGGTGGGGACTACGACAACATCTATATGCAGAACTACGCCACGCTCAATATTCTGGATGAACTGCGCCAAGTACCGGGTGTAGGCAATGCGGAAGTGCTGGGTGGCGGTGAGTTTGCCATGCGTATTTGGATGGATCCAGACAAGCTGGCTCAGTACGACCTGACGCCTAGTGAAGTGGCCAGCGCGATTAGATCGCAAAATACTGAAATCCCAGCGGGCAGTTTGGCATCCACGCCCCAAAGTGAGCCGCGGGCTTATACCTATACGATTACCGCAGGCGGCCGTTTAAATAATGTGGATGACTTCCGCAATATTTATCTGCGCACCAATAATGATGGTTCGTCACTGCGCTTGGAAGACGTGGCACGTATCGAACTCGGGGCGTCTTTCTACGGTATTGATGCTCGTTTGAACGGCTCTACCATGACGCCGATTATCATTAATCAGCAGCCAGGAGCAAACGCATTAGCCACCGCCGATGCCCTGCGCGCAACGATGGATGATCTGCAAGAGCGTTTCCCGCCAGGCCTTGAGTATGTGGCGCCTTATGACACTACGTTGTTTATTGATGCCTCGGTTGAGACGGTTTTCCATACCTTTATTGAAGCCTTTCTGATCGTTATCGTCATTCTGTTTATATTCTTACAGAACTGGCGCTTTACCGTGATTGCAATGTCGGTGGTGCCGGTAGCAGTAGTGGGTACCTTTGCAGGCTTTTACCTACTTGGCTTTTCGATCAATCTACTGACGCTTTTCGCGCTGGTACTATCGATAGGCATCGTAGTTGATGACGCCATCTTGGTAGTTGAAAACGTCGAACGTGTACTCAGTGAAGAAGAGGATATAAGCGTTCACGACGCTACCATCCGGGCCATGAAAGAGGTCGGAGGGCCGGTTATTGCAACCTCGCTGATTATGGCTGCCGTGTTTATCCCTGTTGCTTTCCTAGGCGGGTTTACCGGGCAGATTTATCAGCAGTTTGCGATTACCGTGGCCATTTCCGTTGCGCTATCGGCGGTTATGGCGCTGACCTTTACGCCGGCGCTCTCAGCGATCTTTATCAAGCATAAAATCGCAGGGGCGGGTGAGTCTAAATTCAAACGTGCCCTGAATACGCCTTTGCGCCTGTTTGATCGCATGTTCGCCGGTATCACTGCCGCTTACATGTGGTTAGTGAAAGGGTTGGTGCGTTTATGGGTGCTTGCATTAGCGCTGACGGTGCTGGTCGGCGCTGGCTCTTTCTGGCTCTATGCCAATACGCCATCAACGCTGGTGCCAGAAACCGACCAGGGTATCGTGCTGGTAAGCGTATCGCTGCCCGATGCCGCATCGCTTGATCGTACCCAGAGCTACATGGAAAAGCTCAGTGCTGAAATTGAAGCGATTCCGGGCGTTGAGTACTCCTCAGCCATTGCGGGTTACGACATTCTGTCGAGCGCCGTGAATACGGCTCGAGGGATCATTTTCGTCAACATGAGCAATTGGTCTGAGCGTGATCTTACTGCCGGCGGTCTTGTCGGCCAGATTATGCAGCTGGGGGCGAGTATCGACGGTGGCTCTGCGATGGCGTTTAACGTGCCGCCGATTATGGGCCTCTCGACGACCGGTGGTTTTACCGGCTATCTGCAGTCCTTTGATGGTGCATCAACGCGGGAACTGTATGAAGCATCGCTGCAAATTATGCAGAAGGCCAATGAGCATCCTGCTTTAAATCAAGTGTTTTCAACGTTCAACGTTAACGTGCCTTCTTACCGCGCGAACATTGATCAACAGAAGGCGCTGAGCTATGGCGTGGCACTGGAGGAGATTAACTCAGCACTAGGCAATACGTTTGGTAACGGCTTTGTGAACTACTTTAGCTATCAAAACCGTAATTTCCAGGTGTACCTGCAAAACGAAGATGATTTCCGTAAGACGCCAGATGACGTTAGCAGCGTGTATGTGCGTGGCGGCAACGGTGAGCGTATACCGCTTTCTGAATTCGTCGAGCTTGAGCGCCAAACGGGGGCTTCCGTGGTATCCCGCTTCGGGGTTTACGCGGGCGCTCAGTTCCAGGGAAATCCAGCACCCGGCTACAGTTCTACTCAAGCGATCGAAACGATGGATGCAATCGTGCAAGAGACGCTAGGCGCTAACTGGGGCATGGGCTGGACCGGTACCGCTTATCAGGAGTCTAACCAGGGTAATGCGGCCACCATCGCTATCGTCTTCGGTATGCTAATGGTGTTCTTGATACTCGCGGCCCAGTATGAAAGCTGGTCACTGCCGCTGGCGGTACTAACGGCGACGCCTTTTGCTTTCCTTGGCAGCATAGGGGGCATTGTACTTCGCGGCCTAGACACCAGCGTGTATGTGCAAATAGGCATGCTGGTCGTCATAGGGTTAGCAGCGAAGAACGCTATATTGATCGTCGAATTTGCCGAACTTCAGCGTAAAGAGCACGGCAAATCAATCCGCGAAGCGGCGATTATTGCGGCAGAGCTGCGATTCCGCCCGATTGTTATGACCTCGCTAGCGTTCATCTTTGGTACTTTGCCGCTGGCGCTAGCCACCGGCGCCAGCGATGTGAGCAGTCATCACATCGGTACCACGGTTGCGATGGGGATGCTGTCGGTCGCTACGTTGGGCAGTCTGTTTATTCCTACCTTTTACGCCATGATTGCAACAGCGTCGGATTGGCTAGGTCGCAAGACGCGAGGGCATAAGCATGAACCCTCCAAGCCAGCGCTTGAGAATAATCAAGACTAATTTGCCGCCCTGAGCGACGGGTAAGCAATAAACGGGTGTCACCTTCGGGTGATGCCCGTTTTTTTATGTGACGAAAATTGCGTGAAAAGTGGTACTAAAAAGCTAATGTAGACTAAGCTTTAAATAATAATACATCGCCGGCTAAGTATCGGAGGAGTAACACTATGGAACATGTACTGCACGCTGCCATGCAATTTCCGAGTATTGTGCTCGTTGTCTTACTAGGATTACTGGCGTTCTACTGGCTATTAGTGCTGATTCGAGTAGCCCCGCTAGACTTATTTGAACGTGACAGTTTAAAAGAAGATCATCTCGCCAGTACGCTGGTCTCGCTAGGCTTTGCTGGCGTGCCTGCCATACTGGCATTGACCATTATTGTGGCTATTTCAGCGGTATTCACATTGACGGTAGAACTGTTGATCTTGCGATGGCTGCCGCTTGGCTTAATACGTATTCCCGTGGGCGTGCTGGTGCTCTGGCTGTCGATGGTCGCTGCTTCGCCTATCGCAGCGTCGCTTTGCCACGGGTTACATCGTGGGTTACACCGCTATCGTCCGTTTACTCGCCGGTGCTTGTTGGGTGAAACCGTGGTGGTGACAGAGCGCCAAGGCAGCGGTGAGTTGGCGTTTGCAGTGATTGATAATGAGCCTAACAGCGCAGTAACGCTGCATAGCAAAGAGGGGGCTTTGCCACTTCAAGGCGAGCGCCGTGTGTTGGTGAAATACCTGCCCTCAGAGAGTGCTTATCGAAGCGTGTCAGAGCAAGACTACTTAGAAACGCGCGTTCATTTGAACAAGCTGCGGCTCAACCGAAAAAAACGTCACTCGGCGCCGTACTCTACTTCACATTGATAGGGATTCGCATTGATAGGAAACAGCTGGGCGCATCGCCTGCAAGCGTCGCTCAGCTATTGCCACCATTTCCGCCACTGCTGGGTTAGCCACTGAATGATAGTTGAATTAACCTCGGTCGCTTGAGTTTGCTCGTTGGGCACTACATCAGTCTTTTCAGTCCGAATTAAAAAGCGCTCAATGGGCGTGACCTGTTCAGGTCGGTCTAGCATGGGGGCGTGCCCGCAGTTAGGCACGCTGAGTGTTACTAGCGACGGCTGAAGCTCAGCCATGCGTGGCACCGTTGTTGCGTCAAGCAGCGTCGATTGCTCGCCACGAATAACCATCACCGGGCAGCGAATGCTCGCCCAGTCAGCCCAGGTTTCGCGTGGCGTGTCATGTATAAACTGCTCGCTAATGCGCGGATCAAAGTGATACGTCCAGCGGCCATCAGGCAGCCTGCGGGCGCTGTTGAGCGCTAATTCGCGCCACGCGGCTTCACTGGTAATGCCAAAGCTTTTATAGTGCTGGCTGAGTGCCTGCTGAAGTTCACTAAAGCTTGAAAAACGATGGGTAACGCTAAAATAACTGGCCAGCTCAATAAGGCCCTGCTTGTTCAGCTCCGGACCAATATCATTGAGAATTAGCTTGGAAATACGCCCGCTATGCTGAGGGTCAGCGGCAATTAACATGCCTAGCAGACCACCCATCGACGTGCCCAGCCAATCAACGCGCTCAAGTTTGAAGTGATCGAGTAGCGCGATAGCGACCGTCATATAATGACTGTAAAGATAGTCGTGAGCAGGAAAGAGCGACCAGCTGGACAGCCCGCGCCCAGGCGTGTCAGGGGCAAGAATGCGCCACTCGCTGCCGAGCTCGCGCGCCAGCGCGCTAAAATCACCGCCGTGACGAGCAAGGCCATGCCAGGCGATCAGAGTGCGGGAGGCATTAGGGTTCCAAATGCGAACAGCAACATCTAATTCACGTACGCGGACAAACGCTAGGGCATCCATAGTGTGCTCACATGGCTGGGTAATAACGCCAGTATTAGCATACTTGCTGCATTGAGAGTGGGGTTAAATTAGCGCTGCATCATGTGGATGGAGATGTCGATCATTTCGCCGCCGCGTTCACGAATCGAATACGCATCTGGATTACGCAACCACTCATGGAAGAGACCACCTAACATCGACTGCATCATCCGCGCAGCAACGGCTGGCGAGAGGTCTTCGCGCAACAGCTGCTGCTGCTGGGCGATCTCAAACACTGACAGCATTTCATCGAAACACTCGTTACCAATTTTATCCTGCATTTCTAGCGGGTTGATGTCACTGAAGAATTCGCAGCGATGCAGCAGGATCGACAGTACCCGCTGGTACGAGGGCTGTTCAATGCGTGCCAAGCCGGCATGGCAGGCTAAGCGGATAGACTCAAGAGGCGATTTTCCAGCCTCGGTTTTCTCCACTTCTTCCATCAGCGATTGGAAGGGCATGCGGACCTGTTCCACAAGCGCCATGAACAGGTCGCCTTTATTTTTAAAATGCCAATAGACAGCGCCTCGGGTAAGGCCTGCATGGCGAGCAATTTGTTCTAGCGATGTGCGTGCCACGCCTTTAGCAAAAAACACCTCTTCGGCAGCATGTAACAGTGCTTCCCGAGTGGCAGCAGCTTCAGCTTTAGTTTTTCTTGCCATGGAACGCAACCTTATGATCGAAACGTAATGGTCATATTTTAACCTAAGCTGATGGAGATTTACATTCAAAACTGTATGGATAATTCAGCTAGCGCATAGCATCAAGGGTTAGGCTCGTTATTTTGCAGCGTCAGGCGTATAAAAAGGCAATGGAATGGATCCGTATTCACTGCGACAGCGTGAAGCATCATCGTTAAAACAGGACTTTAAGCATGCCGCGAACCCCTTTTCAGCTGGGCGAACACACCATTATGCCCGGCCAGCGTTTACAAATAGATGTGCCGGTAGCGCGTTTATATACCCATACGCCGCTGCATATACCTGTGGAGGTCGTGCATGGGCGCAAGGATGGCCCTGTTTTATTAGTTTGTGGCGGTATTCATGGCGACGAAATCAACGGTGTGGAAATTGTGCGCCGGGTACTGCGCGCCAAGGCGATTAATAGCATTCGCGGCACGCTCATCGCAGTGCCGGTGGTCAATGTGTTTGGTTTCTTACAGCAAACGCGCTATTTGCCTGATCGGCGTGATCTTAACCGCTGCTTTCCGGGCAGCGAGTCAGGCTCGTTAGGTGGGCGGATTGCCGCTCTTTTTCGCGAACAAATTGTGGATCACGCCACGCATATTATTGACCTGCATACCGGGGCCATTCACCGTACGAACCTGCCGCAAATTCGTGCACAGCTGCGCCCAGGCAGTGAAACCGAACGCATGGCAGATGCTTTTGGCGCCCCCGTGGTGCTTAACGCTGAGCTGCGCGAAGGTAGCCTGCGCCACTACGCGCAGAGCCGTGGTATCCCCGTATTAACTTATGAAGCCGGTGAAGCACTGCGCTTTGATGAATGGGCGATTGCGCCGGGTGCTCGCGGCGTGCTGCGCGTTATGCGGCGTTTAGGTATGTTGGCCGGTGAGCAGCGCCGCCGCACGCCAGCGCCTGCTGAACTGGCCAACGGTTCAAGCTGGGCAAGGGCGCCTATCGACGGCATTTTGCGCCCCAAGGTGCGCCTAGGCGCGCGCGTAGCCAAAGGTGAGGTGCTGGGCAAAGTGGCCGATCCCTTTGGCAATGAAGAGGGCGAAGTGCGCGCAGTGGCCGATGGGATCGTGATTGGAATGAGCCGTCTGCCGCTGGCTAACGAAGGTGAAGCGCTCTTTCATATTGCCCGTTTCGATGAAATTGAGGAGGCTGAAACGGCTATCGAGAGCTTCAACTCAAGCCTAGTGCCGCCCACAGATTCGTTTTCTTAGCCGCTATTGATACATAGAGGCTATTGGTTTAATCGATAAGTGATAGCCGCCGCGCATGGCAAGTTGGCGGCGGGTTGACTATACCTATAAGGTGGGCTTTGTTAGCGGCTACACTGATAACAACGAAAATAAATAGCCAAGCTTTCATCGTACTCGAATGCGTGGCGCTAAAAAGCCACGTCTACCGTGACATGGAGGAAAAACGATGACGAGTGATACACCTAAGCACACCACAACGGATGCGGGTATACCGGTTAGCAGTGACGAACACTCGCTCTCAGTCGGGCCAGATGGCCCTATTGTGATGCACGACCACGTACTGATGGAGCAAATGGCGGCGTTTAACCGGGAAATGATTCCTGACCGTCAACCACATGCCAAGGGCAGCGGCGCCTTTGGGCATTTTGAAGTCACCCACGATGTAAGCAAATACACCAAAGCCAAGTTTCTGCACAAAGGTACTAAAACCGATGTGCTGATCCGCTTTTCGACGGTAGCCGGTGAAAGCGGCAGCCCCGATACGTGGCGTGACCCGCGCGGTTTTTCGGTGAAATTTTATACCGAGGAAGGCAATTTCGACATGGTGGGTAATAATACCCCCGTGTTTTTTGTGCGTGACCCAATGAAGTTTCAGCACTTCATTCACTCACAAAAACGTCGCGCCGATAACGGTCTGCGTGACCATGATATGCAATGGGATTTTTGGACGCTGTCACCTGAGTCGGCTCACCAGGTAGCATGGTTAATGGGAGACCGCGGTGTGCCGGCGACATGGCGGCATATGAACGGCTACTCTAGCCATACCTATATGTGGGTTAATAATGAAGGTGAGCGGTTCTGGGTGAAGTATCACTTCAAAACCGACCAGGGCATCAAGTGCATGACCCAGGAGCAAGCGGATAAAATGGCCGGTACCGATGCCGACTATCATCGCCGTGATCTATTTGAAGCCATTCAGCGTGGCGAGCATCCCACCTGGACACTGCACATGCAGATCATGCCCTTTGAGGATGCCAAAACCTATCGCTATAACCCCTTTGATCTCACCAAGGTGTGGCCCCACGATGACTATCCGCTGATGGAAGTGGGTAAGCTAACCCTTAACCAAAATCCCACCGACTTCCATAGTCAAATCAATCAGGCCGCGTTCGAGCCTAACAACATGGTGCCAGGCACCGGCCTTTCACCCGACAAGATGTTGCTGGCACGTTCAATCTCGTATGCCGATGCACACAGGGCGCGTTTAGGCGTTAACTATAAGCATATCCCCGTCAATATGCCTATAAGCCCAGTCAATAGCTATACCCAGGGCGGTGCCATGCGTATGCATCACGCGACAGATCCTGTCTATGCGCCGAACAGTAAAGGTGGCCCTACAGCCGATGTTGAGCGTTTTCCAGAAGATGCCGTATGGTCCACCAGCGGTGAATTGGTGCGTGCAGCTTATACGCTGCGCAAAGACGATGATGACTGGGGTCAGCCCGGTACGTTGGTTCGCGACGTAATGGATGATGCCGCGCGTGAGCGTTTGGTTTCCAACGTTGTTGGGCATCTTTCAGGTGGTGTCAGCGAGCCAGTGCTTGAGCGTGCGTTTGAGTATTGGCGCAATATCGACCAAGACGTAGGTGATCGCATCGCCAAAGGCGTGAAAGGCGACCAGCCGTGATGCTGTAAACACTAGGCCCGCCGCCTTTACGTTGGTAGTTAAACAGGTAAGGGGGCGGGCTGGGTGTCTTGAGTCTCTGGCTCACGCACTAAGCTTAATGCCTCATCAAATAGGCGCAATCCTGCGCCTTCTTTATGCGCATGTTCTGACAAATGGCGCCGAAACCGTCTTCCGCCTGGGCAACCTTGAAACAGACCCAGCAGGTGGCGAGTAATATGATTCAGCTTAGCGCCTTCATCCAAGCGCTGTTGGATATAAGGCCGAAACGCGTTTGCCGCATCCAAGCGGCTCGCTGCCGGGCCTTTCTCACCAAACAGCTGCTCATCAACACCGGCCAGTAGCCACGGGTTTTGATACGCCTCGCGGCCCACCATTACGCTATCCACAAGCGTTAGCTGCTCTTGGCACTCCGCCAGAGTTTTAATCCCGCCGTTAATGCCGATATGCAATTCAGGACGGCTCTGCTTTAAACGATGGACGCGCGGATAGTTAAGTGGCGGGACATCGCGGTTCTGTTTAGGCGACAAACCCTGCAGCCATGCCTTTCGCGCGTGAACGCTAAACACCTCGCAGCCTGCATCAGCGACAATCGCAATAAATCGCTCAAGGTCGGCGTCTTCATCCTGGTCATCAATGCCAATACGGCATTTCACCGTGACCGGAATAGACACCGCTGCCTGCATTGCCCGCACGGCATCGGCCACCTTTTCGGGGTAGCCCATCAAGCACGCGCCAATCATATTGTTCTGCACGCGATCGCTCGGGCAACCCACGTTCAGGTTCACCTCATCATAGCCCCACGCCTCGGCAATCGCCGCGCACTCCGCCAGCTCACCGGCATCGCTGCCGCCTAACTGCAGCGCCAGCGGATGCTCCACTTCGCTGTAGCCCAAAAAGCGCTCACGGGGCGTTCCGTGCAAAATCGCACCGGTCGTGACCATCTCGGTATACAGCAGCGCACGCTTGGTTAAGGTGCGTGCAAACGCTCTGTAATCGCGGGTAGTCCAATCCATCATCGGTGCAACCGAAAAAAGCCTACCCCGGTCTGCACTATTTTCTTTAATTAAATTAGTCATTTAGTGATTTCTGTGGCTGATGCCTTAAAATTCTGGTACGGCTAGGAAAGCTTTCTAACGAGTAGCGTTATTTATGCAGACATTGTACGTAAGAAAGTACACTCGGCACAGTGTAGGTGTCATCGTGCAGAACCTCAGAGGAATTGTGATCAGGCAAGTACCGTGTTATTTAGGCGATTTCTTAGACCCACCGTAGATAATGATTTGCATCAAATTGATCAGTAAAGCTATATATGGCAAGAGCGCGAGAAAACTATAGGATTAGTAGCCCCCTGAGGATTCAGGGGAGCTATGACTGGATTCAAATAGTTTACTCATCATCAGTCTTTGTTATCTGTGCTTCAGTTTCTTCTTCAGGATCTTTTTCAGATTGCTTTACGCGTGGAGCGGGAGCAACCCAGGCTTTCAAGTATTGGCCTGCATGGCGGTAAAAGTCAGGCACAATTTTTTCCAGATACTCAATGAAAACGCGATTACCTGAAAACTTTCCACCTAAGTCTAGTGAGGTGAATACTTCAAAGTAAATGGGTAGTGAACTTGTATTCTCAGCATCTAAAATAATCGGGTTTTTTCGGACTTCTTCTAGCGGCTTATCGATATTCATGGCTTGCCCTTTGCGGATAGCCCTAACTCTAACCACTGGCCCTTTTTCACTAGCCGGTAGCTGTCTAGTGAGCCAGTTAATTTTTGCTGAGCTGCTTTTCTTATCTCCAGGTGCTTCAAGCCGCATGCTGCATGTGATCGATTTACGCGCAATGTCGACGATTACAAGAAGGTCAGCCGCAGCATTAGGAATTGCAATGGTGCTGGTGAGAAGGTGCTCTGAAGCTAGCTTATCGCAGTCATCAGTAAGGCGCTGCTTAGGATCATTGCGGTGAGTTCTAGGAAGTTTAATTTCGACTTTTTCACCGACTAATGGCCACATTTGAAGGCAAAGCTCGCGTTGTTCCTGGTGCCAACTACTGATGGTTTTTAATACTTCATCAGAGCTTTTGTTAAGTTTGGAATTATTAAAGGCGCTTTGAACCACCGTTTTCCACTCAGCGTTCATGCTGGTAAAGCCGGCTTTACCACTATTTGGGTCTTCCAGATACTTCACCACTTCATGCAGAATGAACCGTTGATCTTGGCTTTCTATTTTGTCCTGGGTTAAGAGCAGCTGAGCCATCGTCACGATGTATGTCCATGACCAATGAAAAATCTCAACCGTGCGCAAGTTCTTTTTGGGTATGGGAACAGGATGATGGGTTGGTAATGCAACAAACTGGTTGGTAATGGTGATAACAGCATTAATGCCATGTTCTTTGGCTTGTTTGATATATTTTAGTAGCTGCTCTTCTCCAACGGTCTCGCTTCCTACTTTTGCTTCGATCAGGGCATGCCATTTTTTACGACCCGTATCTAGAACGACGAGACCGTCGGGCCTGTCGTCTGGTCCCTTTTTTTTGGCTGGAGTTTCGTCTTTAAAAACTACTTCGGTCCAGGCTTCAAGCTTGGTGCGGGCGCCAACACGCAAGT
This sequence comes from Vreelandella profundi, assembly GCF_019722725.1. Lineage (NCBI taxonomy): Bacteria > Pseudomonadati > Pseudomonadota > Gammaproteobacteria > Oceanospirillales > Halomonadaceae > Vreelandella > Vreelandella profundi. Next base: position 974,727 of record NZ_CP077941.1, read on the forward strand.
TGATTGATTGAAGCATCGCTTTGCGAAACTCATATACCGACATGAGTGCTGCCAACAGTATTGAGGTTGCTCGTTCCTCTTTTTTGCTATCAGCCAGAGTGGGGATTAAGCGGGCATATTTACCCTGTGATGTGTAATCAGGACGAGTTTCGCTCATGTGGACTCCTGGATTGTTTTTGGTTAATCAATCCACAAGAGCGAAATTTACTTTGATTGTCAATCAGAAGCTTTAAACGTGAAGGCCATCCCTTGGCGTATGCCGAAATAGCTCACGCCGTAAACACGGTGTAAACCATCTGCAGTGCCAGCCCCATCAGCAAAAAAGCGAATACTCGCTTGAGCAGCGCCACGGGCAGCTTGTGGGCGAGCTTTGCGCCGATCGGTGCCATGAGGATGCTGAAGGGTGCCATTAATAGAAAGGCGGGTAGGTAAACAAAGCCTAGCGTTGCGTCGGGTAGGCCTGAAACGCCCCAGCCATTGATGATGTAGCCAAGTGCGCCCGCCAGCGCGATGGGTAAACCTACGGCTGCCGAGGTGCCTATGGCGCGGGGAAGCGTGACGTTGCACCAGGTGAGGAAGGGGACCGTTAGCGAGCCGCCGCCGATAGCGACCAGCGCCGAAATGCCGCCGATGCCCAGGCCCACACCGCTGACGCCCACGGGGCTGGGCAGGCTGCGGCTGGGTTTAGGCTTAACGTTTATCAGCATTTGAATCGACATCAGTACCATAAAGCAGGCGAAAAAAATCGCCAGGCTGCGGGTGGGAATGAGTGCGGCAACAAAGGTTGCTAAAAAAGTACCCACTAATATGCCTGGGGTAATAAAACGCACGATATCCCAGCGAACCGCCTCGTGCCGATGGTGGGAAAGTAAGCTTGCGGTGGAAGCGGGAATAATCGCAGCCATAGCAGTGCCTAGCGCTAAGTGGGCAAGGTGCTCATGGGGCACGCCTTGAAGCACGAATAACGAGGTGAGAATCGGCACCATAATGCCGCCGCCTCCAATGCCTAATAAGCCTGCCATAAGGCCAACAAAACCGCCCAACGCCACATACGCCACCCACCAAATGATGTCCAAAGCTGCTGCTCCTGAAAGTGTCTTGTTAGCACGATAAGCACATTGTACCGGAAGTAGCGCGTGCCGCGGGTTCAAAAAGGCGTATTCCGCTGTGGCGGCCGCTATGCAGTGGTAAGCTGCAGGCTAGGTAACGTTTTGGGAGTTCGTATGGGCACTATAATAAATCGCGCTGGCGTATTGATCGTGGCTGCTGCGCTGCTGGCTGGCTGTGGAGAAACCGAGCCGCCGGCGAGTGAATCGGTGGCGACGGCGCAACCTGAGCAAGCTCCCCCGGAGTCGTCCGCGGTAGAAGAAGACGTTGCGCCGCTTATCGTCGAGTTATCCACACATGTAGCGCTGCGCACTGATCGGCGCTTAATGGTCGAGGGTGAAAGCAATTTGCCTGACGGTACTCAGGTGCGAATTATTGTCGAGCGTGAGATAAGTCGGGTGCGCTGGCAGGCACGAACTCAGATAGAAGGCGGGCTTTTTGCAGCGGGGCCATTTGGCTCAGGTAGTGGATTACCCGATGGTGGTTACGACGTGCGTGTTGAGGTTTCAGAAGGCAGCGTTCAACCCGTCGCGGTGCAGGCTATCATTGGCCACAATGGCCAGCACCTGGCGGGAGAGCTGGTAAGCCAATCCCGCCATGGGCTGGGCCAAGTGGCCACCTACTCACGGCGCTTTTTGGTAGGGAGTGAACCAAGACGCACGCGTGACCAGGTGGAAGTGCTAGAGAGTCCGGGGAGATAGACGCTTTAGGCAGAATGCCAATGGGCTAGCAATACTGCGTGGATGGCGGTATCGCTGGGGGCCTTGGCGAAGTGCTCGATCACGAAACGATCGTCGCGCTGTACAACGTAATGGCCCGCTTTGTGGAATACATGCGTTGGGCCAAGCAGCAGTAAATCACCAGGGGTGGCCGGTGAGAAGTCTGTGTCAGGGCCGGGTGTGGTCATGACGCAGGGTGCTTTCCAGTCGATCTTTAGCGGCAGATGGCTGGGGACTCTTATTTTCGTTGCTTGTACCTGTTCCCAGGGGAGGGGGCCGGTATGTGTCAACGTTAAAAGCTCAGGAGCACTATCACCTTCTAATAGCGTAGCCAGGGAGCAGTCAAGGGCGTCTGCGAGCGCAACTAAGCGTTCGTGACCGATCTGTTTGATCGCCCCGGATTCCCAATAAGAAATGGTGACATCTGACACGCCAACTTTGCGTGCAAGAGCTGCTTTGTTGAGCTTGGCCCGAAGCCGCAATTGCTTAATACGTGAGCCTAGCGATTCCATTTCATCTTCCTGTTGAATGAGCTAAATAAGCTCGTTGAGATCCATCCACTAAAACAGTGGCGCTATAACCAAGCGTTATATCCTAACTCAGTCTTGAGATACTCACTCAAGATTTTGCTGCAGTGCCATATTAATCGATAGAGTTTTAGCGCGCATTAAGGGACAAATAACGTTGAGTTCCTTCTATGACGCTTTTGAGCGCCAGATGTTCCCCGCGTGACGCTGTAGGTTGCGGCTAAGGTGGGTATAATATGGCCATGCTTATTTGCCAATAGGACGTTTTCATGACCGTACGTACTCGCATCGCACCTTCTCCCACCGGGGATCCCCACGTTGGTACGGCATACATCGCGCTTTTTAATCTATGCTTTGCGCGTCAGCATGGCGGCCAATTTATTTTACGTATTGAAGACACGGATCAAGTGCGTTCCACGCCCGAGTCGGAGCAGATGATTCTCGACTCCTTGCACTGGCTGGGCCTTGAATGGGACGAAGGTCCTGATGTCGGTGGTCCTCATGGTCCGTATCGGCAGAGCGAACGTGGCGAAATTTACGCGCAGCACGTTCAGCAGCTGTTAGACGCTGGGCATGCGTTTAAGTGCTATCGCACCAGTGAAGAGCTAGATGACCTGCGTGACGCCCGCAAAGCGGCGGGCATGCACTTGGCATTAAAAGCCACTGACTTAGCGCTTGATGAGAGTGAGCTTGCGCGCCGCCAGCAAGAGGACTGGCCTTTTGTGGTGCGTATGAACGTGCCTGCTGAAGGCGTTTGCGTCGTCAGTGACATGCTGCGTGGCCCTATTGAAGTGGACTGGGCCCAGGTCGATGCGCAGATACTGCTTAAATCAGATGGCATGCCGACCTATCATTTGGCTAACGTGGTCGACGACCATTTGATGGGTATTACGCACGTACTGCGCGGTGAGGAGTGGATTAATTCCGCACCTAAGCATCAGCTGCTGTATGAGTATTTTGGCTGGGAAATGCCCGTGCTGTGCCATATGCCGCTACTACGCAATCCTGACAAATCTAAGCTTTCTAAGCGCAAAAATCCTACGTCGATTAATTATTATCGCCGTATGGGCTTTTTGCCCCAGGCCGTTACCAATTATTTAGGCCGTATGGGATGGTCAATGCCTGACGAGCGTGAAAAATTCAGCTTGTCAGAAATGATTGCAGATTTCGATGTGACGCGTGTGTCGTTGGGTGGCCCGGTCTTTGATTTAGAAAAATTGACGTGGCTGAACGGTGTTTATATCCGTGAAGACCTGGATGACGATGCATTGTTGAAAGCGCTACGCGAATGGGCATTCAACGAGGCGTATGTGAAGCAAATATTGCCTCAGTTACGGCCTCGGGTCGAAACGCTTTCTGAGGTCATGCCGTTAGCCGGTCATTTCTTCGCGGGTCAGCCGGCGTTAACAAAGCACTCGTTCGATAGTGTGAAGCTAGATGAAGAAGATCTGGTCAAGCTGCTTCAGTTCCTTGTTTGGCGCTTTGAAGGCGTTTCAGCATGGAATAAAGAGGCGTTGCTTGACGAGGTGAAAACGCTGGCCGAGCATTTTGAATTGAAAATGAAGGTGTTCCTCGCGCCGGTATTTATTGCTATCACTGGCAGTACTTCAAGTACCTCAGTGATGGATGCGATGGCGATTCTCGGCTCTGACATGACTCGGGCACGCTTGCGGGGCGCCATTGACGTGCTAGGCGGTGTTTCGAAAAAACAGGCCAAGCGCTTTGAAAAAGAGTTTCGTGATATTGCGTAACAGTTCTATAAGAACAGCCCCGTAAGATAGTCATATCGAAAGCGTCTGTTTTTGTCACTGATGTTGTCAGAACTAAATAGACGTTTTCGCTGTTGACCGAGGTGGGCATAATCAGTATTATACGCTCCGTCTTCGCGACATGTGGGGCCTTAGCTCAGCTGGGAGAGCGCAACACTGGCAGTGTTGAGGTCAGCGGTTCGATCCCGCTAGGCTCCACCATTTTGTTTCGTGAATTCACGTAATATGTCCCATTCGTCTAGTGGTCTAGGACACCGCCCTTTCACGGCGGTAACAGGGGTTCGAACCCCCTATGGGACGCCATCACATCGCTATCCCCTGATCCCTGTTTATTTTTCTGGCAATGAGTCTTCTCATCTGCTGGTTTTTTGCATCCCTGCGATCCACAAAAAAGCTATAAATCGGTATTTTTTAGACGATTTTATGCTTGACTTGTCCACTTTTGCTTTTCCCTCATCAGGGTTGTGCACAACCTGTTGTTGTTAACGTAAAAAACTTTAACATAACTTTAAACTGTTAAAAAACAATGACTTATCGTAGGTCAAAAATTAACCAATTTAAGGCTGGCCCACTGTTCATGGCGATTTCGGGACGTTTTGTAGTGGTTGTGAACAGGGTTATCCACAGATAGTGTGGAAAACATTTTTCTGGATGCTGCGGTTTAAAAGTCAAGCGCTATTGATGCTTAAAAGCACCTTAATCGAGTGGCCCAATCGTCTAATGCCGCTGGCTGAAAAAGATGATGCGCTGCGCTGTTGAGGGAGCTTGATGGCCATTGCGTTAACGGGCGAAGGGCGAACTCTAAGAGACGATCGTGTTAAAGGCGTTGTAGCCGGTAGCGATGGTTCTGCACAGCCTGTGGTGAAAAGAAGGGCGTAAATAACGGGTGGTGATATTAGCTCATACGAAAAAGGCCACCCGTGGGTGACCTTTCGCGTTGCTATCAACCAAGAAGAGGTCGATTTATTTTGCCTGACTTATTTCGTTGGGTAGTCGCGTTGGTCATGGCCAATGTACAGCTGACGTGGGCGACCGATTTTGTAGCTTTCACTGAGCATTTCATTCCAGTGAGAGATCCAGCCAACGGTGCGGGATACCGCAAAAATCACGGTAAACATATTGGTCGGAATGCCCATTGCTTTCAAAATGATGCCGGAATAGAAGTCAACGTTCGGATACAGTTTGCGCTCAATGAAGTATTCATCTTCAAGGGCGATTTGTTCCAGGCGCTTGGCAATTTTGAGCTGCGGGTCGTCAGCCATACCTAGCTCGGCGAGTACCTCGTCACAGGTTTCTTTCATGACCTTGGCGCGCGGATCGAAGTTACGATAAACGCGGTGACCGAAGCCCATTAGCTTGAACGGGTCTTCTTTATCCTTGGCCTTATCAACAAAGCGCTGGATGTTCTCTTCGGAATCGTCACCAATTTCGTCAAGCATTGCCAGGACGGCTTCATTGGCGCCGCCGTGAGCGGGGCCCCACAGTGCCGCGATGCCGGCACTGATACAGGCGAACGGATTGGCGCCTGTTGAGCCCGCTAGGCGTACTGTCGAGGTAGAAGCGTTTTGCTCGTGATCCGCGTGTAGCATGAAGATGCGGTCCATGGCTTTCGCGTATACTGGATTGATTTTGTACTCTTCGCACGGGTTGCTGAACATCATGTAGAGGAAGTTCTCTGCATAGCTCAGGTCATTGCGCGGATAGTTGAACGGTTGGCCAACGTTATACTTGTGTGACATGGCCGCCAGCGTCGGCATTTTTGCAATCAGACGGATGGCGCTAATCTCACGGTCTTCTTGCTGAGTGATGTCCATGTGGTCATGGTAGAAAGCCGCTAAGCCGCCTACAACGCCACACAAAATAGACATCGGGTGCGCGTCACGGCGGAACCCTTTGAAGAAGTTATTGATCTGGTCATGAACCATGGTGTGATTGCGAATACGCGATTCAAAATCGGCGTACTGCTCTTCACTGGGCAGCTCACCGAACAGCAGAGTGTAGCTAAGCTCAACGAAATTTGATTCTTTGGCCAGTTGGTCAATGGGGTAGCCGCGGTGCAGCAATACGCCCTTGCCACCATCAATATAGGTAATGGCAGACTGGCAGGAAGAGGTGGCCATAAAGCCGGGGTCGTAGGTGAACAGGCCTTCAGCACCCAGCTCACGTACGTCGATGACGTCGGGGCCAAGTGTGCCGGAATACATGGGTAGCTCGATCGGTTTATCGATGCCGTCTACCGTCAGTGTCGCTTTCCTGTCAGCCATGCAGGCCTCCTTTCGTATTCGGGTTGGGACATAAAGTCATTGCTGCGCATACCGCGCCGGCGAAAAGGCCTGCCCACTATAGAAGTGTGCGACATTTTGTCAATTATCCGATGCGCTAGGCGTAAACTGTGCAGGTATTATTGTTGTGAATAGTTTTTGTATAAGATTCAAAAAAGCCTACAATATATGAAGGCGTCAAAAAGCGCGAAAAAATTACCATAGTACGTTAACAGGCTTATCAATCTGCTAATCTATGGACACTATAACCATGCTGCAGCGCAAAATCGACTCACTATAAACGGATTTTTTTCCACCAGAGTCGACTTAGGCCTGAGTTCGGTTTGTAAGCGAGGGCGAAGGTTCTTATAATCCACGGCGCGCGACCGGCAGGTAGGTGGTCGTGCCCGACTTGGCAACGGCCGAGCCCCTTCCAGCAACCACTGCCCGCTCGGGCCATGCCCGACCTGTCGCAGAGCGGGCCAAGAGAGTGTGTATAAAGCCGTGAATAGCAAACGACCCGTAAACCTAGATCTATCTACGATACATTTCCCACTACCGGCATTGACGTCGATCACACACCGCATCACGGGTGTCATCCTGTTCGTTGGCCTGATTTTCGCTTTTTGGGCGTTGGGCAAGTCATTGTCATCTCCGGCGGGTTTCGACGCCGTTAGCAATGCGTTAGCCAATAATTTCTTGGCTAAGTTCATTGCTTGGGGACTGTTATCCGCCTTGGCATTCCATTTTGTCGCCGGTATTAAACACCTGCTGATGGATGCCGATATTGGTGTGACCCTTGAAGGTGGCGTGAAAAAGGCCCAGATCACCATCGTGGTCAGTGCCGTTCTGATTATTTTGGCAGGAGTTTGGGTATGGTAACTAATATCACTAGCTTTGGCCGTAGTGGGCTTTCTGACTGGCTGATGCAGCGCGTATCCGCGGTGATTCTGGCTCTTTATACGGTCTTTATCGTCGGCTTCTTGCTGTTTAATCCGAACCTTGATTATTACGCATGGAGCGGCCTGTTCAACCAAACGTGGATGCGAATTTTCTCGCTACTGGCCTTTATCGCCATCGCGGCACATGCCTGGATCGGCCTGTGGACCGTAACCACTGACTATCTTAAGTCTACTTGCCTGCGCATGGGTGCCCAAGCTGTCATCATTTTGGGTATTTTTGTGTACTTGGTGTGGGGCATTCAAATTCTGTGGGGAGCTTGATACATGTCTAATCTGCGTAGCCTGACGTTTGACGCCATTATTATTGGTGGCGGTGGCTCTGGCCTGCGAGCCGCTCTGGAGCTTGCGAAGTCCGGCAAAAAGACGGCCGTGTTATCAAAAGTTTTCCCGACGCGCTCTCACACCGTTTCTGCTCAGGGCGGCATTACCTGCGCGATTGGGTCTGATGATCCGAACGATGATTGGCGCTGGCACATGTACGATACCGTTAAAGGCGGTGACTATATTGCTGACCAGGACGCGGCTGAGTATATGTGTTCTGAAGGCCCGAAGGCGGTATTCGAGCTTGAACACATGGGTCTGCCGTTCTCGCGCTTAGATAACGGCCGCATTTATCAGCGCCCGTTTGGTGGCCAGTCTAAAAACTTTGGTGAAGGCGGCCAGGCAGCACGTACCTGTGCCGCGGCTGACCGTACCGGCCATGCGCTGTTACATACCCTGTATCAGAACAACTTGAAGAACGACACTGTGTTCCTCAATGAGTGGTATGCGGTAGATTTGGTCAAAAATGCTGACGGTGACGTGGTTGGCTGCATCGCTATGTGCATCGAAACCGGTGAAGTGGTTCACGTTAAATCGAAAGCCACAGTACTGGCGACCGGTGGTGCGGGCCGTATTTACGCCTCCACGACCAATGCCTTGATCAATACGGGTGATGGCATTGGCATGGCAATGCGCGCCGGTTTCCCGATGCAAGACATGGAAATGTGGCAGTTCCATCCGACCGGCATTTACGGTGCGGGTACGCTGGTTACCGAAGGTTGCCGCGGTGAAGGTGGCTACCTGATCAATAAAGACGGCGAGCGCTTTATGGAGCGTTATGCGCCGAACGCCAAAGATTTGGCCGGCCGTGACGTTGTTGCCCGCTCTATGGTCATGGAAATTCTGGAAGGTCGTGGCTGCGGCGAGAAGGGCGATCACGTCTTCTTGAAGCTTGATCATCTGGGCGAAGACGTTCTTGGTAAGCGCCTGCCGGGTATCGTTGAGCTTTCTAAGACCTTTGCACATGTCGATCCTGCTACCGATCCGATCCCGGTCGTACCGACCTGCCACTACATGATGGGCGGTATTCCGACCAATATTCATGGCCAGGCGATTACACAAGACGAAAGCGGTAACGATCATATCGTTAACGGCCTATTCGCTTGTGGTGAAGCGGCGTGTGTATCTGTTCACGGTGCTAACCGTTTGGGTGGTAACTCACTGCTTGATTTAGTGGTCTTTGGTCGTGCCGCAGGCATGTTTATCGAAGGTGCGCTGAACGAAGGCATTGAGTATCTGGATGCTACCGATTCTGACGTTGAATCAGCCATGAAGCGTATTACGCGCTGGAATGAGTCGGAAGGTGGTGAAAGCATTCCTGAACTTAAGGCTGAGCTTCAGGAAATCATGCAGACCTCCTTCGGCGTATTCCGCGAAGAGAAAAACATGCTGGAAGGCGTTGAGAAGCTAGCGCTGCTGCGTGAGCGGATCGGCCAGGCGTATCTGCCTGATAAGTCTAATGCGTTCAACACCGCACGGGTTGAAGCGCTAGAACTTGATAACTTGATGGAAGTGGCAGAAGCGACGGCGATCGCTGCCCTTGAGCGTAAAGAAAGCCGTGGCGCCCACTCGCGCTATGACTATCCTGACCGTGATGATGTCAACTGGCTGAAACACTCGCTCTACTTCCCGCTGACCAAGCAGATGAAGCAGCGTGACGTTAACTTCAAGCCGAAAACTGTTGATACGTTCGAACCTAAGGTTCGTACCTACTAAACGCCGCATTGACGAGAGGGAGTCACTATGTCCAATCTTCAGGTATCCGTATACCGCTATAATCCGGAAACCGACTCCGCACCTTACATGCAGGAGTTTCAGGTCGATACCAAAGGCCGCGATGTAATGGTGCTGGATGTTCTTCATCTAATGAAGGAGCAAGACAGCGGTCTGGCGTTTCGTCGCAGCTGCCGTGAAGGCGTTTGCGGTTCAGACGGCATGAACATGAACGGCAAAAACGGCCTGGCGTGTATCACGCCGCTGTCAGACGTTGTGAAAAACAACAAGCTGACCCTGCGCCCGCTGCCTGGCTTGCCGGTTATTCGCGACATGGTCGTTGATATGGGCTTGTTCTATAAGCAGTACGAGCGTATTCAGCCCTACCTGCAAAACGATACGCCTGCGCCGGCTATTGAGCGTCTTCAGTCTCCGGAAGAGCGCGAAAAGCTAGACGGCCTGTATGAGTGTATTTTGTGTGCATGCTGTTCTACGTCGTGCCCGTCGTTTTGGTGGAACCCTGAGAAGTTTGTGGGGCCTGCGGGTCTGCTACAGTCATACCGCTTTTTGGCCGATTCTCGTGATACGGCCACTAGTGAGCGTCTAAGCAATCTGGAAGATCCTTTCTCGGTTTTCCGGTGCCGTGGCATCATGAACTGTGTGGCGGTATGTCCAAAAGGCCTGAATCCTACTCGTGCGATCGGTAAAATCCGCGAAATGCTACTCGCCGATGCTACCTAAGCGTATGACATTTGAGTAAAAAAGTGAGCGCCGCTTAAGTTGAGCAACAATGCCACTTAAATCATGGGGCTTCGCTTGTTATCATAGGGTTCGTCACGTAGTGCGGCGTCACGCCGCACTGCTGACCAGGCAAGTTTGAAAGCCGGTGCCTTGAGTACCGGCTTTCGAGCATGAACTGAAGATTAAAAGCCGTATGAACCGTTAGGTGATGAATTGCTAGACGACGAATTGCTTGATGAAGAATTGCTTGATGAAGAATTGCTTGATGAGAAATCGTTAGATGAATAGGGTTTCCGGCCGCTGGCCGGCGCCGCCGGTAAATGTATCGCCCCGCCGGCAGGGCAACAGCGATGTCGCCGCACGCTTGCGACGATACCGATACCACCCCATCAGTGCAGGGTGACCGAGAGATGCAACAAGGCATAATGGAGTTGATGTGGCGTTCCTCTCACGTTAGTGGCGGCAATGTTCACTACGTGGAAGCGCTTTACGAGCAGTACCTCGCAGATCCTGAGTCTGTCCTTGACGAATGGCGCAGCTATTTTGATCAGCTGCCTCGTCCCGAGGGCGGCGCCTCCCACGATGTCCCACTAAGCCCAGTACGTGATCAGTTCTACCAGCTAGGGCGTGAAAATCGCCCGGGCCGCGTAGTCGCCGCTGCCGATAGCGGAGAGAATAAAAAGCAGGTGAAAGTCCTGCAGCTGATTAACGCCTACCGCTTTCGTGGCCATCAAAAGGCCAATATCGACCCGCTAGGACTGCGTAATCCCACCCCCGTACCGGATCTCGATCTGTCGTTTCATCAGCTTTCAAAAGCTGATTTGGACACCGAGTTCCAAACCGGTTCTTTCTTCTTAGGCATCGACAAAGCACCGCTGCGCGATATCGTGGATGCGTTGGAGCGTACGTATTGCCGCTCCATCGGCTGCGAGATCATGCACATTGTCGATACAGAAGAAAAACGCTGGTTGCAGCGGCGTTTTGAGTCGGTTCGCAGTGCGCCCGAATTCAGCGCTGACGTGCGCAAGCACGTTCTGGAGCGCTTGACGGCGGCTGAAGGCTTGGAGAATTACCTGGCATCCAAATATCCAGGTACCAAGCGTTTCGGCCTTGAGGGCGGTGAAGCGTTTGTGCCCATGATGGATGAACTCATCCAGCGTGCCGGGGGTTATGGCACCAAGGAAGTGGTCATCGGTATGGCACACCGCGGGCGACTTAACCTGTTGGTCAATATTTTGGGCAAAAACCCAGCTGATTTGATCGATGAGTTTGATGGTAAAAAAGTCATCGAGCGTGGCTCAGGTGACGTTAAGTACCATCAGGGCTTTAGTTCTAACGTCATGTCTCCGGGTGGCGAAGTTCACTTGGCCATGTCGTTTAATCCATCGCACCTAGAAATCGTGGCGCCGGTGGTAGAAGGTTCGGTTCGCGCTCGTCAAGATCGCCGCAAAGATGAAGATGGCAGTAAAGTACTGCCTATCAACGTCCATGGTGATGCTTCTTTTGCTGGTCAGGGCGTGGTGATGGAGACATTCCAGATGTCCCAAACCCGTGCTTATAAGACCGGCGGTACCGTCCACGTTGTGATTAATAACCAAGTGGGCTTTACCACGTCACATCCGCTGGATGCACGCTCTACCGAATACTGCACTGATATTGCCAAGATGGTTCAAGCGCCTATTTTTCATGTTAATGGCGATGACCCGGATGCAGTGCTGCACGCAACACAGGTCGCTCTCGACTATCGCCAGCAGTTCAAAAAGGACGTGGTGATCGATCTGGTTTGTTACCGCCGTCGCGGTCACAACGAAGCTGACGAGCCATCCGGCACGCAGCCAATGATGTATGCAAAAATTAAAGGTCATCCGTCTGCACGCACGCTGTATGCCAAGCGCCTGGTTGATCAGGGCGTGCTGTCAGAAGAGTCCGCCAAAGCAATGGTGGAAACGTATCGCAGTGATTTAGTTGCCGGCAACCACGTTGCCAATGCGCTAGTGCAAGAACCCAATGCTTCGCTGTTTGTTGACTGGGCACCTTACCTGGGCCACGAGTGGTCGGGCGATGCAGACACCACCTTCGATATGAAGCGTCTGCAGCAGCTAGCCGCACGCATGTGTGAAGTTCCAGACGGTGTCGAAGTTCAGCGTCAGGTCGCTAAGATTTATGAAGATCGGCGCAAGATGCAGGCCGGTGGGCTGGCGCTTAACTGGGGGTTTGCAGAAACGCTCGCTTACGCCACGCTGTTAGAGCAAGGTCATCCGATTCGTATTACTGGGCAGGACGTAGGACGCGGTACTTTCTCCCATCGCCATGCGGTGGTGCACAATCAGAAAGACGGCTCGACCTATGTTCCGCTGCAGAATATGACCGACGGGCAGCCGTGTTTCACCATTCATGACTCTTTCCTTTCTGAAGAAGCGGTGCTGGCATTTGAGTATGGTTACTCAACGACCGCGCCGAATGATCTGGTGATCTGGGAAGCACAGTTTGGTGACTTCTTTAACGGTGCCCAGGTGGTGGTGGACCAGTTCATCTCCTCAGGTGAGACGAAGTGGGGCCGGGTGTGTGGTTTAACCATGCTGTTACCCCATGGCTATGAAGGTCAGGGCCCGGAGCATTCCTCCGCACGCTTAGAGCGTTTCCTGCAGATGTGCGCCGAGCAAAATATGCAGGTATGTGTGCCGACGACTCCCGCACAGATTTATCATTTGCTGCGTCGTCAGGTAATTCGCCCGCTGCGTAAGCCTCTTGTGGTGATGACACCTAAATCGCTGCTGCGTCATAAAGAAGCGATTTCGAGCCTTGAAGATCTTGCCCACGGTAAGTTCCACATGGTGCTTGCCGATCAAGCAGAGCTTGCGCCAGAAAAGGTTAAACGTGTTGTGCTGTGCGCTGGCAAGGTTTATTACGACCTGGCCGCTTCGCGCGCTGAGAATGAGCGTGAGGACACGGCGATTCTACGCCTTGAGCAGCTCTATCCCTTCCCGAAAGAAGAACTTCTGGAAGCGCTTAAGGACTATACCAACGTAGAAGACATTGTGTGGTGTCAGGAAGAGCCGCTGAACCAAGGCGCCTGGTACTCTAGTCAGCACAACATACGTGCAGTGGCCGATATGCTGAAAGATGGCTTCGGGCGCGATTTGAAATTCGCAGGACGTCCTGCCTCTGCTGCTCCGGCAGCCGGCTATATGTCCGTCCATACTGAACAGCAGCGCCAGCTGGTGGAAGACGCTTTTAACCTATAAGCGGCCACTGGATTTAGAGAACACATAAGGGAAACGACATGGCTACTGAGATCAAAGCGCCAACCTTTCCGGAATCCGTTGCCGAAGGCACAGTGGCGGCGTGGCATAAAAAGCCGGGTGACAGCGTTGAACGTGACGAGCTGATTGTTGAAATTGAAACCGACAAAGTGGTGCTGGAAGTCGTTGCACCGGAAGCGGGTACCCTGACAGACGTGATGGCCGAAGAGGGCGAGACCGTTTCTTCAGAGCAGCTGCTAGGCAAAATCGGTGAAGCCAGTGCCTCTGGCGATAGCGCTGAGAAAGAAGAGAAATCTTCTGACGAGCCGAAAGCCGAGGCGTCTGACAAGCAAGACGAAAAGAAAGAAGCTAAGCCGGAAGAGAAAAAGCCTAGCGGCGGTAAGCAGCACGATGTCAAAGCTCCCAGCTTCCCTGAGTCTATTCAGGAAGGCACCGTGGCAACATGGCACAAAAAAGTCGGCGAAGCGGTGAAGCGCGATGAAGTGCTGGCCGACATCGAAACCGACAAAGTAGTGCTGGAAGTCGTTGCACCGGCAGACGGCGCCCTGGCTGAAATCAAAGCCGAAGAGGGTAGCCAAGTAGAATCCGAAGCGATTCTGGCCGTGTTTACTGAAGGTGCTGGCGGCGATAGCAGCGGTGCTGATGAAGCGCCTGCTAAAGCAGACAGCAGTAGCGATGATGATGGCGCCGATGAGAAAGTGGGCGATAAAATCCTTGCTCCGTCTGCCCGTAAAATGGTTGCTGAGCACGACCTGGATGTCGCCAAGATCGAGGGCACCGGTAAAGGTGGCCGTATCTTGAAAGAAGACGTTCAGAAAGCAGTCAAAGACGGCTCTGCCAAGAAAGCTGCTAAGGCTGCTGCACCGGCGAAAGCGGCCGCTGCACCGGTGGCTGAAGGTGATCGCGTTGAGAAACGTGTACCCATGAGCCGCCTGCGCCAAACCATCGCTAAGCGGTTGGTTCAGGCACAGCAAACGGCAGCGATGCTGACGACGTACAACGAAGTGGACATGACCGAGATCATGGCCCTGCGTGCCCAGTACAAAGAAACCTTCCAAAAAGCTCACGATATTAAACTGGGCTTTATGGGCTTCTTTGTAAAAGCGGCCTCTGAAGCGCTCAAGCGCTACCCAGACGTTAACGCTTCTATCGACGGTACCGACATCGTTTATCACGGCTACCAAGATATCGGCGTCGCGGTATCCACCCCTCGTGGGCTTGTCGTGCCGGTGCTGCGTGATACCGACAGCATGAAAATTGCTGACGTTGAGCGCACCATCGTCGACTTCGGTAAGCGTGCTCGTGACGGCAAGCTGGGCATGGACGACATGATCGGTGGCACCTTTACGATCACCAATGGCGGCACTTTTGGCTCATTGATGTCGACGCCGATCATCAATCCGCCGCAAACCGCCATTCTGGGAATGCACAAAATCCAGGATCGTCCGATGGCAGTTAACGGTAAGGTCGAGATTCGCCCGATGATGTATCTGGCGCTCTCTTACGACCACCGTATGATCGACGGCAAAGACGCTGTCCAGTTCTTGGTTACCCTTAAAGAATTGCTGGAAGATCCTGCACGTCTGCTGCTGGATGTCTAAATAAGCATCGGCATATGACGCTAATGCATCTTCCAGGATTTATCTGCAATCGCACACAGCCTTCCACCCCAGAGGGTGGAAGGCCAGCAAGCTAAAGGAGCCAACATGGCTGATAAGTTTGATGTGATCGTTATCGGTGCCGGCCCTGGCGGTTACGTGGCCGCTATTCGCGCAGCACAGATGGGCCTGAAAGCGGCCTGTGTCGAAAAATGGATCGGTAAAGAAGGCAACGTTGTTCACGGCGGCACCTGTTTGAACGTTGGCTGTATTCCGTCTAAAGCACTGCTTGAAGCCTCGCATAAGTTCGCCGAAGCGAAGCACGATTTCGACGACATGGGTATTCAGGCGAGTGACGTCACGATGGACGTTGCCAAGATGATTGCGCGCAAGGACAAGATCGTTAAGAACTTGACCGGCGGCATCTCTGGCCTTTTCAAAGCCAACGGTGTAACGGCTCTTGAAGGCACCGCTAAAGTGATTTCTGGTAAGCAGGTCGAAGTCACCGATGCTGAGGGCAATACCTCTACTTACGACGCCGATAACATCGTTATTGCCGCAGGCTCTGTGCCGGTTGAAATTCCGCCGACGCCGTTGACTGAAGGCCTGATTGTTGATTCTACCGGCGCGTTGGAATTCACTGAAACACCTAAGCGTCTAGGCGTTATCGGTGCTGGCATTATTGGTCTTGAGCTGGGCAGCGTATGGAACCGTTTAGGTTCTGAAGTGACCGTGCTTGAGGCGATGGACTCTTTCTTACCAATGGTGGATGCCACCGTTGCCAAAGAAACTCAGAAGCTGCTCAAGAAGCAGGGCCTGGATATTAAGCTTGGTGCGCGCGTGACCGGCTCTGACGTCAAAGGCGAAGAAATCGTTGTGACATACAGCGATGCCAACGGCGAGCAGGAAATGACGTTTGATAAGCTCATCGTTTGCGTTGGTCGTCGTCCGTACACCAAAGGCGTCATTGCTGATGGCGTAAGCATTGAGCTGGACGAGCGTGGCTTTATCTTTGTCGATGATCAGTGCCGTACTAATGTGCCGGGCGTTTACGCCATCGGTGACTGCGTACGTGGCCCGATGCTGGCACACAAAGCGTCTGAAGAAGGCATCATGGTCGCTGATATTATCGCGGGCCATAAAGCCGAGATGAACTACGACACTATTCCTAGCGTCATCTATACCTATCCGGAAGTCGCGTGGGTCGGTATCACTGAACAAGATGCCAAAGCGAAAGGTATCGAAGTCAAAACCGGCACCTTCCCGTTCGCGGCCAGCGGTCGTGCGATGGCTAATAACGCCACCGAAGGTAGCGCTAAGATCATCGCTGATGCAGAAACCGACCGTATTCTCGGCATGCACATTGTGGGTCAGCACGCCGGTGAAATGATTGCCCAGGGCGTAATTGCGATGGAATTCGGCTCTAGCGCTGAAGACTTGGCCCTCACCTGCTATGCACACCCGACGATGTCGGAAGCCGTGCACGAAGCAGCACTTGCGGTAGATGGCCACGCGATCCATATGGCCAATCGTAAGAAGCGTAAATAATTCAGTAAGCAACAACGAAGCGCCACCTCTGGGTGGCGCAACACTTTCGGCTTTGTCGTCATACGCAAAGATCGAAAGAACGGGGATGACCAGTTTGATAGAAACTGATCATCGTTCGAGTCACATGCAACCAATGGCATGAATCGATGAATCTTCACGAGTATCAAGGTAAACAGCTGTTTGCCGACTATGGTCTACCAGTGTCTAAAGGCTTTGCTGTCGACACCCCCGAAGAAGCGGAAGAAGCTTGCAAAAAAATCGGCGGAGACATGTGGGTTGTTAAAGCCCAGGTTCACGCTGGTGGCCGCGGTAAAGCAGGCGGCGTTAAGCTGATCAAAGATCCGGCTGAAGCTAAAGCATTCGCTGAAAAATGGTTAGGCAAGAACTTAGTAACCTTCCAAACTGACGAAAAAGGTCAGCCGGTTGCCAAGATTCTAGTTGAAACCTGCACCGATATCGCCGATGAGCTGTACCTCGGCGCTGTTGTTGATCGTACTACCCGTCGCGTTGTCTTCATGGCTTCTACCGAAGGTGGTGTAGAGATCGAGACAGTTGCAGAAGAAACGCCGGAAAAAATTCTTAAAGCAGAAATCGATCCGCTGGTCGGCGCACAGCCGTACCAAGCGCGTGAACTAGCGTTTGCACTGGGCCTGAAAGGCGACCAGATCAAACAGTTCACCAAGATTTTCCTAGGTTTGTCGCAGTTGTTCCACGACAAAGACCTGGCGCTGTTGGAAATTAACCCGCTGGTTGTCACTGAAGAAGGCAATCTGCACTGCCTCGATGCCAAACTGGGCCTCGACAGCAATGCGCTGTACCGCCACCCAGACCTGCAAGCTATGCGCGATCCGTCTCAAGAAGACCAGCGCGAAGCCGATGCGGCGAAGTGGGAGCTTAACTATGTAGCGCTTGATGGCAACATCGGCTGCATGGTAAATGGCGCAGGCCTGGCCATGGGTACGATGGATATTGTTAACCTGAGCGGCGGCAAGCCAGCAAACTTCTTGGACGTCGGCGGCGGCGCAACCAAGGAGCGCGTAGCTGAAGCGTTCAAAATCATCCTGTCTGACGACAATGTTAAAGCCGTACTGGTTAACATCTTCGGCGGTATCGTACGTTGCGACATGATTGCTGAAGGCATTATCGGTGCCGTTGAGCAAGTCGGTGTCAATGTGCCGGTTGTCGTACGTCTAGAAGGTAACAACGCCGAGCTGGGTGCTGAAAAATTAGCGTCTAGCGGTCTGAATATCATCGCGGCTACCAGTCTGACCGACGCGGCTCAGCAGGTCGTTAAAGCGGCGGAGGGCAAGTAATGAGCATCCTGATCGATAAGAACACCAAGGTCATCTGCCAGGGCTTCACCGGTGGCCAGGGCACGTTCCACTCCGAGCAGGCGATTGCCTACGGTACGCAAATGGTCGGTGGTGTTACGCCGGGCAAAGGCGGCCAAACGCACCTCGGTCTGCCCGTTTTTAACACCGTTAAAGAAGCGGTAGAGAAAACCGGTGCGGAAGCCAGCGTTATCTACGTGCCGGCGCCGTTCTGTAAAGACTCAATCCTTGAAGCGGCGAATGCCGGTATCAAGCTGATTGTGTGCATCACTGAAGGCATCGCTACGCTAGATATGCTCGAAGCAAAAGTTAAATGCGACGAGCTGGGCGTACGTCTGATCGGCCCTAACTGCCCGGGTGTTATTACACCGGGTGAATGCAAAATCGGCATCATGCCGGGGCATATTCATCAGCCAGGCCGCGTCGGCATCGTATCGCGTTCAGGTACCTTGACCTATGAAGCCGTTAAGCAGACAACTGATCACGGTTTTGGTCAGTCTACCTGTGTTGGTATCGGCGGCGACCCGATTCCGGGTTCTAACTTCATCGACATCCTTGAGATGTTCGAGAAAGACCCGAAAACCGAAGCCATCGTTATGATCGGTGAAATCGGCGGTACGGCGGAAGAAGAAGCGGCGGCTTACATCAAAGACCACGTTTCTAAGCCTGTGGTTTCTTACATTGCCGGTGTTACTGCACCTCCTGGCAAGCGTATGGGCCATGCGGGCGCAATCATCTCTGGCGGTAAAGGCACCGCTGACGAGAAGTTTGCGGCCCTTGAAGACGCCGGTGTTAAAACCGTGCGCTCTTTGGCTGACATTGGCGATGCGCTAAAAGAAGTTACTGGCTGGTAAGCCATTGACGTTTAGCTGCACGCTGTAAAGGCGCCCTTCGGGGCGCCTTTATTCGTTAGCGGATAAGGTTATTGTTCAGAATAACGACTGAGCAGACGGTAGCCATACACAACGAATAGCGGTGCACCTGCTGCTAGGTAAAGGTGATAGCTGACTAACCGCCACACCAGCACCGCTGCTGCGGCCTGTTCGCGTCCCATCAATGGCAATAATAGGCTGCCCACGCCCACTTCAGCGGCACCCGCGCCACCGGGCAAAAAGCTCAGCTGGCTGGCCGCCATCGAGAGCATTTGGGTTAAGAATGTCCACATCCAATCCGCATGCCCACCAACCCCCAGCACCGCTAAATACAGTAAGCTATAGCGCATTAGCCAATGGATCGTCGTTAGCAGCAGCATGGCCAGTAGCGTAACGCGCGGCAGAGAAAGCGTTACCTTCAACGCATGTCGGCAGCGTAATAAACGGCGTGTTAGCCAGCGGCGCCGGTAGCGGCTTGGCCACGGCGTTGCTAAGCGTTTTGTTCGCAATAAGTACGGCAAATAGCGCATGATCAAACTGATCAGGGCTGCCATGAAGGCTAAGCCAGCCAACGCCCACTGCACTAGCGATTGATGCGGCCACTGGGTATCGGTGACCAGCGAAAAAAGCACCAGCCCACTCAGCATGGCGAGAAAAAACACTAGGTCGCAGCCCTGATCAATCAGAAACACCGCCGTGCCTTTGGCCGGTGGAAAGCCGCGCCTAGCCAGTAGCAATAGCAGCGTCACAGGCCCGCCACTGCCTCCTGGCGTGGCGCACAGCGCAAATTTAGACGCCAGTTCAATACCCAGCGCGCTGCGTTGGCCGAGTCTGCCTGCACGGCCGCCCAGCATTAACCGTAGCCTCACTGCATTAATGTTCCAGCACATAAAGGCCATCGCCAGCATCAGTGCTAATAAGCCCAAGGGGAAATGCCTGACACGCTGCAGCGCCTCAGTGCCGCCCAGCCATGTGGTGAGCACTAACGGCGCAATCAGCGCTAACGCAATCATCACGCCATGGAGCGGCCGCCACTGCAGCAGCCGACGATTAGCGGTGTTGGGGGAGAGCATAGGGCTGGCTGCCGTGACAAAGGAGGCGGTAGTGCTCAAGCAGTGAGTGCATGACGCCGTCCCAATTGAAGTGGCGCTCTACATGCCTGCGCGCGTGATGTCCGCTGGCCGCAACGTCATTGCTGAACAGCGCAACGCAGGCTTCCGCCATCGCCGCAGGGTCTAGCGGGCGGCATAAAATGCCGGCCCCCAGCGGCACGTTTTCTGCGAGCGCGCCCGCTCTGGCCGCGACCACCGGAATTCCGCTCGCCATGGCTTCCTGGGCAATTAAACCGAAGGTCTCCCGTGTGCCGGCATGTAGCAGAGCATCGCTACTGGCCAATGCTTTTGCCACCTCATGCACGCCGCAGCAGCGGTTCACAATGGTGACATTGCTGGCAGCGTGATGGGGCATGCCAGGCCCCATTAGCAGCAAATGATAATCGCCACCTAGCTGGCGCATAGTTGAAAGCAAGATATCGATATTTTTCTCGCGGGAGTTTCGCCCCACGAAGATCAGCAGCTTTTTATCGGGAGGTATGCCCAGCGTTTGGCGAAACGTCGCGTCACGCTGTTGAGGGTTAAAGCGTGCTAAATCGACGCCCAGCGGCTGTACCCTAACGTTGTCGACACCCCAGTCGCGTAAACGATTAGCCATCGCGTTGCAGGGCGCCAGTACGCTATCAAACTGGCGGTAAAGATTGGTGACGTAGCGAATTAGGCGCTTTTCAACGTGGCGTCCAAAGCGATCGCCCATCAAGCGCGGTAGGTCTGAGTGATAAAAGCCTACCACCGGCACGCCAAGTTGTTGGCCTGCGGCAAGCGCCGCCCACGCCGTCACGTAAGGATCACCGGCTTCAATAAGGTCTGGCTGTAGGTCAATCAGGGTGTCTCGCCATGCTCTCCCGCGTAGCGGGAAACGGTAGCCCTGGCCCAGCGGTAAATGTAATGCCGGCAGCGTGTGATGATCGCCAAGGCTATCGCGCTCTGCCCCCGGCACCAGCAGGCTAGTGCGCAGCTGAGGCAGGTGTGAAAACACGCGATGTTTGGCCTGTAAGTAAGTGCGTACACCGCCACTGGCGGGTGCATAAAACATCGTTACGTCTGCGATGTGCAAACTAACCTCCAAAACCTAGCCGTGTCATCGTTTCACCATAAGGGAGAAATAAGTCAGTTCGGCGACAGCGAGCGTGAGCGTCTTGGATTATTAGCGCTGGACTCCTGTTTAAATAAGGCTATGATAAATACCATCCATATGGATGGTATGGGGATGTTTTTTTATTATTGGGTGTCGCTCCGATGCAGGGGGGCGTGTCATTGTTTTCACCTTTATAAAGCAATAAGGAATGGGCCATGAGCGTGCATGAATTTCGCCGTAAAAGCGCAGACTCGAGCGAGAAGATCACCATTAATCTGGGGGTTGTCGATCTGGGGCAGATCGACTTGCTCGTTCAGGAGGGGTTCTATTCCAACCGGACCGATCTAATTCGTACCGCCATCCGCAACCAGCTGGCAACGCATGCCGATGTTGTTAAGGAGACCGTCTCCCGCAAGGCATTCGTGCTAGGCCTGGAGCATTACAGCCGTATTGATCTGGAAGCCCTGCAGTCGGCGGGCGAGACGCTGCAGATTCAGGTACTGGGCATGGTAAGTATTGCCGACGATGTGACGCCTGAGCTTGCCCGCGACACGATTGAATCGGTGGTAGTGCTTGGCGCCCTGCATGCAAGCGCCGCGGTCAAGGCCGCTTTGGCGGATCGCATCTACTAATCTCTGTATGAATCAATAAGGACATTGACGATGATTGACGCCAACATGACCAAGCGAATGGAAGAGGCAACGCGGCTCACGCGCGCAGGAAAGCTGCACGAGGCGATGGCGCTTCTTAACGGCGGCGCACCCGAAACGAGAAGTAAGCAAGCGCCGAGTAAGGCTTACCGGGGCGGCGATACCTACATGGGCACCTGCCAGCGTGTTGAAGACGAACCGACGGTGTCGCGAGCATCAACGGCGCAACCATCCACAGCGTTTGATCGTACCCGTGCGAAAAATGCGGGCACTTTTACTGCCGGTCGCTTTACGCATCATGTTGGCTCGCGTGATTACAAACTGTATCTGCCTAGCGGCTATCACGGCCAGGCGCTGCCTCTGGTGGTGATGCTTCATGGCTGCACACAGAGCCCGGATGATTTCGCCGCGGGAACCGCGATGAATGGTCTCGCCGAAGCGCAGCTGTGCTGCGTGCTTTATCCGGCTCAGCCGATGACCGCTAACAGCTCAAAGTGCTGGAACTGGTTTAGAGCCGAGGATCAGCAGCGCGAGGGCGGTGAGCCAGCCATTCTTGCTGGCATGACACGTCACATCATCGACACTCACGGGCTTGATGCTACGCGGGTTTATGTCGCGGGGCTTTCAGCGGGCGGGGCCATGGCGGTCACGCTGTCGATGACCTATCCGGAGCTATTTGCCGCAGCGGGCATTCACTCCGGCCTGCCTCACGGCGTAGCGCAGAGCCTTCCGGATGCGCTCGGCGCCATGCAAGGCGGAACAGGATCCCTGGGAAGAGGCAACGTAAAAGCCGGCGGATGGGCATCGAAAGTGCCCGCCATTATCTTCCATGGCGACCGTGACACCACCGTGCACCCCAGCAATGCGGAGCGCGTTGCTGCTCAGTACCGCGCAGCAAGTATCGGTGCGGTGCCTAACATAGAGCAGGGTAGAGCCGCGAATGGGCATGCCTATACACGCACAGCGCATAATAACGCCGACGGCATATCACAAATGGAGCAGTGGCAGATACACGGGGCGGGGCACGCCTGGTCAGGCGGCAGTGCTAAGGGAAGCTACACCGATCCTAAGGGCCCTGATGCCAGTAAAGAAATGCTGCGTTTTTTCTTACAACACGGGCATCAGCACGGCTAACCCTAGCGTTGAATAGATACTTTAAGTGACCGCTCGATAGACACAATAACGGCGCCCTAAGGCGCCGTTATTGTGTACCGCTGATGGTTACGTTGCTTAGACCGCTGGCTTAGCAACCAAAGAGCGAGTCTCTTCGCGGGCTTCGGTGAGCACGACGCGAAGCGGATCGCCTAGCTTATAGCGTTCTTCGCCTTCGATCTGAATGCGACCCTCTTTATCATCAATCACCACTTTGCTGCGGTCACTGTGCATTAAGGGGGCGGGTACAAACGCCGTTGCGCCATTCTCCAGCAGGCGAACGCGCATACCGCCACGGTTGATGGCCATAATTTCGGCGTCAAACGCATCTTGATTCTGTGCGGCAGGCGTTAAATAGCGCACGTAAAGCCAGTCTTTCACATCGCGCTCGGCCATACGGTTCAGGCGGCGGCGCTCCGTCAGCTGCTCGGTGAGCTGCTGAGTCGCTTCGGCGGGCGCCTGTTCGCCTTTAAGTACAAGCTTGATGAGGCGGTGATTGACCATGTCGCCGTACTTACGGATTGGCGAGGTCCAGGTGGCGTAGGCCGCGAGACCCAGGCCGAAGTGTGGGCCAGGCTGAGCCGACATCATCGTGAAGCCTTGGAAGCGGCGCAGACGAGCGTCTAACCAAGCGTCATCGCGACTTTCCAGCGCGCGCTTAAGCTCGGTGTAACGGGCAAGCTCGGTTAACGCTTCGCGATCTACCACGATCTCTTGGCCTGCCAGGAATTCTTGGGCGGCCTCGGCTTTTTCCGGTTCAAACGCGCGGTGCACGTTAAAGATCCCGTGGCCGATGTTGGTTGCCAGGAAGTCGGCGCAGCAGGCATTGGCCACAATCATCGACTCTTCGATCATGCGGTTGGCGATACGGCGCTCTTCGGTGCGCACTGCCAATACGTTACCGGCCGCATCCAAATCAAAGACGTAATCCGGGCGGTCTTTAAATACCAGCGCATGCTCGTTGCGCCAAGCGGTTCGCGCTTCAGTTAAATCACGCAGCGCGGTGAGCTGCTCAGCGATAGCGTCCGCCGGTGCCCAGTCGCCTTGACCTTCAATCCAGTCAGAGACGTTGTCATAAACAAGTTTGGCGTGGGACTTAACGTTGGCTGCAAAGAAGCGATACTCGCCCAGGCTGCCGTCGGCATTAATTTCCAGCGTGCAGGCTAGCGCGGGGCGATCCTGGTTTTCCCACAGCGAGCAGAGATCGTCGGCCAGCTGTTCTGGCAGCATGGTGACATTCTGACCAGGTAGGTAAACGGTAAAGGCGCGGACGCGGGCTTCTAAATCAGCGGCATGGCCTTCTTCCACGTAGGCGGTGGGGTCGGCAATGGCCACGCTTAAACGCCAGCCGCCTTCGCTGCGGATGGCGACGTGCAACGCATCATCCATGTCGCGGGTTTTTTCACCATCAATGGTGAAGAAGGGCGTGGACGTTAAGTCTTCACGGGTAAGGCCTTCATCATGCAGCGGCCATTCGCTGCCTGCGTCGGGACATTCTTGCTCCAGCGCGTGGCGGGCCAGGGTGACGCGCCACGGCACGGCCGGGTTATCGCTTTTAGCGACCAGCTCATCAATCTGGGCAAAGAAGGCGCGGTCATCGGCTTTCAGCGGATGGCGCACCAGTCGAGCTACCACCCAGTCGCCGTCGGCAATGCTGTTTTCATCAAGGCTGTTTTTAATTCGCGCCTTAAGCACATTTTTGATCGACGGATGGTCAGGCACGACGGCAAGGCGACCTTCACGCTTTTGCACGCGGGCCACAAATCGATCCAGCCCAGCCTCAATCAGCTTTTCAGGCTCAACGGATTTTTTGTCACCGTTCTCGTGGATAACTGCTTCCACGCGGTCACCGTGAAGCACTTGCTTCATGGCCGGTGGCGGCACGAAATAAGATTCACCGTCGTCAGTTTCAAGAAAACCGAAACCTTTGTCGGTGGCTTTGATCACCCCTTCAGCGCGGGGGGTGGTTTGACGAATCTGTTGCTTGAGCTGGGCAAGCATGGAGTTATTCTGAAGCATGAGCTCAATCAGTTGGCGAGAGTTAGGGTGCCACTATACGGATTCCCGCAGGCCGCGCCAATTGTCACCATGCGAAGTTGGCGCAGATGACGGCGAGTCAAAGGCTTACACGCGCTCAGCGGAATCGGTTAAGCTAAACAGCCATGCCGATGGAGCGCGCTATGACACCCCGCCTGATTGTTTCTGACCTGGATGGAACCCTGTTGGGAGGTGACCACACGCTGCACCCAAGCACCATTGAGGTGCTGCGAGCGCTGGTCAAAAAAGGCCATCACGTGGCGCTTGCCTCGGGCCGCCATTATGACGATATGAAGGTGTTTCGCGATCAGCTAGCAGTTCCTATGCACATGATCAGTACCAACGGCGCCTATGTTCACGACCCGGCAGGCAAACTGCTGGCGTCGTCTCATTTAGCGGGTGAGCACACGCAGGCGCTGATCGACCTGCCGCGCCCGCCTGAGGTGCGGCTTAATCTGTACCGCGAAAGCGGCTGGCATATTGACCAGGATGCCCCGCAGTTGCTCACTCTGCACGCGTCCACCGGTTTTCGCTATCAGGTAGTTCCCCCCGCACAGATGGATAGCAGCGGCGTCGGCAAAGTACTCTATTTAGGCGATCCTAATGCGCTTAAACGTCTTGAGGCGCAGATTCAAAAGGCCTATGGCGACGCGTTGCACATTACTTATTCAACAGAGTATTCGCTGGAAATTATGGCGGGCGGGGTCAATAAAGGCGTGGCGTTAGCAGCGCTGCTTGAACGCTTAGAGTTAACCCCGGCTGCGTGCCTGGCATTTGGCGATAATCTCAACGATACCGAAATGCTCGACCTGGCAGGGGAGGCGCAGATAATGGCGAATGCCCATCCTGCGCTATTTGATCGCATCCGCGGCGCTGAGCGCATCGGCGATCATGGTGATGCCGCGGTTGCCGAGTGGCTGAAAAAGCGGTTTAAGCTTTAAACGTTGAAGAACACATTAAACATCCCTGCTGATCTCTCAGCAGGGATGTTCTTTCAGGAACGTATAAGCCGCAGTTCGCTATTAAGCGCTTTGATGATTGAGTAACACATCAGCAGCATAACGACGGAGAAAGGTATGGCCGTCGCGGTGACGCCTGCCTGAAGTGCGGTCAGACCGCCGCCGATAAGCAGCACAATCGCGATGAGACCTTCAATGATGGCCCAGAACATCCGCTGCGGGCGGGGAGCATCAATTTTGCCACCGGCGGTGATGGTATCAATTACCAGAGAACCTGAATCTGACGATGTTATAAAGAAAATCAGCGCCAGAATAATGCCAAGCGTCGACATCAGGCCTGTCAAGGGTAGCTCATTAAGCATGCCGAACAGCGAAAGCTCGGGTCTGTAATTGTCGATCACGTACTCTTTGACTAGGCTGGTTGCCGGGTCAGCATAAAGCTGTTCAAGCGCGGTTGAGCCAAATACACCCATCCAGATAAAGATAAACATGCTGGGAACCAGCAGTACACAAAGTATGAATTCGCGCACCGTACGACCCTTCGATACACGGGCAATAAACATACCGACGAAAGGTGCCCAGCTGATCCACCAGGCCCAGTAGAAGATTGTCCAGGCCTGGCGATAGGCATCATCATCACGACCAAAGGGCGCTGATAACGGCAGAAATTCAGTAACATAGGTGGTGAGTCCCGACCAGAATCCTGTTAAGGACAGCAAGGTTGGGCCAGCAAACAGAACGAAAAAGAAGAACAGAACTGCCAGCACCATATTGATTTCGGAGAGCTTCTTAACGCCACCCTCAAGTCCACGCCAGACCGAGATCAGAGCCGCTGCCGTGACCAGTACGATGACAATGACCTGGGTCGTAGTGTTTACTTCCAGGCCAAAGACGAAGTTCATCCCCGCATTAGCCTGCTGCGCCCCTAGCCCAAGCGATGTAGCCAACCCAAATAAGGTAGAAAACACCGCCAGGATATCGATCACATGGCCCCACCAGCCCCAGACGCGGTCACCCAAAATTGGAAAAAATACCGAGCGAATCGAGAAGGGTAGACCCTTGTTATAGGTAAATAGGCCCAGCCCTAGCGCCATCACCACGTAAACTGCCCAGCCGTGTATACCCCAGTGGAGATAGGTTCCTGCAAGGCCCATAGCGCTAGCGTCCGCAACCGCTTCGGGATTCAGCTCGCCATTGGCACCGAACGGTGACTCAATGCCCAGGGGCAGGGAAACGTTGGCATGGTAAACCGGCTCCAGCACGCCAAAAAACAGCAAGCCAATGCCAATGCCTGCCGTAAACAGCAGTGCGAACCAGGAGAGGTAGCTGTGATCGGGGCGTGCATCCGCACCGCCCAGTCTGACTGATCCATAAGGTAGAACTACCAGCGCTAGGCAAAATACAATAAAGAAATCGACCAAAATCATGAAATACCAGTCCAGCGTGCCTGTCGAGAATGCGACTATGGACTGGAAAATACTGGCCGCTCGTTCTGGAAACAGCAGCGTGAGTATGATGAAAATGGCCGAGGACAATGCCGATACCACAAAGACGCGGTTATGAATGTCGAAGCCGATAGGGCCAAACTGCCCCTTAATATTGTCCTGACCAACGACATAGTCGGTTTGCATGTCGGTTGATGCCGGGGGCGAATCCGGCTCATTGGGATTGCTCATAACCAATTGTTCCTCATTGGCGCATGCCATATAAAAAACACATCATGAGACTAAAGAACGTTGAATCCAACTTGTTTGCGAGTTGGGTTGGCCGGCGTGTGCCTAATCAGCGGCTCTGCGGCACGGTTTCTTTATCGAGGCGCTTAATTTGCCGCCAAAGATCTTGGCGTAAGTCGGCGAGCTTCGGCTGCTCATCGGCCGTGAAGGGAACCGGGCGGCAAAGGCGTTGAGCGCGAAGCCCTAAGCGTGCGCTCAGCAGCCCAGTGGCGAGCCCTTGCCCGGCTCGGGCAGAAAGGCGCCCGGCTAAATCGAGCGAAAGCATGTCCATGCTGGCGTCGGTGGCCAGTTCACTGGCGCCGGCAAAGGCCATGTTATGCAGTACGTTGCGAAACAGCCGCAGGCGGCTGGCATAGCCTAGCTCAAGCCCGTAAAGGCGGCATAAGCGATCGACCATCGCTAAGCTGCGCCAGGCCACCAGCGCCATATCCACGAGTGTCAGCGGGCTGATCGCCACCATAATGGCGGTTTCACCCGACATGCGTGTAATCAAGCGCTGGGCTTCACGGTCTCTTGGCACCAGCAGGTGATAGCGCAGCAGCGTTTGAATTTCTTCACCGCTATGATGCGGTTGGCTGGCGCGCTGGAAGGCCAGCCAGTGTGGGTCATCGTCGGCGAGCTTGAGCTGGCGTTTAAGCTGTGCCGCCATGGCAAGCGCCTGCTGAGGTGAGCGCAAGGGCAGCTCCGCAAGGTCGCCGCGCAGTTTGTCGTGACGTTTTAAGCGGTGCAAACGACCCAGTTCTTTGAGCAGTGAAAGACTGCCTAAGCCAATCAGGCTAATGCCAAATAGCTGCCACGCAATGGCTAGCCACTGAGACTGTGCCAGCGCGTCTGGAATGCCGGTGACCAGCTCTGCCGTGCCTAGGCCTGCACCGCCCACTAGGGCAAAAAGTAGCCCCCAGCGGCGCTTGCGCGGAGCGCCCAGGCTGGCGGCAGGCAGCGCTTTATCTTCTGCAAGCGGCGCCAGCGGATGATGCTCGCTGGTGCCAGTGAAGGCTTCACGCTGTCGTAAGGTGGCCGCTACTTCGGCATCATCTTCCGGCGCGTCATCCAGCGTGAAGTGACGGCGTGGCTGAGGGGTGGTCATGTCAGTTTGTCTCCAATCAGCCAGTCAATGGCGGCGTCCATGCGAATATGATCCAGCGCTTCTGAGGTGGTTTGCATCGGCCGAAAGCCGGGGAAGTCGAAGCCCTGCTGGTGCCAGAAGTCGGCGGTGGGGAGTCGGGTAGGCACATCGCCGGGATAAACCAGCACGTCTTCGCCTTCTAGCGTCGTGCCGCGAAGTGCCGGCGAACGCTTTCCTTCGTGAGTCACTTCGCGTGCTTCTGTGGCGCGTATCGAGGCGAGCGAAAGCGCTTTAACCGGCACGTTGGCGAAGCGGAGATCTTTCAGCGGCTCTGCCAACAGAGCTTCAAGCAGCTGCACCACGTGCCCGTGCTGATCGGGTGTGACGTGATCGGCCTTGGTCGCCGCAATCGCTAAACGATCAATTCTTGGTGCGAATAGGCGCGTCAGCAGGCTTCGCTTGCCGTAATCAAAGCTGTGCATTAGCTGGCGCAGCGCGCGGGAAAGATCTTCAAACCGTTCAGGCCCGGCGTTGAGCGCGCCTAGCACATCCACTAGTACGATTTGGCGATCAAAGCGGCGAAAGTGATCGCGGTAAAAGGGCTTCACTACCTGCTGTTGATAGTAGCGAAAACGCGCCGCCAGCGTGGCGTAGAGGCTGTTGGCTGGCAATGCTTCCAGCGCCTCTTTGGAGTCGCTTAGCTGCGGTAGGGGGAAAAACTGCAGCACCGGGGCGCCTTCTAACTCACCCGGCAGCAAGAAGCGCCCTGGCTGAAGATCAGAAAAGCCGGCCTGCTTGGCGCGCCGCAATCCTTGCGCGTATTCCTCAGCGAGCGTGGCGAGCTGGGCTTCATCGGCTTCGCTGGCCGGGTCGAGCGAGGCCACGGCTGTCAGCCACTCGCTAAATAGGCCGCGGCGCTGTTCGCCTTCGTGCATTGCCTGTGCTTGGCTCCAGCTATAAAAGTCATGCTGTAGCAGTGGCAAATCCAGTAGCCACTCACCGGGATAGTCAAAAAGATCCAGAGTGAGGTGGGCAATCTCAGGGGTAAGCCAGCCGCTGCGGGCAGGGCGGTAGCGCAGTTGCAAGCGTAGCTCGCTGATGCCGCGGGTTGCTTCCGGCCAGCGCGGCGGCGTATCGCGTAGAGCGGCCATACCTGGGTCGTAGGGAAAGCGGGGCACGCCTAGGTCGGGCTGATTAAGCCGCTGTGCGCCGAGTAGACGGCCTTCACGGGCGGCAGGCAGTAGGTCAAGGCGCGCTTCGACACCGGCATGGCGCAGCTGATTGACCAGTGAGGTCAAAAAAGCAGTTTTACCCGCTTGCGAGAGGCCCGTAACCGCTAAGCGCAGCTGGCGATCGCGCCCCCGCTCTAGCAAATTGCTTAATTCGCGACTTAACGGTTGGCGCATCCTATCGATCCCTTTTATGTTGCTTTCCTATGTTGACTCTGCCGCTCGCCGTTAAAACCCTTGGCTATTGCGGCACTCGTTAGTAGCAGTATGCGCTATGTGGTCAATCATAGCGCTGGCACAGATTAGCCCTGTGTAGAGTAGCCCTGTCTAGATTAACGATGCCTAGGCTTATAACCGTGTTTAGCTAGCGTAGCAACGCATTGATGAACGGGCGATTAACCGCGGCTCAGAGTGGTACCTAGCAGATGCTGGGCAGCGGGCACGAGCCAAACAGGATCCAGGCGCGTATTGGCGGCTTCGACACAGATAAAATGACGTGCCGCGTCGGCGGGTGTGTCGCTGGGAAGATCGTTATTAGGGTGCCATACGACGGTTGAATCGCTCGACTGCTTGCTAATGCGCAGGCTGCGCTCACCGTCGTTTAGCAACACCGCTGCGTTGGTATGGTAAATGCGGTCTACTGCACCCTGAACCGCCAGCGTGCCTTGCTGCTCACTTTCGGCAAAGTCGCGCAGCTTATCGAGATAGCGTGCTCCGGAAAGGCCTTCCAGGCGGCACTGATGGACGTCGGCAACGGCTAGGTAAGTGTGCAGTGCGGCGCTCGTTTTGACCGGCGTTTCGCCAATGTTCTCACTAATGAGCTCAACGTTGAGTCGCTGGGCATTGGCTTGAACGACCAGTCGTGCGGTGAGCTGAGTATGCAGGCGCTGCTGCGGAGAAAGATGCACTTCAATGCCTTCAGCATGCTCGTCAACGGCGTCTAAGTGCCAGTCGGCGTGGCGTGCGAGGCCATGAAAAGGGCCATCATGATTAGGGCTTTCATCGGCATAGCGTTCGTCGGCAAACCACGGCCAGCAGACAGGAATGCCGCCCCGTATTGCGCCTGGTAACGCTTGCGGCGTGGGCGTCAGCCATAGCCAATCGGTGTCTCCCTGGGGACGAAAATGCAGTACGTGAGCGCCCTGTAGGCTGATCACCAACTCGCCCCAAAGCATATTGAAGAGTATCACGTCGCGGCCTTCCCACTGAGCCGTTTGTTGGCCCTGTGTGCTGTTAAGCAGCTGTTTGAGCGAGTCGGGAATCATGAATTTTCCTTTAAAAGTTGCTAAGCATCTATGTCTATAGCGCCGAAAAGTAACGCTATATGCTATGGTAGAACAAGCGTGATTAGTAGGTAAAACGCCTATTCAAATACGCAGGTAAAACCCATCATTGAAATAGTAAGGAGGCTCTATGGGCTCTATTATTGGAGCGTTGATTATTGGTGGTTTAGCTGGCTGGATTGCTGGCAATATCATGCGCGGCGGCGGCTTCGGCATCCTGGGTAATATCGGTGTCGGTATTGTAGGTGCGTTAATTGGCCGTATGCTCTTTGGCCTCCTTGGGCTATTTTCTGGTAATATCATAGGTTCTTTGGTGACCGCGACCGTTGGTGCTGTGCTGCTCCTGTGGGTGATAAGCAAAGTGAAAAAATCTTAACTATTGAGCGACTAGCCTCATGACAACCGCCTGGCCCCGTGCCGGGCGGTGTTGTTTTACGCCTACCTCTACCTGCGAGCGCCTCTGACTCTCGGTGTTTGCGCCACTTTCCGTTACACTAAGCGGCTTTATTCCAGCTATTTGCTGGCGACATTGTGCTTTCTCGAGGTGCCTCTTGACCGACGCGTTAAATGCCTGGTGGGCCCAGCAGCTTTTGCTGTGCGATTGGGCGGTTACTTCTCATCCGCTGGCGGTCGATGCAGGAGCGGCGGAGCAGCGCCTGCTGCAATTAGGGATTACAGGCCGTGGAGAGCTGGCCGAACAGCTATTCCACGGCCTAGGCGCCCCTGCGGGTCGGGCCGACCGTTTGCTTGGCGGCCTGGAGTGGGCCGCTCTGGCGGGCGCCGCGGGCTGGCTTGAGCCCAGCCAGGCGCAAGCCTGGGCGCATCATTTAACGCGTCGTATCATGAGTGACTACAGCGATTTACGCGCGTGGCTGGCCGACCTGCGCCGTTCGCTAGGCGCACGAGGCTGGGAGTTTGGCGCCGACGACCGCTTTATGGATGCCTGCCAGACATTGGCGAATCTTGAAACTAGCGGCGAAGGCATTAGGTGGGGCTCGCTTGAAAGCGCCTTAAGCCAATGCCCGGCGCCGGCGCCGCTATGGCCTCAGCAGCCTCAGGCGCAAAGCTGGCGACTATGCGCATTATTTCGGCCGATTATTGCCTATCCTGCTAGTCAAACGGACTGGCCTGATGCCACCGAGTGGCTGGCCCAGGTGTGGGATGTGCGTGATCGTGATGCACTGCTCGGGGCGATGCTTTGGCTCGGCGCGCAGGGCGAGCGTCAGCGCTGGGATATCGAAGCGCGTGAGCTATTGGGCATGGATAATGCTCAGCGCATGGAATGGCAGCGCAGCGTGGTAGAAGAATCACCCTATGCGCCGGTGTTGAACCAGTTTGTCACCCAAGCCGAGCCATTAGAATGGGCGGCCTGGGACTGGTTACGGTTGGTGGAGCTCGCCTGGGCGGGCGCCTGCTGTGGCTGGCTTAGTCAGGATGAAGCCGATGACTTGGCGGGTCACGCCGCCGATTTAATTAGCGCCCGCTATTCTGACTGGCAGGCACTTGTGGATGCCTACGGGCGAGGGCAGAGCCTTTTTGACGGTATTGATCGGCGCGACAAAACGCCTAGCGAACGATATCAGTTGCTGCTTCATAGCGCCGATAGCCCGTGGCAGGCTGCGCCCAACAAACTATTAGATGAACCGACGCGCAAGGCTTCTCAAGCTCGCATTCGTCAGTGGCGTAATACCTCTCATCACTGGCTTTTGGCGCTGGCAGGCGTTCGCGAACCGGATGTCATGCTGCGTCAGATAGATCCGTCCGCCGCGCTTGCCGAAGAGCAGCGCGCCGATGCGGCGCTGTATTTACAGGAGTCGTTAGATCTTCATGCCGATGAGGGGGCCGGTGCGTTAGCGCGCTACTGGCTACCGGCGCAGGCGCATCATCTTAATCAGCTAGCCGCCGATGCCGTCCATGGCGTGCTGCCACCGTCGCAAAGCTGGTTTGGGCAGCCGACCCCAGAAGAGCTTAAACAGCGCAATGCGGTTAAGGGTGTCAGTCGCCATGCGGCGACTATTCACATGGCCGAAAAGTTCGCTTTCTACCTGCACATGTCGCTGGATAGCGGGCTATTAGAGCGCGAGCCTTTAATGGCGTATGCCAGCGAATTGCGCAGCTGCCTGTGTCGTTTTTATCCCAATGCAAAGCGTTTGCTAGAAGCATGGTTTGCCTGGGAAAGCTGCCTGCCAGAGCCTGAGCACGCCTCGCTAATCAATGAAATTATTTGGCACATTGAAGACCCCGGCAGCCTGTTTCACTGGCTGGACTGGCGCCACGATGCATGGTGCGAGCCGGGCAATCGCCCCACCTTAAGTCACTTCACTGCGATGTCGCTGGTAGGGCCGCTGAACAGCGCCGTGTGGAGCGAACCTCAGCCTGAGAGCGTGCGCGAGTGTGCTGAAATCCGCGAGTGGGTGGATAGCCACTACCATTTGAACAGCGCTGACGATATGCAAGAGTTTCTGGCCTATATGTTGGAGTCTGGCGATCGTCAGGAATACCAGATTAACTACGCGCCCTACACGCTGAACCCTGAGCGGCTGGACGCAGAAATCGCCATTTTGGAATCTGGCGACTGCGCTGAAGATGAGCGCCATCATTTGCTGCGCTTACGCCGCGTTCGCGACAATGAAGATAGCTGTAATGATGTTGATATGGCGGCGTGGGATATTGCTCAGCTGGTCGACTTGGCGATTGCCGCCCGACAGCTTGGTTGGCTCGATGGCCAAGCCTTTGCGACGGTGCTGGATCGAGCCTACCAGCTGGCCGCAAACCATTACGCTGGCTGGCAGGAATACGCGAAGGGTATGTACGCAGGTTTCTCGTTTTTTATGGGCGAAACCCCTGAACGAGAAAGCTTTTTAGCTGGTTTTCGTCAGGCGTTAGTGGCCTGGGTTTGCGGTGCGCCTGTTCTGGCAGGGCCGTGGGTGAGCCTGGATTTTCCGGGTAATAAACCGCGCCATTTTGCACCCTTACATATCGATACGTTGCCGGGCGATCAACGCACCTTACATTGATGCTCGCCAAACATATGATAACTAGCTTATAGTCGTGCGTTGAAAAATTTAATTTTGTTATACCACACTCCTATACATGTCTTGAGGTTAATCGCATGGTTGCGTTGCCACGCCCCGCTGTGACCGCTGTCCGTGTTGCAAGTGTTTGTTTTTTAGTTACATTGGTGGCTGGCTGTGCAGGATCTGCTCGACAGAGCAACATGCAAGCACCTGAGAACTACTTCTCTATGTCGTTGCCGGGAATAGGGGCCAATCCGCAAATGTCGCCGATTGACCCTATCAATGCTCAACTGCTTAGTCAGCAAGTTCCGCCACCAACGGTTATTCGCGAGGCACTTCTGGCACAGCACCAGCGATGGGCCGGAACGCCCTACCGGATTGGCGGCACGTCAGAAAGAGGCATTGACTGCTCGGCCCTGGTTCGCAATGTTTACCGAGACACTTTCAATTTAGAACTGCCGCGTTCCACCCGTGGTCAAGTACACGAGGGACGCCCGATCGACCGCCAACAACTACAGGCGGGCGATCTGGTGTTCTTCAGTCCCCCGGGCCGCTATAACCATGTGGGTATTTACGTAGGCGATGGTTATTTTCTCCATGCCTCAACGTCAAAAGGGGTAATTATTTCCAGCTTGGATAATAGTTACTGGCAGCGTTACTACTGGCAGGCACGCCGGGCGCTGGAGCCGACCCATTTGGCTCAGTTAGGCAGTAATTTCTAGTCGCAAAACGCCTTTTACTTTA
Organism: Vreelandella profundi; assembly: GCF_019722725.1. Taxonomy (NCBI): domain Bacteria; kingdom Pseudomonadati; phylum Pseudomonadota; class Gammaproteobacteria; order Oceanospirillales; family Halomonadaceae; genus Vreelandella; species Vreelandella profundi. The sequence continues at coordinate 1,009,519 of NZ_CP077941.1, forward strand.
GGAATGGCATGATTGAAGCCAAAACGCGCGCCTGGTGGCGCGCTACCTTGGCGCTTTGCCTGGGTTCTTTTCTCGTTTTTATCAATTTATACGCGCCCCAACCGCTGTTGCCAGGGTTAAAAGAGACTTACGGCGTCTCTACCCTCGGTGTTAGCCTACTCATGTCGGTCTCGACGCTTTCTCTTGCCTTGGCACTGCTGGTCTTCGGGCCGCTTTCAGATGCTATTGGCCGCGAAAGCATTATGCGCATTACTTTGCTGCTGGCAGGCGGCTGCTCCCTTGCTTTGGCCTTCGCGCCTACTTTTGAAAGCTTGCTACTGCTGCGCTTAGTGCAGGGCTTTGTGCTGGGCGGATTGCCAGCGGTGGCGATTGCCTGGATGGGTGATGAGTTTGAAAAACCTGCGCTGCTAAGTGCCGTGGGGCTTTATATCGGCGCTAATTCGCTCGGCGGTATTAGCGGGCGAATTGTAGGCGGTGCCGCCGCTGAGATAGGCGGCCCTACCGCTGCGTTTTTGGCCGTAGGCCTCATTACCCTGGTTGGCTGCGTGGTATTTTGGCGCCTGCTGCCTAACAGTCGCGCGTTTGTACCCCAGCGTTTTGAGCTGCGTAAAGCGGCAAGTGATCTACTGGGACATTTGCGTAGCCCGATACTGCTCGCTGCCTATTGCTTGGGTGGCATCAACTTTTTAATCTTTATTAATCAATACAGCTATATCACCTTTCGATTGGCCGACGAGCCCTACACGCTGGCGGCCAGCGGCCTGGGTCTGATTTTCTTAACCTACCTGGGAGGCACTTTTGGCTCCATGATGTCAGGACGTCTAGCCGGGCGCTTTTCACCCGCGGCGTGCATGATGGTGGGGGTGATGATTTTGATGCTGGGTACTGCCATCACGCTGTCGGAATCACTGGTGCTGATCATCGTTGGGCTAAGCGTTAATGCCTTTGGCTTTTTCTTAACTCACTCATTGGCCTCTAGCTGGGTGGGGCGCTATGCCCAGGGAGCCCGCGGCAGTGCCTCGGCGCTGTATCTGGTGTTCTATTATACGGGGGCAAGCCTGGGTGGTTTCTGGCTAGAGCCGTTCTGGCGCTGGGCCGGCTGGTTAGGCGTTGCCGTCGGGTCATGGCTACTGCTGAGCATTACGCTGACGATTGCCTTTGGTCTATGGCGTTTCGAACGCCGCCAGGCCGCTAGTTGATGCGCGTAAGCTGGGCATTGCTTAAGTGATAATGCTGCGTGCATAGCCGTTTCAGTAGCGCGGTATCGTGGCTAATCACCAGCACGCCAAGTCGGCGTTTTTCCGCCTCCTGCTTTAAAGACTGCCAAAGCTCAACCTGAGTGATGGGGTCGAGCATGGTCGAGATTTCATCGGCAACCAAAAAGCGCACCCCTGGTGCCAGGGCGCGTAGCACGCAAACCCGCTGTAACTCGCCTCCGGAAAGCGCGTGGGTAAAGCGCGATAGCCAGCGTGCCTGCACGCCAAACGCTTGGCACTGCGCCTCGGAGGGCGTCCAGGCTTCACGTAGTATTTTAGCCACCCGCCAGCGCGGATTAACCGCAAGCTCCGGCGATTGCGGCAGCCACTGCACGGGCTGCACGCCGCTTTTGGGAAGTGCCGCGTCGTCTAGGCTGACAGCGCCCTCGCGCGGGGTTAAATAGCCTGCCAGCAGTTTTCCTAGCGTTGATTTGCCCGCCCCAGAGTCGCCGCTTAGTCCTACCCACTGTCCAGCGCTTATCGCTAGGGAAACGTTCTGCAGCAGCGGCGCCCCGGCTGCAAAGTGAAAGCTAAGCTGATGCGCTCTAAGCAATGCTGATCTCCTGCTGTGCCTTGATGATGGTGGCGTTGTCGGCGATAGAATCCACGCAAGGCTTGGGGAGCGTAAACGCATTGTCTGGCAACGCTAGCCACAGCGCTTGGGAATAGGCGTTGGTGAGCGTGCTGCCGGTGTCTTGAAAGGCGTGAGCCGGAGCGGTTTCGATCAGCTTGCCGCTGCGCATAATAGTGACGCGGTCGGCAATCGGTAGGGCGTGGCGAAGATCATGAGTGATTAAAATGACGGTTTTGCCTTGATCTGCCAAGTCTCTTAGCGCTGCCAGTACGCGCTGGCGCTGATGGGGGTCAAGGCCCACGGTAGGCTCATCGGCAATCACCAGCTGCGCCTGGCTAACGTGGGCCATGGCCGTTAGAACGCGGCGTGCCATGCCTCCTGAAAGCTCATGGGCGTAGGCCTGCTGAGCGCGAGTATCTAGCTGATAGTGATCCAACGCTTGCCGTGCGGATTGCCGGGCGCCCCCTGAGGGCTGGCCTGCGCGCTCGGCCGCCCAGGCCACTTGGCGCTGGATGCGTACCAGCGGGTCCAGGGCGTTCAGCGATTGCGGGATGAGCGCTAGCTCACGGCCGCGCAGCGTTTGCTGGCTTTGTTTGTCGAGGCGTTGGCCTTGATAGCAAAGCTGGCCGTTGAGCCGTGCCGATGCTGGCAACAGCCCCATAATGGCATACGCCAACAGGCTCTTTCCGGCGCCCGATGCGCCTACCACGGCATGTACCTCACCTGCCGAAAAGTGCAGCGATAGATTATCTAAGCAGATCGACCAGCTACGCTTCCACCAGGCTTTATAACCGGTGCCGTAGTGGGGCAGGCGTAGCGATAGCTGTTCAATGGTTAACATGGCAAGCCTCTTATCAGCCGTTGCTTAAAAAGCGCTATAGCGCTCGCCGTAGATTGCTGCCCAGGCGCTCAAAACACAGCACCATGATGAGTAGCCCTAGCCCAGGAAATACCCCAAGCCACCAATAGCCGCCCGTTAAATAACGCATGGCGTCAGCCAACAGTACACCCACGGCGGGTTGGCTAGGGCTTAGGCCAAAGCCTAAAAAAGTTAATGCCGCTTCGTGCAAGATTGCGTGAGGAAATAGCAGCAAAGCGCCGATCAGGCAGTGGGGTAGCAGGTGAGGTAGTAAATGGCTATGCAGCACAAACCAGCGCGACTTGCCAAGCGAACGAGAAATGCGCACGTAGGGTGCCTGGCGTAAGTGCAGTAATTCAGCGCGCAGCACGCGGGCTAAGCTAGGCCAGTGAGTGGCGGCAACCGCGATAATCACTGCCTGAGTGCCTCCGCCAAGGGCAAAGGCGATGAGCATTAATAAAATAAGATGCGGCACACTAAGCAGCGTATCTATCAGTAGGCTGACCAGGGCATCCAGCCGCTGAGACAGTGTGGCCAATGCCGCCAGGCTTAATGCAATCAGCGTGCTCAGCAGCGCTGCTAGGCAGCCTACCCAAAAGCTAATGGAAAGCCCTGCCAGAGTGCGCGCCCACAGCTCGCGCCCTAGTGCATCGGTGCCAAACCAATGATCAAGGCTCGGCGGCGCTAGCCGTGCTTCAAACTGCATCTGCTGATGAGTGTCACCCAGCAGCCACTGGCTGGCGATGAGCCCTATAATGAGTAGTAGGGTGATGCCAACGCTGAGTAGGGCACGCAGGCGCGGCTGGTGGTGGCTCATAGGCCACCCGATTTGATGCGCGGATCGATAACGCCGTAAAGACTATCGGCGATTAGGTTGCCAATACTGACAAATAGAGCGGTAAACAGCGCAATGCCCAGCAGCAGCGGAATATCGCTGCGCAGGCCAGCGGCCACCGTGGCCTGGCCAAGGCCGGGGTAGGCGAACACTTGCTCAATTAAGATAGAGCCGCCAAACAGCTCGCCCAGTGATGCAAACGCCAGCGTAATGGCAGGTAAGCATGCATGGCGTATGCCGTGTCGCCACGCGACGTCAAGTCGGCTAGCGCCTTGGGCGAAGGCGTGAGTGGCGACTTCTGAGTGCATAAATTCAAGCATGCGATGGCGCGTGTGCAGCGTGATATTGGCGATGCCCAGCAGTGCCAATGTAGCGATTGGCAGTACGAGATGATGCAAGCGCTGAACGAGCGATACCTGCTGACTCAGTATGCCGGTCGGGCCGGCACAGCAAGTGGGTGTCCAGCCCAAAAATACCGAAAACAGCAGCACAGCGAGTATCGCCAGCCAAAAAGCGGGGGTAGAGGCGGTGATATAGGCGTAAGTGCTGATGATCTTATCCAGCGTTGAGCCCTCCTTGGCGCCTACCACAACGCCCAGACTAAAGCCTAGCAGTGCTGACAATAGCCAGGCGCCGCCGAGTAGGGCAATAGAGCGCTGAAAGCGCTGGCCGATGACTTCGCTGACCGGCTGGTTATACACATGGCTCCAGCCTAGGTCGCCGCTCAATAGTTGGCGCAGCCAGTGGCTAAACTGTACGACAGGCGGCGCGTCAAACCCCCAGCGCTGGGCAATTAGCTCGCGCTGTTCAGGGCTAACCTGAGCCATTTGGGGGCCTAAGTAGGCATCAATGGGATCAATTGGCGAAGCCATCATCAGTCCAAATGACACCAATGCCACGCAAAGTAATACCAGTGTGAGGCGCGCTAAACGCTTGGCTATTCCCTGCGCTAATTCCTTTGCTAACCCCTGCGCCATGCGATTAATCAGTCGCACGTCCAGCGCCATTCAAGCAGATTGCTAGTGATTGGCCAGCCGTGCCCATGCGGGGCGATACCCAGCTCACCCATATCCAGACAGCTGTTGGTAAAGTAGACATGCTCAAGATTGGCTAGCCACGCCCAGCTAGCATCACCGCGAACGCCGTAGCCTGTTGTGCCGTCCCACTGGGCTGCGCGCCAGTAGTCGTTGGCTTGTGCAACGCTTTCTGCCGCTTGGGCGGCGTCAAGGTTGGCATCAACCTCAGGATTGGCGTAGAAACCGCTGTTATAGAAACCGTTGCCCGCGTGCTGGCTGTGGAAGAGATAGTAAATCTCTTGCGGGCTGTGGCTGCCAAAGCCAAACATGATGGCATCCTGGTGCAGCGCCTCACGCTGAATTTCATTCCAATGGCGGCCGGTGGGCTGCATGTCAATGCCTAAAGGGCGAACCATCTCGGCGCTGACTTCCGAGAGTAGCTGTCGGGTGGTGTCACTTGAAGGATAGGTGAGCCGAAAGCGTGCAGGCAGGCCATCTTTATAGCGCAAGCCGTCATCACGCAGCTCCCAGCCTGCCTCGTCGAGTATCTCGGCGGCCAGGCCAAGATTTGGCGCTGCTATTTGCTCTTCTTCCGCGCTCCAAGGCAGGCCATCGGCTGGGCCAAACGCCGGCCGACCAAACCCATGAAGTGCCACGTCGACCAGGGTGTCGCGATCAACGGCTAAATTGATCGCCTGGCGAATGGCAATATCAGCGGTCACGTCATTGCCAATGGGGGCACCAGACGCCGCTTGCTCGCCATTCGCTGGCTGCATGGGGAAAAGAATGCCGCGGTTATCGACGCTTTGCATGATCGTTCGGTTCATATGCGGCGGCAGATTGGCGGCCAGTGCGGCGGGGGCAGAGGCGATATCTACCTGGCCCGCATGGGCGGCGCTTAGGGCGGCGTCCTCACCGGTAAATAGAAACACCAGTCGCTCAAAGGCAGGTTCGGGGCCGTAGAAATAAGGGTTGCGTTCAACAATCAGCTGCTCGCCTTCCTGCCATTCAACCAGTTGATAAGGCCCGGAGCCAACAGGGTGCCGGCCGTAGCGCTCGCTGTAGCCATTTTCGCGCTCTGCGCTGGGCACAATGCCGAGTGTCAGCAGCTGGTCGATAAACGTTATTCGCGGGGCCTGCAGGCGTAGCGTAACGGTATGGGCGTCAAGCGCCGTGGCTACTTCAAGGGCGCTTAGATCGGCCCGACCGCCTGCTCGTGCCGCTGTGTTGAAGGTATAGGCGACGTCTTCAGCGGTGAGCGGCGTGCCGTCAGAAAAGCTGGCATCGTCGCGCAGCGTGAGCGTCCAGGTAAGCCGGTCGTCAGAAAGCGACCACGCGGTGGCAAGCTCGGCCTGTGGCGATAGATCTTTGCCCCGTGAGAGTAGCGTCGACTGAAACAGTGGATTGCCGTACTGCCCCCAGCCCAACAGCGGGTCGAAGCCTTGCTCGGGCTCTCCACCAATCGCCAGAATTAATTGCTCTTTTGCCTGTACGCCACCGGCGACAGCTAAACAACTTAGCGCAATACCCAGTAAGATAGGCCTAAATGGTTTAGCCATCGCTTGATCCTTTATGCCGTTAGTATGATGTTTTTACAATAACATCATACTAACGGTGTCGTCAGCACGTGAACAGTCAATCAGCAAAGGGGGCGTGAATGCAGCGTGTAACGGTAACGCTTGACCAGGAACTGCTCGCAGAAGTCGATGCGCTAATGCATGAACGCGGTTACCAGAACCGCTCAGAAGCGATTCGCGACTTAACGCGCAGCGGTTTAAAGCAGGTGAGGGAAGAGGCTGCGCCCGATGCGCCTTGTATGGGCGCGCTGGTGTATGTTTATGACCATGCTGCCCGGGAGTTGTCTAAGCGTCTAACGCGTCACTCCCATGATCATCACCACCTAACGCTTTCAACGTTGCATGTGCACATCAACCATGACAGCTGCCTTGAAGTTGCTCTGCTCAAGGGCCAGGGAAGCGCGTTAAAACAGTTTGCGGCCGAAGTGATTTCATCAAGAAGCGTTCGTCACGGGCAGCTAATGCTGATTCCCAATGATGAAGAAAAAGCTTAATCATAGGCATAAAAAAAGGTGACCCGAAGGTCACCTTTTTTCTGATCGGTATCGCGAGGCACTTAGTGCTCAACGCCACCTTCACCGTGCACGTGGCCGTGCTCAACTTCATCAGCGCTTGCTTCGCGTACTTCAGCGATTTCAACGTCAAAGTTGAGATTCTGGCCAGCCAGCGGGTGGTTGCCATCAACAACGACCGTATCGCCTTCAATTTTCTTGACGGTAACCATTAGCGGGCCGCCTTGAGTCTGGGCTTGGAACTGCATGCCCGGCTCAATGCTCTCAACGCCTTGGAAGGCATCGCGAGGTACTTCTTGCATCAGCTCTTCTTGCAGCTCGCCGTAGCCTTCTGCTGGAGATACTGCAACGTTCAGCTTCTCGCCAGCTGCACGACCTTCTAGCTCTTTCTCAAGGCCCGGAATAATGTTGCCGGAACCGTGTAAATAGGTAAGCGGCTCGCGGCCTTCAGAACTGTCTAACACTTCACCTGCGTCGTTAGTCAGGGTGTAGTGGAACGCGACAACCGAGTTTTGCGCAATTTGCATGGAATAACCTTTCGGGGAGTGCATGTCCCAATATGGTAACGCGTGTGAGCTGGCTTGTCAGGGGGGTAGAGGCGCTTTTTCCCATCCAAGTCTTTAGACGGTGTTGCGCGTTAGGGTGACCAGGGATACCCTACGACCATCACTTTTTCCATTGCCCTATTATTTTGGAGCACTCAATGACGATTTTTTTTATTTGGCTTATCGCGTTTTGCCTGATTGCTTATTTTGTCAATCAGCGCTGGAATAACGGCGTTAGCCAGGGGTTAGATAAGGTACTGCCCGGTTTTTTGAAAAGCGACGGTGATAACCGTTACCTGTGGGTGATCACGCTAGCGGTACTGGGCGCAACGACCCTGGTGCAGCCAGTGGAAATGCTGCTGGTGGCGATACTGCTAGGCCTGATCGGCTGGGGCGTCTCGGCGCTAGTGAGCTGGGCCGGCAACAAGGCTAACTTTTAAACGCCGCTTAGTAGCATCCGATAAAAAAGCCCGGCCATCAATGATGGCCGGGCTTTTTACTAACGTTAAGCGGCCATTGAAAAAGCGTCTTCAATAGCAGCCATTATCCGTTAGTAGGGCGCAACGCTCATGCTGCCGCCATTACCAATCAAGCGTACACGCTGTCCTGCTTGGAAGGGATGATCTGCACGCTGTACAACGACAACGTCAGTGCCGTCATCGCGACGAATTTCCATTTCTAACGCCGCTACGCGGTTAGCACCGCCTTCCGCTGCGGTGCCTGCGACTGAACCACCCAGTGCGCCGGCAACGGTGGCTAGCTGACGTCCTGAACCGCCGCCAATTTGGCTGCCCAAAAGACCGCCGATGATAGCGCCGCCGCCGGTGCCCAGCAGCCCGCCCGCACGGCTTTCAGCCTGAATCTGTACCTGACGAACCGCCACGATCGTGCCGTAAGTCACGTTTTGGCCTGTTTGTGCTTGGCTTCCGCGATAGACATCGCCAGAGTAGCCAGACGTATTGGCACAGCCTGCCAGCGTAAGAATGCTCATCGCGGCAACAGGAAGAAGAAGACGTTTCATTAAAACCTCCAGGGTATATCTATTTGAATAACTGTCTTGAATAGCTGCTATCAATAGGATAAGCAAGCGATGGATTGCGGTTATAGAACAGTGTTCGTTAAAGATAGCTGATGCTAACACCTTTGACCAGCTATCATCTAAAAAGATCAGTGCGGAAAAATAATAACCTATAAATAGCTAGGTCGAGAGTGTAACAGCGTATTAAGAAATCAGTGTGCAAATGCCACAATATAACGACAAACAGGAGACCGTAAGGCCTCCTGTTTAAGCTTCGCTGGATATTTTAACGCATCAGACGCCTTCATTAGCCAAACTGGTTCATGGTGTTATCTTTGCCACCGGCTTTGAGCGCGGCATCGCCGTGGAAAAACTCTTTGTGGTCATCGCCAATGTTGGAGCCGGCCATGTCCTGATGGCGAACCGTGGCAATGCCCTGCCGAATTTCTTGACGCTGTACGCCTTTCACGTACGCCAGCATGCCTTCATCACCGAAGTAGCCTTTCGCCAGATTGTCGGTAGACAGGGCCGCTGTATGGTAGGTCGGCAGTGTGATTAAGTGGTGGAAGATACCCGCATCGCGAGAAGAATCACGCTGGAAGTTACGTGTCCACTCATCGGCCAGCTGGCCAAGCTCGGTGTCGTCGTACTCGGCGCTCATCAGTTTTTCACGCTGATACGCCGCCACGTTTTTACCTTCTTCTTGCCAAGCGTCAAACACCTGCTGGCGGAAGTTGAGCGTCCAGTTAAACGACGGCGAGTTGTTGTAGACCAGCTTGGCATCCGGCACGACATCACGGATACGGTTCACCATGCTCGCAATTTGCCCAACGTGAGGCTTTTCGGTTTCAATCCACAGCAGGTCGGCACCGTTTTGCAGGCTGGTGATGCAGTCCAGAATAACGCGATCTTCGCCGGAGCCTGGCTTGAACTGATAAAGGCCTGAGGCAAGCCGCTTAGGTTTAACCAGCTTGCCGTTCTGTTTGATGACGACATCGCCGTTGTTAATGTCAGCGGCGTTTTCAATCACATCGCCGTCGATGAAGCTGTTGTACTGATCGCCAAGATCACCGGGCTCATGCGTAACGGCAATTTTTTGCGTCAAGCCGGCGCCCAGTGAGTCGGTGCGCGCCACGATCACGCCGTCATCAATACCCAGTTCTAAAAAGGCGTAACGCACGGCGTTAATTTTGGCCAGGAAGTCTTCATGAGGCACGGTAACTTTGCCGTCCTGATGACCACACTGCTTCTCATCAGAGACTTGGTTTTCCAACTGGATACAGCAGGCGCCCGCTTGGATAAATTTTTTGGCCAAAAGATAGGTAGCTTCCGCGTTACCAAAGCCTGCATCGATATCGGCAATGATTGGCACGATATGCGTTTCATAATTGTCAATTTTGCTGATCAGGCGCTGCTCTTCGCCACTATCGCCCGCGTCTTTAGCATCGTCCAAGGCGCGAAAAAGGTGGTTCAGTTCCCAGGCATCGGCTTGTTTCAAGAACGTATAAAGTTCTTCAATGAGATCCGCGACCGAGGTCTTTTCGTGCATCGACTGATCAGGCAGTGGGCCGAACTCGGAGCGCAGTGCGGCGACCATCCAACCAGAAAGGTAGAGGTAGCTACGTTTAGTGGTACCAAAGTGTTTTTTGATTGAAATAAGCTTCTGCTGGCCAATAAAACCGTGCCAGCAGCCAAGCGATTGAGTGTACTGCGCAGTGTTAGCGTCATAGGCGGCCATATCTTCACGCATGATTTTAGCGGTGTAGCGAGCAATGTCGATGCCGGTGTGAAAGCGGTTTTGAGCCCGCATTCGGGCGGCATTCTCAGGTTTAATGGCTTCCCATTTGCCGCCCTGTGCTTCGCGTAGTTGGGCCATGGCTTTGATATCGTCGAGTAGTCCTGACATGAGCTTACCCTCTTTAATAATGGCTTGAGTCGTAATGGTCTTGCGCAAATTAGCAACGCATTGCCGTAACGCTGCAGTGCAACAACTATCGGTGAGTATGCTCAATTCAACAATTGACACTTGGGTGCACAGGCCGTTGTAACCCGACGACAGCGGGGTAGCGGAAGGGAGGGTTTGTGGCGGGTTTAGGTAGTCGTTTTTTGCCAAACAGGCATAAAAAAGCACTGCCGAGGCAGTGCTAGAGATTAATTACGGCGGCTTGTTACGCCAGTGAGAACGTCATATCGCGATGTGGGATGCCCGCATCCATATACTCATCGCCGTGAGCGACGAAGCCTAGCCGCTCATAAAACGCCAGCGCATGAACCTGGGCACTAAGCGCTACCTGAGAGTGGCCCGCATGGCGTGCCGCCTCTATCGCCGCCTTCATCAGCAGGACGCCAATGCCGGTGCCTCGGGCGTTAGCGAGCACGGCAACGCGACCAATATGCGCATCCGGCAGTAGCCGAGCGGTGCCTGCTGGCTGCCCGTCAAGCGTGGCTAGAAAGTGCAGGCATTCAGGGTCAAGGCCGTCCCATTCCTCTTCCTGTGGCACGCTTTGCTCGTCAATGAATACCCGGCGGCGGATCTCGCTGGCAGCCGGGCCAAGTGTTTCCCAATCGCCAGAGCTAACGTGGGCAATCGCCATTAATACTCCTCGTCGTCGCCTTCATCGCTCATAAAGCCGAGGCTACCGGTGTTAACCAGCTGCGTAATCAGCGCTGCTGCGCCGTCAATTTCCATGTCTTCAGCGTAGAGCGGGGTTGCGTCAGCCAAGCGCTGGGCTAGCTCAGCAGAGCAGGCGTGGCTGTCGCCATCGACAAACAGCGTGGTGCCGCCTGCTTCGCTGCGCCAAGCAAAGCGCGAGCCGGGCATGTGATAAAGCGGTTCGCCGTCTTGTAGTTGAGCAACAAGCGCCGCCTCGGTCAGCGGTGTTTCAAGCGGCACCACTTGGTCGACATATTTTGGCTGGGTCATGGCGCGGCCAAACCATTGAGCTACTTGCACCGGATTATCGAGTGTAGACACAATCAGCTGACGCATACGCTCAATGGCTGCATCGTCCAGCTCGCCGGCTAGATTCGCAGGCGCCATACCCGCATCGCTATAGCGCTGGGAGGCGGGAAGCTGTTCGCCCAAAAAGTCCGCATAGGAAGTGATGGCTTCGTCGGCAGAGGGCGCGCGAAAGCCGAGCGAAATAGTCATGCAATCATCGCTTTGACTAACACCGTGGTGCGCCCAGCCGGGGGGAAGGTACAGCATATCGCCCGGTTCAAGCACCCAGTCGGAGTCGGACTCAATGGTAAATTCTTGCAGAATACGCAGATCAATGCCGGCGATAATCGGTGCATCTTCGGTTAATTTGCCACCTAGCTGCCAACGACGGTGCCCGCTGGCCTGGAGCAAAAAGACATCGTATTGATCAATATGCGCGCCCACGTTACCGCCAGGAGGTGCGTAGCTGATCATCACGTCATCGAGTCGCCAGCGCGGTAGAAAATCAAACTCATCCATTAGCGCCGCAACGGCGGGCACGTAGTGATCAACCGCTTGAACCAGCAGGCTCCAGTTAGTTTCCGGCAGCCGTGCAAAGGTGGCTTCATCAAAGGGGCCGTGAGAGACCTGCCAAGGGCCGTCCGGACCTTCTTCCTCGACTAGGCGAGCCTCTACGCCAGGCTCACAGGCAAGCCCTGCCAGTTCGTCGGCCTCGATGGGGCTGATAAGGTCGGGCATGGCGCCACGAATCAGCAGTGGTTTTTGCTGCCAATAATTGGCTAAGAAATCTGCGGCGGTAAGGTCGCCTAGCAGGGTTAGCGGCTTATCGTGATGGTTCATGGCGTATCCTGTCGTGCTGGAGAAGGAAGTGGTCGCAGCAAAGGGCGTTACAAGGAGCCGAGCTGTTTTGTCAGCGCTTCGGCCTGTGCCTGGGCGTTGCCAATGTAGCTTGCCGGTGACAGCGCTTTCAGCTCGGTTTTGACATCATTAGGCAGCTCAAGAGAGTCAATGAACGCGGCAAAGCCGGCCTGATCAATGCGCTTGCCCCGCGTTAACTGCTTAAGTTTTTCATAGGGTTTTTCGATGCCGTAGCGGCGCATTACCGTTTGGATCGGTTCTGCGAGCACTTCCCAGCTGTTATCCAAGTCGGCGTCTATGCGCTCTGGGTTGGCTTCTAGCTTGCTGATGCCTTTTAGGCTGGCGTGGTAAGCAATTAAGCCATACGCCAGGCCTACGCCCAGGTTGCGCAGTACGGTGGAGTCCGTTAGATCGCGCTGCCAGCGAGAAATAGGCAGTTTTTGGGAAAGATGGCCAAGTATCGCATTGGCGAGACCCAGATTGCCTTCAGAGTTTTCAAAATCAATCGGGTTAACTTTATGCGGCATGGTGGAAGAGCCAATTTCGCCTTCAACCGTGCGCTGCTTAAAGTAGCCCAGTGAAATATAGCCCCATACGTCGCGATCAAAATCGATCAGGATCGTGTTGAAGCGGCACATGGCATCAAACAGCTCGGCAATGTAGTCGTGTGGCTCGATCTGAGTGGTGTAGGGATTGAACGTCAGTCCTAAACCTTCCACAAAGGTGCGCGCGTTGGCTTCCCAGTCGACTTCAGGGTAGGTCGTCAGATGGGCGTTATAGTTACCCACGGCACCGTTGATCTTGCCCAGCATTTCCACTGCTTCGATCTGCTTTAGCTGACGCTTGAGACGGTACGCCACGTTTGCCATTTCTTTACCCAGCGTTGTGGGCGTAGCGGTTTGACCATGGGTGCGCGACAGCATCGGCTGGGCGGCATGGGCAATGGCCAGTTTGGCAATGTCGTCAGCCACTTCATGCATGGTGGGCAGCATGGCCTTAAGGCCGTCGCTGAGCATCACACCATAAGAAAGGTTGTTGATGTCTTCGCTGGTGCAGGCGAAGTGAATGAACTCGGTGACCGCATGCAGCTCGGCCTGATCCGCAATCTTCTCTTTAAGGAAGTACTCAACCGCTTTGACATCGTGATTGGTGGTGCGCTCGATTTCTTTGATGCGCTCGGCATCGTTAAGCGAGAACTCGGTAATCAGCTGCTCAAGAAACCCGGTCGCGTCAGCGGACAGAGGCGGCACTTCGGTGATTTGAGCTTGCTCAGCCAGACGCTGTAGCCAGCGAACTTCCACAATCACACGGGCGCGGATCAGGCCGAATTCACTGAAGTGTTCGCGCAGGGCGGCAGCTTTAGAAGCGTAGCGGCCGTCAACGGGGGAGAGAGCGGTCAAAGCGGAGAGTTGCATGGCATCGTTTCCAGGTGGTTCGAGAGCAGGTTATTCAAAAACAAACAGTTCAAAAACAAACGGTTCAAAAGCAGGCTAGTTAATGGCTTCAGCAGCCTAGCTGAGGCTGTCCAGCGCGCGACGAAGCGCTTTACGCTGGAACACAAGCTTCCAGCGGCGCCCGCCTTGCTGGTGCCATAATAGCCCAAAGCGGATGCCGCCCATTAAGCAGGCGCGTACGCGTTCAGGCATCATGCGGCTTTGCAGCAGCGACGGGTCGCCCTGCACCACAATGCGGGTTTTAAAGGTAGAAAGCGTCTCTTGATACGCTTCGCCTAGGCTGGCAACGACGTTTTCATGGGTGGTGCCGAAGTGCTCGGCCTGCCCCTGAATACGCGTTAATTTTTGGCCGAGCGAATCCATCATCGCGTTATTGGTGCGCAGCTTATTCATCAGCATGAGCAGCGAAAAACCGTAGCGCAGCACCACAGGATTGGCCTGTTTGCGGCCCACCAAGGCTTCTAAGGTTTCCAGGCCACGGCGAAGATTGTTGGGATGCCCGCCATAAATGGCTTCGAAGCTAGGAGGGTTGGTATCCACCGTGGCTTCAATGAGCGTGTCCCAGGCGCGCGTGTCGACTTGGCCGGTGCGGGCAAGTTCGTCGACCAGGCTGGCGGCTTGAAATACGCCTGCCAGGGCCAGCGCTTGGCGCACGGCAGGAGAGTCGGGCGCACGATGAATCGGAGTAGTGGAGTTCATGCCGCAGCCTCCGCGTCTTTTTTCCAAGTAGCGCAAATCACACCACCGCCTAAACAGATATCGCCATCGTAAAGCACCAGTGACTGGCCGGGCGTTACCGCCCATTGCGGGTCATCGAAGGTCACCTCGACGCCACCGCTGGGTAGAACGTGTATTTCGCAGCCACAGTCACTTTGCCGGTAACGCGTTTTAGCGGTAAAACGGCCCTGTTGAACCGGCGCCTCGCCCGCCACCCAGTCCATGGCCTCGGTGGCTAGCGTGTCGGAGTAGAGCAGCGGATGATGCTTGCCCTGCACGGCGATTAGCACGTTGCGCTCCAGATCTTTGGCCGCCACGTACCAGGGCTCTTCTGAGTAGTTGGCAAGCCCGCCAATACCTAGCCCCTGGCGCTGGCCAAGGGTGTAGTACATCAGCCCCATGTGCTCGCCAATCACATCGCCTTCCGGCGTTTCAATACGACCGGGCTGCGCGGGAAGATACTGCTGCAGGAAATCGCGAAAGCGGCGCTCGCCGATAAAGCAGATGCCGGTGGAGTCTTTTTTCTTGGCGGTAATCAAGCCGTGCTGTTCAGCGATGGCGCGCACAGCGGGCTTTTCAAGCTCGCCAACGGGAAACAGCGTGCGTGCAATGGCGGCTTCTGGCACCGCATGCAGAAAGTAGCTTTGATCTTTGTTGCCATCCAGGCCTTTTAGCAGGCGAGGGCGACCGTTGTGCTGCGCTTCGCGAACATAGTGGCCGGTGGCGATTTTGTCGGCACCCAGCATTTCGGCGTACTCAAGAAACACCTTAAACTTGATTTCCCGATTGCACAGAATGTCAGGGTTAGGCGTGCGGCCCGCTTTGTACTCGGCTAAAAAGTGCTCAAAGACGTTATCCCAGTACTCTGCTGCAAAGTTTGCGGTATGCAGCTTAATGCCCAGCTTTTCGCACACCGCCTGCGCGTCAGCAAGATCCTCTTTGGCCGTACAGTAATCGGTGCCGTCGTCCTCATCCCAGTTTTTCATAAACAGGCCTTCCACCTCATAGCCTTGCTGCATGAGGAGAACGGCCGAAACAGAAGAATCGACGCCGCCGGACATGCCGACAATGACTTTGCCGCGAGTGGCTGGCCCAGGCGTGGACAGCGCCGGCGCCGTGGAATCAGTGGATGACCCGGTTTGAAATGACATAGGTATCCTTCAGGAACAGTGGTGTGCAACAAAAATAGGAGTATGTAAATAATGAGCTGCAATTGGGCGAAGATTATACACGATGGAGAGGGGCTTTGAGTGGTTCACTCACGAATCACTGCCAGCGGATAACAGCATCCGTTTAAAGCGTCCTCAATACGCTGCAGCACCAGCGGGCTACGCAGTCGTTGCTGCTGGTCTAGCGCACGTATTTGCTCAAGCGTCAGCCAGTGAGCGGCGATAATGTCAGGATCGAGGGCGAGGTCGAGCTGATCAAGCGGTTCAGCCGTAAAGCCGTGGCTGTGAAACGTTTGCCCGCCATCGGCATGGAAAACGTAGAGCCCCAGATAGCCGGTTAGCGATACCTGCCAGGCCGTCTCTTCCTGCACTTCTCGCAAAATAGCCGCGATGGGGCCTTCGCCGGCTTCGATATGCCCAGCAGGCTGGTTAAAAACGCTGGCGGGGCCGCCGCGCTGTTCTTCGACCATCAAGAAATGCTCGCCACGCTGAATCACGCAGGCCGCCGTACTGTGAATCGCACTCACGTTGGTTTTCGACGCTTTGCGGCAGGCTGTGCGCGTTTTCGCTGAGGCGAATTGGCTGGGCGGGGCGCGTGTAGCGTTTCTTTACGCCACTCGCCGGGAGCAAGGTCGTCTAGCCGCCAGGGGCCAATCGCCGCGCGAATTAAGCGCAGCGTCGGAAAGCCAACGTGAGCGGTCATGCGCCGCACTTGGCGGTTACGGCCTTCGCTAATGGTGAGTTCCAGCCAACTGGTCGAAGGATGGCGTTTGGGGTCGATGGACGGTTGGCGCGGCGCGGTCGTGGGCGGCTCAATACGGCTTGCCTTGGCAGGCTGCGTTGGGCCATCTTTCAGTGTGATTCCCTCTCGCAGCGCTTTGAGCGCAGCGTCGTCTATCTGCCCCTCAACCTGAGCCCAATAGGTTTTGGGCTGTTTGTGGCGCGGGTGCGAGATGCGGTGGATTAGTTCGCCATCACTGCTGAGCAGCAGCAGTCCTTCGGAGTCGTAATCAAGCCGCCCCGCGGGATAAATATCTTTTACGTCAATATATTGAGCCAATGTTTGACGCCCTTCGCGGTCGCTAAACTGGCTCAATACTTGAAAAGGCTTGTGTAATAAATAGAGGTTGCTCATGACATCTTTTGATCCATTTCTTGATTCGCGGCCCCTGACGTTTTGATACATCACTCATGCGCAAAAAGTGCAGCGCTGGTATACTCCGGGCTAACTGCTGGGGGCGAGCTTGTTCGCTGAACTCGCACTCTGCTCATGATTTGTTGCCATCCATGGCTTCTTGCCATCTGTAGTGTTTTTCCCATCGTAGCGATAAGAGATAAGAGAGGTTAACGCAAAAATGACCAAAACGCCGAAGATCATCTACACGCTCACCGACGAAGCGCCAGCGCTTGCGACTCACTCCTTGCTGCCGATTATCGACGCTTTTACCGATTCGGCGGGCATCAAAGTAGAGACGCGCGATATCTCCCTGGCCGCGCGGATTATCTCTCAGTTTCCTGATTACCTGAGTGACGAGCAGCAGATCGACGATCATCTGGCGGAACTTGGCGAACTGACCAAGACCCCTGAAGCTAACATTATTAAACTGCCTAACATCAGCGCGTCTTTGCCGCAGTTGAAGGCCGTGATCAAAGAGCTGCAGCAGCAGGGCTATAAGCTTCCTGATTACCCGGAAGCGCCGCAGAGTGATAAAGACAAAGACATTCAAACGCGTTACGACAAAACCAAAGGTAGCGCCGTTAATCCCGTGCTGCGTGAAGGTAACTCTGACCGTCGTGCGCCGCTGTCAGTTAAAAACTATGCCCGTAAATATCCGCACCGCATGGGTGAGTGGAGCAGCGACTCCAAGTCTCACGTTTCACACATGCGTGATGGCGACTTTTATGGCAGCGAAAAGTCAGCGCTGATTGAGCAAGCCAGCGATCTTAAGATCGAGCTAGTGGCAAAAGATGGCACCACGACTGTGCTCAAGCAGAAAACATCGGTGCTTGCCGGTGAAGTTGTTGACGGTGCGGTCATGAGCCGTAACGCGCTGCGTCGCTTTGTGGCTGAAGAAGTCGCGGACGCAAAAGCGAAAGATGTGCTGTTCTCGCTACACCTTAAAGCGACCATGATGAAGGTCTCTGATCCCATCATGTTCGGCATGGTGGTAACTGAGTTCTATCAGGACGTGCTGAGCAAGCACGCGGACGTTCTCAAGCAGGCCGGTTTTGATCCCAATAACGGTATCGGTGACCTGTATTCAGCGATTAAAACGCTGCCTGAAGAGCATCAGACGCAAATTCAGGATGAGATCCAGGCGCTTTATGCCGAGCGTCCGCGCTTGGCCATGGTGAACTCGCACAAAGGTATCACCAACCTGCACGTGCCTAGCGATGTGATTATCGATGCGTCGATGCCTGCGATGATCCGCGACTCCGGCAAGATGTGGGGCGCCGATGACCAGCTTCACGACGTGAAAGCGGTGATTCCTGATCGCTGCTATGCCGGTATCTATCAGAGCGTAATCGAAGACTGCAAGCAGCACGGCGCGTTTGATCCGACCACGATGGGCAGCGTGCCTAACGTAGGCCTGATGGCGCAAAAAGCCGAAGAGTACGGTTCTCACGATAAAACGTTCCAAATCGCCGTAGACGGCACGGTGCGTGTCACCGATTCCAGCGGCAGCGTAGTGCTTGAGCACAGCGTTGAGCAGGGCGATATTTGGCGTATGTGCCAGACCAAAGACGCGCCTGTGCGTGACTGGGTCAAGCTGGCCGTTAACCGTGCCCGTGAAAGCGGCACGCCCGCTATCTTCTGGCTGGACGCCCAGCGTGCCCACGATGCTCAGCTAATCAAGAAAGTAGAAAGCTACTTGAAAGATCATGATACCGAAGGCCTGGATATTCGTATCATGACTCCCGAAGAGGCTATGAGCTTCTCGCTGGCGCGCATCCGTAAGGGCGAAGACACGATCTCCGTCACCGGTAACGTGCTGCGCGACTATCTGACCGACCTGTTCCCGATTATGGAGCTGGGTACCAGCGCGAAGATGCTCTCGATCGTACCGCTAATGAACGGCGGCGGCTTGTTTGAGACAGGCGCGGGCGGTTCTGCACCCAAGCATGTACAGCAGCTGCTTGAAGAGAACCATTTGCGCTGGGATTCGCTGGGCGAGTTTTTGGCCTTGGCCGCGTCTTTGGAACATCTGGGCAGCACCTTCGATAACGCTCGTGCGACCGTGTTGGCGAAAGCGCTTGATCAGGCTAACGGGAAATTCCTGGACAGCAATAAATCGCCTTCACGCAAGGTGGGTGAGCTCGACAACCGTGGCAGCCACTTCTACCTGGCGCTTTACTGGGCACAGGCGTTGGCTGAGCAGAATGACGATGCTGAGCTAAAAGAGCTGTTCGGCCGTTTGGCAGAAGCACTGACGTCCAAAGAAGCTGCTATTTTGGAAGAGTTGAACGGTGTTCAGGGCCAGCCTACCGATATCCGTGGCTACTACCACCCTGACCACGCATTGACTGAGCAAGTGATGCGCCCCAGCAAAACGCTAAATGCAGCGTTAGCAATGGTCGCTAAGGGCTAATCGTACGCTTTGATTTAGCCTGTGAACCCCCGTCCGCTTGGCGGGCGGGGGTTTTTGCATTGCACCCTCTGTTACACCCTGTGCTGTTACACCCTGTGATATTTTAATTTTTCATGAACCCTTGCTGATCGGCAGCGTCTGAGAAGTATTATTAATATTCCTCAGGCTCTTTCATCGGTCAGCGTCGAGACAACTCATTGTGCTGCTTATGTCCAATCTAGAAAGCCCATGCTTGGCCTCTTTCTCCGTGAAAGCCGGAGCGTCGCGGCCAAATATGCCTGATGAAGACGGTGATATAGCGGTTCAGTCAGCGGAACCCGCGCTGGCGCAGCCGCCGCTTTATAAAGTGGTGCTTCATAACGACGACTACACGCCGATGGAGTTCGTCATTGAAGTACTGCAAGATTTTTTCAACATGGATAGCGAGAAGGCCGTTCAAGTCATGCTCGCGGTACATACCCAGGGAAAGGGCACCTGTGGCGTGTTTACTCGTGATATAGCTGAAACTAAAAGCTATCAGGTAAACGAGTACGCCAAAGAGTGTGAGCACCCGTTGATAAGTGATATTGAGGCCGCCAGTTAAAAAGCGTGAGAAAAAATTGGCGGTGAGGCTTGCAACCGTGCCATTTGTACCCGATGTTGAGAGTACTGGTCGATTACACTGATCCGACGCAAGCCCTAGGTGGCGACACGCCCTAGGAAGTAGCGAAAAGGGGACTGCCATGCTGAGCAAAGAACTTGAAATGACCCTGAACACGGCCTTTACCGTGGCGCGCTCTAAGCGCCATGAGTTTATGACCGTTGAGCACCTGCTGCTCGCGTTGCTGGATAATGCCTCCGCAGTTGACGTACTGAAGGCTTGCGGAGCTAATCTCGACAAGCTGCGCTCCGATCTGCAGGATTTTATTAACTCGACCACGCCGCTTATTCCTGAAGGGCAGGGGGATCGCGAAACCCAGCCTACGCTCGGTTTTCAACGCGTTTTACAGCGCTCCGTTTTCCATGTTCAGTCATCGGGTAAGAGCGAAGTTACTGGCGCTAACGTGTTAGTAGCGATCTTCTCTGAGCAAGAGAGCCAGGCCGTATACTTCCTTAAGCAGCAGAGCGTTGCCCGTGTCGATGCGGTGAATTACATCGCGCACGGAATTTCAAAAGTGGCTGGCCACGGCCCTTCGCCTTCTTCTTCTTCAGAAAACGATGATGTGGAAGAGGGCGGCAGTGAAGGTGCAGCGCATCCGCTTCATGGCTATGCCACCAATTTAAACGAGCAGGCGCGGCTGGGTAAAATTGACCCGCTGATTGGCCGTGACCATGAGCTTGAACGCGTCGTGCAGATCTTGGCGCGCCGGCGTAAGAACAACCCGCTGCTGGTAGGCGAGGCGGGCGTGGGTAAAACGGCGATCGCAGAAGGGTTGGCTAAACGCATCGTCGAAGAAGACGTGCCCGATGTTATTGCTGACGCCGTTGTCTACTCATTGGACATGGGCGCTTTGCTCGCGGGCACCAAATACCGCGGCGACTTTGAGAAACGTCTCAAAAGCCTGCTGAGCGAGCTTCGCAAGCAGCCCAACGCCGTGCTGTTCATTGATGAGATTCATACAGTCATCGGTGCTGGTGCTGCCTCTGGTGGCGTGATGGATGCCTCGAACCTGCTCAAGCCGCTGCTTTCTTCTGGCGAGCTGCGCTGCATTGGTTCAACGACGTTCCAAGAGTTCCGCGGTATCTTTGAGAAAGACCGTGCTTTGGCGCGGCGCTTCCAAAAAGTGGATGTAATGGCGCCATCGGTCGATGACACTATTAAAATCCTTAAAGGTCTGCGGTCGCGCTTTGAAGAGCATCATGAGTTGAAGTACACCGACGCGGCGCTGGAAAGTGCGGCGCGCTTAGCAGATCGCTATATCAATGACCGTTACCTGCCCGATAAAGCGATTGATGTCATTGATGAGGCGGGTGCTCATCAACGCCTGCTGCCGCCAGAAATACGTGCTAAAACGATTGACGTTGAGCAAGTGGAAGCCGTGGTTGCATCAATTGCGCGCATTCCGCCGAAGAGCGTGTCCAGTTCAGATCGCAAGCAGCTTGAAAAGCTGGATCGTGATTTGAAAATGCTGGTTTTCGGTCAGGATGAGGCGATTGATAGCCTTTCTGCGGCCATTAAGCTCTCACGAGCCGGTTTGAAGTCACCTGATAAGCCCGTAGGCAGCTTCCTGTTTGCAGGGCCGACAGGCGTTGGTAAGACCGAAGTGGCCAAGCAGCTTGCCCATATTATGGGCATTGAGCTGGTGCGCTTTGATATGTCGGAGTACATGGAACGCCACACCGTATCGCGGTTAATTGGTGCGCCTCCGGGCTATGTCGGTTATGACCAAGGCGGTTTGTTAACCGAAGCCGTGACCAAGCAGCCGCACTGCGTACTGCTGTTAGATGAGATTGAGAAAGCGCATCCGGAAGTCTTCAATCTGCTGCTGCAGGTTATGGATCATGGCCGTTTAACGGATAACAACGGGCGTCAGGCTGACTTTCGTCACGTCATCCTTATCATGACGTCTAACGCGGGTGCAGAGCAGGCCTCACGTCGTTCGATTGGTTTCCAGCATCAGGATCACTCGACCGATGCTATGGAAGTTATTCGGCGCACTTTCTCTCCCGAGTTCCGCAACCGTTTAGACGGCATTATCCAGTTCCATGCGCTGCCTGTTTCAGTGGTGCGTAACGTGGTGGATAAGTTCTTGATTGAGCTACAGGCCCAGCTGGATGAGAAGCGCGTGCAGATGGATGTGGACGATACGGCCAGGAATTGGTTGGCGGATAAAGGCTACGATCCTGATATGGGCGCACGCCCAATGGCGCGTCTCATTCAAGAGAAGCTGAAGAAACCATTAGCCGAGATGATTCTGTTTGGCGAGTTGGCAGAGAGCGGCGGGATTGTTCACGTCAGCCTGGAAGATGGCGAGCTGCATATTTCCACTGAGGTTGAAATGGCTGATGCGCCCTGAAAAGGGCGCTAAGCCCGCCTAGCCAATCATCAATTTAGTATGCACAAATGTATCATGCGTAAAAGCACAGCGCCCTGTCACTGACGGGGCGTTGTCGTTTACAGTGAACGGCGCAGGAATCGTTACCGCCGAACGCGGTCAGCTATCAAACGCGAGCGACAGCGACTTAGCGCGAACGGTAAACGATACGGCCTTTGGAAAGATCGTAAGGCGTTAGCTCTACTTTTACTTTATCGCCGGTCAGAATGCGGATGTAGTTTTTGCGCATTTTTCCGGAGATGTGAGCAGTAACAACGTGACCGTTTTCCAGCTCAACACGAAACATGGTGTTCGGAAGGGTATCGACGATAACGCCTTCCATTTCAATATGATCTTCGCGTGCCATATAGGCATTTCCCCACTTATGAGTTAGTAATGTACAGGTACTTCATGTACGAATTAATCAGGTAACAATACATCATCACTTGGGTGCATCTAGGTAAGCACTCAAGAATCAGCGCTATATTGTGCCGTAAGCCCGCCGCCAAGGCAAAAAAGCTGACGTGTTTAGCGAATTAACTGTCGCCAGTGACGCCCGTCGAGCATTTCCAGCGGTGCAAAAGCCTGCTTGTAGCGCATCTTACGGCACTCTTCGATCCAATACCCTAAATACAGGTGCGGCAGCGCTTTTTCTCGGCTGAGTTCGATTAGCTGGAGAATAGCGAAAGTTCCTAGCGAGCGCTTGTCTAGCGTATCGCTAACGGCAAAGAAAGTGTAAATCGCTGAGAGGCCGTGCTCCAACTGATCAAATGCCGCTACGCCGACCAGCTCGTCGCCGAGATGCATCTCCATAAGATAGGCGTAGGGCTCATCAAGGGTTAAAAACGTGCGGTACTGCTCGCGACTGGGCGGATACATGTCGCCGTCAGCGTGGCGCTGGCGGATGTAGTCAGCGTAAAGCGCGTAATGTTGAGCCGAATAGCGGGCGGGTGCCACGCGAACGCTAATGTCGGCATTACGATGCCCGATTTTGCGCTGAGTACGGTTGGCGGCAAACTGCTCAACGGGAATGCGCACCGAGCGGCATGCGTTACATTCCTCGCAGTGGGGGCGATAAAGATGGCGCCCACTGCGCCTAAAGCCAAGTAACGCCAAAGAGTCATATACGCCCGGTACCGGTGACTCCTGCGGATCGAGAAATAGCGTAGTCGCTTCTTTGCCGGGCAGATAGCTACAGGCATGAGGCACGGTAAGGAAGAAGCGCAAATCCCGCACCGGGCGGGGCGGAGTGTTACTACTCACGGCTTGCCTCCTTGTCGACAATAAATCGTTGCTACAGTGTGAGTTTGTCAATATGCGTTACCCTTGGCGGCAATCGCATGAAGCCAAGGTGACGCCGGAACTGCCGGTGCTTCAGCGGGGGATGAAGCTTGCGCAAAAGCGTCATCGGGCAGCCAGTTTTTAAGATAGTTGATGAATGACGCACGAGCGACTGTAATCGCGCCCAGGCTTGCCAAGTGGGGCGTGTGCATTTGGCAATCAATGAGACGCCCGCCGTGGTCACGCATGGCTTTGACTAAGTGTGCCAGGGCCACTTTTGAGGCGTCGGGGGCACGAGAAAACATCGACTCGCCAAAAAACACTGGGCCCATGGCTATGCCGTATAGGCCGCCGACGAGTTTTTCGTCTTGATGGACTTCAATGCTGTGCGCAATGCCTTGAAAATGAAGCAAGTTATAGGCATCGCGCATTTCATCCGTGATCCAAGTGCCGGCCTCTTCACCGCGTGGAGCCGCGCAGGCTTGAATAACTTGCTCAAAGTGTTGATCCACGGTGATATGGAAGCCACCATGGCGTAATCGTTTAGTAAGACTACGGCGCTGCTTAAATTGCTCCGGTAGGAGTATCATGCGCGGGTCTGGGCTCCACCATAGAATAGGATCGTCGTCGCTGAACCACGGAAAAATGCCGCGACGATAGGCTTCTATTAGCCAAGCAGGGGAGAGTTCGCCCCCGGCAGCCAGCAGGCCGTTGGGTGAGTCCAGCGCTGTATCAGTAGATGGAAAGGTAGGAAGTGGCGAGGAAAGCCAAGGTAGCATTACTTGCTCCTGTTACAACGTGCTTGTACGGCGTATTTGTACTGGGCGCTTAGTTTGTGCTGGTTGCTTAGTGAGCAGCGCTGTGACGGAAGAAGGATGCTCGGTATGATGCAAACTCGCAAGTGGATTAAAGACGCCATTGAGGTGTAAAGGGAGAGTCGCTTGAAAGTGAATAAAGCAGCAAGCAAGCGAACGCAGCGTAACGCGCGTCAAACGCCATCGTCAGCTTCTTCTGCGCGTGTTAATGCCGCGAAAGATAAAGCTCGACGTGTTGGTCTGCGCCTACAAGGCTCAGTGCGCGAATGCGTGGTGGTAGTACTGCTTGCGCTATGTGTTTTCTTATTATTAGCACTGTTTAGTTATCAGCCGTCTGACCCTGGTTGGTCGTATCAGGGGCCAGAAACGGATATTCGTAACTGGATGGGACAGGTCGGCGCATGGTTAGCCGATGTTCTCTACTCGCTGCTGGGCGCTAGCGCGCTTTGGTGGCCGGGTATGTTTGGCTTTGCCGCCTGGTGGTTGATTCGCTCACGTCAGGTACGTTTTGAGCTCGACCCGGTGGCTATTGCGGTGCATGCGGGCGGTTTAGTGCTGCTGATGTTTGGCACCACCATGCTGGGTGCGCTGCATTTTTATCATCCTAATAGCATGTTGCCCTACGCCTCCGGCGGTATTTTAGGTGAAGGCTTAGTGGCTTCACTAAAACCGCTGGTGGGCAGTGGTGGGGTTGGGTTAATTGCCGCCGCGCTGATTTTAAGCGGCTTCCCGCTGTTTAGCGGTATGTCATGGCTCCAGGTTGCCGATGAGCTTGGTAAGCGAATCTGCCGCTTGGGCGGATGGTTCTCGGCCCGTCGGCAGTCGCGGCGTATGCGTGCGGCACAGCGCGCGGCGGCTAAGCCGGCCCCTGCACCCAAGCCTCAAGCGCGCACAGAGGCACCGCCTGCTGAGGTGGAGACACCCGCTGCTAAGCCTGCGGTAAAAGCACCTGCTGGCCGTGAGCGTCGCGAGCCGGGTTTCTCGACTGCCTTCTCAGCGTATGAGCCAACGGCTGAAGAGAGCCCAGACGCCAGCCCCACCATGGGGAATACCACGGACACCTCGATTCCTTGGGAAGCGGCTTCTTTTTCGAGCAATAAGCATGTGCCTGCTCAGTCAAGTGAACCCACACCCAAGCCTGCTGTTGCGGAGCCGGTAGCGCCCGCAGCGCCAATGGCTGAAGCCACGCCGCCTGTTGCGCCGCGCGAAAATGCCTTTGCGTCTGTGACGCCACGCGTTGCAGAGCCTGCGTTTCAGGCAGCTGATAGTGATGAGTTTTCAGCCGATAAACCTGAGTCAGATAAAGCAGAGATAGGGAGGCCTGGTTTAGATAAGCCAGAGATCGCTCAACCAGCAGTAGACAAGCCTGCTGACACAGCAGCGGCCTTCCCGCTGCGGGCGTCGCGGCAAGAAGCGTCACCGGCGTCTGAGACGACCAGCTACTTTGTTAATGATGACGCGGCCGTCGAAAAGCAGCCCATCGAGGCCCCGCACGTTGAGCCGAGCCGCGCTTCATTTGAGCCGCCGGCCAGCGAGCCTGAGCAGCGAGAGCGTACTGCCGCCATCGTGCCCGAGCGGACGCCTGCTTTTGAGCGTGTTGCTGAGGTCGTGCCGGAGCCGGTTTGGGACGATGAAGATATGGATGACGAGCTGGATGAGGCGCCAATGCAGCCCGCCGCCCCTATTCAGCCCACACCGCAGCCTGCATCATCTACGCCAGCAGTACCGCCTGTACAACCTATGCAACCTCAGCCCCCCACTACGCGTCGGGAGCCCACCTTTGCCCCTGAGGAAAGCGCGCCAGAGGCGGATGAAGGCCCCACGCTGTGGACCGTGGAGCACTTGCAAAGTCAGCGCCCGGCGTTTGAAACCATGGACGAGCCCGAGGGCGATGTGCCTAGTTTTCAGTTGCTAACGCCGGCGGAGCCGCATCAGCCCAACTATACCGAAGAGCAGTTAGCCGATATGGCAGAGCTGCTTGAAGTGCGGCTACGCGAGTATGGTGTTAAGGCTGAAGTCGTTGATACATGGCCGGGGCCGGTCATCACACGCTTTGAAATCAAGCCTGCGGCCGGCGTGAAAGTGTCGAAGATCAGTAATCTTGCCAAAGATTTAGCGCGCTCGCTGATGGTCAAGAGCGTACGCGTGGTCGAGGTTATACCGGGGCGTCCGACGGTGGGTATTGAAATACCCAATCCTAATCGCGCCATGATTCGGCTGCGAGAAGTCATTGACTCAGACCGTTACCAGCAAGAGACCTCGCCGCTGACGATGGCGTTAGGCCAAGATATTGGCGGCAGCCCGGTGGTCGCCAACCTTGGCAAGATGCCGCACCTGCTGGTTGCCGGTACCACCGGCTCGGGTAAGTCAGTGGGTGTCAATGCCATGCTGATCTCGATGCTGTTGAAAGCAAAGCCCAGCGAGCTAAAGCTGATCATGGTCGACCCCAAAATGCTCGAACTGTCGGTATATGACGGCATTCCTCATTTGCTGGCGCCGGTCGTCACGGACATGAAAGAAGCTGCCAACAGCCTGCGCTGGTGTGTGGCTGAAATGGAGCGCCGCTATAAGCTTATGGCGGCCATGGGCGTGCGTAATATCGCCGGCTTTAACGGTCGTTTAGATGAAGCTGAACGTGCCGGGGCCCAGGTTGCAGACCCGCTGTGGGAGCCGCAGCCGTGGGAGATTCATCAGCCGCACCCCGTGTTAGAGAAGCTGCCCTACATCGTGGTGGTAATCGACGAATTTGCCGATATGTTTATGATCGTCGGTAAAAAGGTTGAAGAGCTGATTGCTCGCCTTGCGCAAAAAGCGCGTGCCGCCGGTATCCATTTGATTTTGGCCACCCAGCGCCCCTCGGTTGATGTGGTCACCGGCCTGATTAAAGCCAACATTCCTTCTCGGATGGCCTTTCAGGTTTCATCAAGAATCGATTCGCGGACCATTCTTGATCAGGGCGGCGCTGAAAGCCTGCTGGGTCACGGCGATATGCTTTACTTGCCCGCCGGGTCTGGACCGCCTAATCGCATTCATGGCGCCTTTGTTGATGACGATGAAGTGCACCGTGTCGTGGATGACTGGAAGCGTCGTGGCGCGCCTCAGTATATAGAAGAGATTCTCTCTGGCGGCGTGACGGCAGATGCTTTAACCGGCCTTGAGGCCGATGGCGTAGACGGTGACGATGCGGAGCAGGATGCGCTTTATGATGAGGCCGTTCAGTTCGTTACCGAAACGCGCAAAGCGTCTATTTCTGCCGTTCAGCGCCGCTTTAAAATTGGCTACAACCGGGCCGCACGCTTGGTTGATGCGATGGAAAGCGCAGGTGTCGTAACGGCGATGGGATCTAACGGCGCTCGCGAGGTTCTCGCGCCACCGCCGGTTGGTCACTAATCGCTTGGTGTTATTAGTAATTATGCAATAAGCGTGAAAGTTGCGTCGCTGATGAAACCCAGCGGCGCTTTTCACGTCTTAATCACACACGGGCCCATTAAGTCAGCCTGACGAATTTTTATTTGGCAACGAATATCCGGCAACCGTTGCCTAGGGAGATCATATGCGCGATACCCAAACACGACGACATTCATCGCTGGCATTTGCGGCTAGCGCCTTGGGTTTAACGTTCGCAGCGCCAGTATTGGCGGACGATGCCGCTGAGCGGTTAACCGAGCGCCTAGACCCGCTAGAGAGCTATCAAGCGTCGTTTGAGCAGCAAATTTTAGATGGTAGCGGTGATCGCCTGCAGAGTGCGCGCGGTGAAATGTGGCTTTCACGCCCGGGTCTGCTGCGCTGGGAAGTGGATGCACCATACTCTCAGATCGTTGTTTCAGACGGCGACGATGTGTACTTGTATGATCCTGATCTTGAGCAGGTCACGATTCAGGCAATGGATGATCGCGTCACGCACACGCCTGCCTTGTTGTTATCGGGCAGCGCCAGTGACCTAACCGAAAGCTATGAAGTATTTTATGAGCAGAACGACGGCGACGATGTATTTACCCTCGTGCCTATTTCTGCCGATACGCTGTTTGAAGAATTAAGCATGGTGTTCGATGCCGATACGTTAACCGAGCTGTGGATGATGGATAGCACCGGGCAGCGCACCTCGATTACCTTTAGCGATATCACTAGCAATGGCAATGTCGACCGGAGCAAGTTCGACTTTGATATTCCTGAAGGCACCGACGTCATTCGTGAAGAGCTGTAAGCAAGCCTTAGAATAGAACCCACAGATAAGGCGCCCTAGGGCGCCTTATCTGCTTCTTGATCAAGGCTTTCGCGCCATGCCATTATCTCGCCAAAACGCTTCTCCTGACCCAGCAGACTAGGCTTAAAGAAGGTTGCTTTAGGCAGCTCTTCGGGCCAGCAGTCGTGTGCGCTGCCCGCCGGATATCCGTCTGGCTCATTGTGCGCGTAGCGATACCCTTCACCATGACCTAATTGCTCCATCAGCTTGGTCGGGGCGTTGCGCAAATACGTGGGGACTTCAACCTGCGGCTGTTGGCGCACATACTGCTTGGCCTCATTCCAGGCGCGGTCGATGCGGTTGCTTTTAGGCGCGACCGCCAGGTGAATCGCCGCATGGGCAATCGCTCGCTGACCTTCATAATCGCCCAGGCGCAGGTAAGCATCCCAGGCGGCAATCACGAGCGGCAGGGCGCGTGGGTCGGCATTGCCGACATCCTCAGACGCAATGGCGGTCAGCCTGCGTACTACGTCTAGCGGGTCGCCGCCGCCCTGCATGAAGCGCGCCATATAAAGCAGCGCGGCATCGGGCCGTGAAGAGCGGATCGATTTATGAATTGCTGACAGCAGATCGTAATAGCCGTCGCCCTGCTTATCAAACGCGCTTGCCTGATGGCCAATGACATCGGCGAGCACGTCTTTGTACAGCACCTCTGAACCCGCTTCTAAACGGGTGAAGTCGCAGGCCGTTTCTAGTAATCCCAATGCTCTGCGCGCATCGCCGGCGCTTGCGTGGGCGAGGGCGATGAGAACATCGTCATTGACCTGAATAGCGCGTTTGCCAAGCCCGCGCTCGGCGTCTTTAAGCGCTTGACGCATCACTGTGATCAATTCTTCCTGAGCGAGTGATTTGAGCACATAAACCCGCGCTCGCGAGAGCAGCGCTGAGTTGACTTCAAACGATGGATTCTCAGTGGTTGCGCCAATCAGGGTCAATAGGCCCGACTCGACGTGAGGCAGCAAGGCATCCTGCTGGCTTTTGTTGAGACGATGAATCTCATCTAAAAACAGAATCACCGTTGAGGACATTTGCTGTGCCCGGTCAACGACCGCACGAATCTCTTTGACCCCCGCCATTACCGCGCTGAGATGCTCAAGGTGCGCTTGGGAAGCCCTTGCCAATAGTTCAGCCAGCGTCGTTTTGCCAACGCCCGGCGGGCCCCAGAGAATCATCGAGCGCACTATGCCTGACTCCGCCATGCGGCGTAAGGGTTTGCCTGGCCCTACCAGCGCTGGCTGGCCAACGTAATCATCCAAATGACGTGGACGCATACGAAAGGCCAGCGGAGCATCCTCGGCAGGCGCGGCGTGGGCGCTATTAAACAGATCCATGTCACCTTCCGTTGTTTATGTAGGCAGAGAATCGAGGCGCTGAGCAGCAAAGTACCAGCGAGTGTCGATGGTAAACCACGGTTTAGCAGGCTACCTTTGGCATATTCTACTCGCAATATACACTTGCTAGGATAGCGCCTGAAGGGCATTGTGGTTGCTAGTCGTTATTGATAATAATAGGTGATAGCCCTCGCAAGTTGTTGTGTGTACGCACTATGGGCTATGTGTTTTATTAGCTTTACGTTTAATAATGACGCGCTGGGTGGCTGAGCGCTCATGATCGCATGTCGTCACCCCGTAAGGTGCGATGGCAGGCATGACCCAATAAAGGAGACGGTTCGATGTTAAACCAACTGCGTCTAGATCATGCCAACATGGCGAGATTGCTCCACGTGCTGCAGCTCAAGCAAAAAACGCTGGCACTGGGCGAGCGCCCCAACTTCAAGTTAATGCGCGAAGTCGTCGATTACATTTTATCTTACATGGATGGCTTTGCCGCCCCGCTTGAGCGTGTCTGCGTTGAGCGGCTTCAGGTGCAGGCCCCTGAGCATCTTGCGCTCACCGAACAAATGGCGGTTGATTACCGCGAGCTAAAGCCACGCTTGCAGCGTCTATCCAACGATATCGACATGATTCTGATGGACAGCGTGCTGCCCATGGATCGCTTTGCCGAGGACCTGAAGGACTATTTGGAAGCGCATCGTGCCTATCTGCGCCATGAGCGCGAAGGGCTATTCCCGTTAATTGACGAGCACTTTAGCCCCGACGATATGGAGGAGCTGCGACAAGCACTGCCCGCAGGCGCCGAGCAGGAGTTGGAGCGTTTGCAGGAAGCCTATCCAGAACTCTACGCAGAATTGCGCGGTGCCGACGTGCCCGCGGTATAGCCTCAGCGATTACTTACTTCTTGTTAACGTCAGCCAATAATCTCACCCGCGGGGCATGCTAAACTAGCGGCCCCGTTTTTTATGCTGCGCAAGGCTCAGCGATATTTTTTCTCGCCGCTGAAAAAAACAGCGTCAGCAGCGCTATGCAAAGAGCGTCATGAGCAAAACGTTATGCAGAGAGAATCATGCCAGCCCCTGTATTAATTTTTGATTCCGGCGTCGGCGGCCTATCGGTGGCGCAGTCGCTACGCCAGCACTATCCTGATGCCGCCATGTGCTATGCCTGTGATAATGCGTGGCTGCCCTATGGCTTGCGCGATGACATTGCCCTGGCTGGGCGTATTGTGGCCGTGTGTCAAGCCGCCGTTGAGGCCTGCCAGCCCAGCGTACTGGTGGTCGCCTGCAATACTGCCAGCACCTTAGCGTTGGAGAGTTTGCGCGAGCGGTTGACGATCCCCGTGGTGGGAACGGTGCCCGCTATTAAGCCCGCCGCCGCGGTAAGTCAGACGCGCCACATTGGGCTGTTAGCCACGAAAGCAACGGTGGGGCGTCCCTATACCCAGCGCTTGATTGATAGCTTTGCCAGCGACTGTGTCATTACGCGGGTTGCTGCCGATGCGCTGGTGGTCGAAGCAGAGGCGTACTTAGCCGGTGGGGCGCCCAGCGTTGCGCGTATGCAGGCGGCGCTGGCTCCGCTGTGGCAGGCCGCGTTGCCTACGCCTTCAACGCAACCGGCGCTAGACACCGTGGTGCTGGGATGCACCCATTTTCCGTTACTTAAGCCGTGGCTGGCTCAGCTTTCCCCCGTGCCGCTGCACTGGATTGACTCAGGCGACGCTATCGCCAGGCGGGTTGCGCAAGTCGTTGATCAGCTCACAAGCGATTATCACGATGGCCGCTGCTTTACCACCGCGCCCGCTGTTAACCTGACCGAGGGTTTCGCGCGCTATGGGTTTAAAGCGCCCCAGCTGCTAAAAAGCATGGCTAATTAAGACTGATGCCGAACGATGCTAAATCCCATCACCGTTATTGAACTGATTAAATCCATGAGGAGCAGCCTTGGCTATCCCCGTAGTAGAACCTGAACGTTACGCTGAGCAGCTAGCCGCTAAACGCGACTATCTGGAAACGACGTTTGCCGCTTTCCAGCCGCCTGCGTTAGAAGTCTTTGAGTCGCCGCCTGGCTATTACCGCCAGCGCTGTGAGTTTCGTATTTGGCATGAAGATGACGATCTTTATTACGCCATGTTTGAGGTGGATGCTGAAAATCCCAAAAATAAGCGTGTCGTTAGGCTAGACCAATACACCGTTGCCAGTGCGCGCATTAACCAGCTCATGCCTCAGCTGCGTGCAGCCTGCCTTCAATCAGATGAGCTGCGCCGTCGCTTATTTCAGGTCGAATTTTTAACCACCTTGTCAGGCGAGGCGCTGGTAACGCTGGTTTACCATCGGCCCCTAGGGGATGCGTGGGAGCAAGAAGCGCGCGCTTTAGAAGCAGCGCTGGGCATCATGATTATTGGCCGCTCACGTAAGCAGCGCATTGTCTTAACGCGCGACCATGTCTGGGAGCGTCTAGAGGTAGACGGCCGTACGTTGCACTATCAGCAGGTCGAAAATAGCTTCACTCAGCCTAACGCGCATATTTGCCAGGAAATGCTCAGCTGGGCGCGAGAAGTGACGGGCGAACAGCAGGAAGGCACGCAGAGAGATCTAGTTGAGCTGTACTGCGGTAACGGCAATTTCACGATTGCCTTAGCGGATAACTTTCGGCGTGTGCTGGCCACCGAAATTTCCCGCACGTCGGTAGCCAGTGCCAACGTCAATTTAGATGCCAACGGCGTGACTAATGCCCATATAGCGCGGATGTCAGCGGAGGAATTTTCACTGGCGCTCAAAGGCGAGAAAGCCGGGCGCCGCGTGGCGGAAATGGCCTTGGAAGACTACGATTTTTCCACCGTGTTGGTCGACCCACCGCGTGCAGGCTTAGATGAGCAGAGCTGTGAACAGCTCAGTGAATATGCTCAGATCGTCTATATTTCATGCAACCCTGCCACGTTAGCGGAAAACTTGACCATACTGACCAAAACGCATCGGATTGAGCGCTTTGCACTATTTGATCAATTCCCATTTACAAATCACTGTGAATGCGGGGTATTGCTGCAGCGGCGCGACGGCTAGATTTTACCCGTAGCCTAATGCATAAGTGGCATGTGCCATGATTAACCTGTCAGGTGATTAGTGAGGCGGCCACAGGTAGCGTAAGCTAGACGATATGTTGGCCTAAAGGCCTATTGTCCTTCGTTTTTTGGCCGAGAAAAGGCCTAAGCAGTCGAGGTGATGGATGCACTACGTTGCGATTGAAGAGAGCCGGCAAGATCTTTTGAAACAGCTGCAGGAACGACTAAATGCGCGGTTAGAGCCTGCCCGCGCGGCAACTGTAGATGCCTTCGCTCGACACTTTTATGCCACCGTGCCGGTGGAAGACCTAGTGGATCGTCGCTTAGACGACCTGTATGGCGCCACGCTGTCGATCTGGCAGTTCTTGCAGCACCACGACCCGCAAAGCCCCAAGGTACGGGTGTTTAATCCCGACTTTGAAGAGAACGGCTGGCAGTCGACACACACCTTTGTGGCTGTTCTGCATGAGGATATGCCGTTTCTAGTTGACTCGGTGCGTATCGAGCTTAACCGTCGCGGTTTGACGGTTCACGCCATTCAAAACGCCGTGCTGGCAGTGGCGCGTGATGAGCGCCATCAGCTGCAGTCGCTGACGTCGCCACGCGATGAGAACGCGCCTGAAGCGCGTGAGTCGCTAATCGTGATTGAGGTCGACCGCCATACCGATACGGCGCTGCTGGAAAAAATTGAGCAAAATTTGCACGAAGTGCTGCGCGATGTACGTACTGCCGTGGGCGATTACGACGCCATGTGCTCGCAAATTACCGAGTCGATTCAAGAGCTAGAAAAAAACTGCCCGCCGCAAATTGATCCCGACGACCACGAAGAGGCGATTGCCTTTTTAGAGTGGCTACTCAAGGATAACTTTACCTTCCTGGGCTACGATGAATATTGCTTGGAAGACGGCGAGCTAGGAAGCCAACTGCAGCGCGATAACGACAGCGTGCTGGGCGTTTTCCGCCTAGACCAGCCGCGTTACTGTGAGCGTATTCGCACCGAAGAGGGTGTGGATGAGGACAATGGCTACGTGCTGGTGCCCCAGCTGCTTTCCTTCGCGAAAAGTGCGCATCATTCGCGGGTACATCGCCCTACGTATCCTGATTACATCACCGTTGACCGCTACGACGATGACGGCAATGTTATTGGCGAGCGGCGTTTCTTCGGTTTGTTTACCTCGACGGTTTATAACGAATCGCCACGCAATATTCCGCTGCTACGCCGTCGGCTGAAAGCGGTGATGGATATCGCTGGCTTCAATCCTCAGGGGCATAACGGTAAGCAGCTGCTTCAGGTATTGGAAGTCTATCCCCGCGATGATCTGTTTCAGATTGACACCGAGTCGCTTGCCAGCACTTCGCTTGGCATTCTGAATATTCGTGAGCGCCGCCAGGTGCGGCTATTTATCCGCGCCGATATCAGTGGCAAGTTCTACTCCTGCCTGGTCTTTGTACCTCGCGATGTGTTTACGACGGACCTGCGTCAGCGAATTCAAAACGTGCTGTGCGACGAGCTGGATGCCCACTTTGGCGATTTCAATACTTATCTCTCCGAGTCGGTGCTGGCGCGTATTCAGCTGATTCTGCGCTTTAACGGCGATGCGCCAAGCGACTACGATCTCAAGCGCCTTGAAAGCAAAGTGGCGCGGCTAGCGCGTAGCTGGCGGGATGAGCTGCAAAGCGCGATGATTGAAGGCTTTGGTGAAGAGCACGCGAATCACCTGATGGATCAGTTCCGCGAAGCGTTTTCAGCCAGCTACCGTGAAGACTTCTCGGCGCGTACGGCGGTGTTTGACGTCCAGCATCTGCTAACGCTGGACAACGGCGATGACCTTTCGCTGTCGCTTTATCGCCCGCTAGAAGAGCAAGGCGGCGGTGTGAACCTGAAACTGTTCCACCGCGAATCGCAAATTCCGCTCTCAGACGTGCTGCCGATGATGGAAAATCTCGGCCTGCGGGTAATCGGTGAGCGTCCCTACGACATTAACGCCCCCGGCCAGCGCTACTGGATTCACGATTTCGAGCTTGAGCACAGCGGTACGGACGTCAATCTAAGCGACATGCGCGATGTGTTTAGCGAAGCCTTCAAGCGCATATGGGCCGGCGAAGCTGACAACGATGCCTTCAACCGCCTGATTATTGGCGCGGGGCTCGACTGGCGAGAAGTCGCGATGCTGCGCGGCTACGCACGCTATCTCAAACAAATCCGCTTTGGTATGTCTCAGGATTACATTGCCGCTACGCTGGCGAATTATCCGGCGATCACCAAAGAACTGGTGGCGCTATTCAGCCTGCGCTTTGATCCTGAACAGCAGAGCCATGCAACCGATGACTCCATTGCGCGTTTGAACGAGCACTTGGAAGGCGTTGGCAGCCTTAACGATGACCAGCTGCTGCGCCGCTTTATGGAGCTGATCCTCGCCACGCTGCGGACCAACTATTATCAGCTCGCCGAAGACGGCCGCTTTAAAGACTATATCGCCTATAAGCTTGAGCCCTCCAAAGTCACCGGTATGCCTAAGCCGCGGCCGATGTTTGAGATTTTTGTCTGCTCGCCACGGGTTGAGGGCGTGCATCTGCGCGGCGGTAAAGTGGCGCGTGGCGGTCTGCGCTGGTCTGATCGTTTTGAAGACTACCGCACCGAAGTATTAGGGCTAGTCAAAGCACAGCAGGTGAAGAATGCGGTGATCGTGCCGGTAGGCGCCAAAGGCGGCTTCGTTTGCAAACGCATGCCTGAGAATGCCAGCCGTGAAGTGGTGCAAAAAGAAGGCATTGCCTGCTATCAGATATTTATTCGCGCGCTGCTGGATGTCACGGATAACTTAGTCGGCAGCGAGGTTGTACCGCCGACAAATGTTGTTCGCCATGATGAGGACGATGCGTACTTGGTCGTCGCTGCAGATAAAGGCACCGCGACGTTCTCTGATATCGCTAACGCTATTTCTATTGAGTACGGCCATTGGCTGGGCGATGCGTTTGCGTCGGGCGGCGAAAATGGCTACGACCATAAGAAAATGGCGATTACCGCCCGCGGCGCCTGGGAGTCCGTTAAGCGACACTTCAAAAACCTTGATTTGGATACCCAGCGTGAGCTGTTCAGCGTGGTCGGGATCGGCGACATGGCCGGTGATGTGTTCGGCAACGGCATGCTGCTTTCCGACAAAATTCAGCTGGTAAGTGCGTTTAACCATCTGCATATCTTTGTCGATCCTAATCCGGATGCCGACGCCGCCTTTGCTGAGCGCAAACGGCTGTTTGCACTGCCGCGCTCCAGCTGGGAAGACTACAGCCAGGAGCTGATCTCTGCCGGTGGCGGTATCTTTAGCCGCAGCGCTAAGTCGATCGCTATCACGCCTGAAATGCAGCAGGTATTTGGCATTGAGGAGGCGCGCCTTTCGCCTAATGAGCTGATTCGCGCCATGCTCAAATCCAAGGTGGATTTGATTTGGAACGGCGGTATCGGTACCTATGTGAAAGGCTCTGATGAGACCGACGCTGACGTGGGTGACAAAGCCAACGACACGCTGCGGATTAACGGCAACGATTTGAACTGTCGGGTGGTCGGAGAGGGCGGCAACCTTGGTATGACCCAGCGCGGACGTATGGAAGCGGCTGCCAACGGCGTACGTGTGTATACCGATTTCATTGATAACGCGGGCGGCGTGAACTGCTCTGACCACGAGGTCAATATCAAAATCTTGATTGACGAAGTGGTCAAACGTGGCGATATGACTGAAAAACAGCGCAACCAGCTGTTAGCGGAAATGACAGACGAAGTGGCCGATCTGGTCATCCTGGATAATTACCGCCAAAGTCAGGCGCTAGACCTATCGGCGATTCTTTCTAATCAATCGCTGGGGCCCTATCGCCGCTTTATCAGCGAGCTGGAGGCTGCCGGGCAGATCGATCGCGAGCTTGAGTTCCTGCCCACCGATGAGGTGTTAAAAGAGCGCGGCAGCAATGCGCAAGGTATGCGCCTGCCGGAACTTTCGGTACTGATTTCTTATGCCAAGAGCACGCTGAAGGGCGATTTGATCACGTCCGATGTGCCCGACGACAGCTACATTCATCGCCATCTTGAGCGGCTGTTCCCAAGGGTGTTGGTTGAGCGTTTTAAAGATGAAATGTATGAGCACCGTCTAAAGCGTGAAATCGTTGCGACCCAAGTCGCCAACGACTTGGTGGATCACATGGGCATCGTGTTTGTGCGCCGCCTGATTGACTCAACCGGGGCGGGCCGTGCTGACGTTGCGCGCGCCTACGTGGTGGCGCGCGATAGCTTCAACTTGGCCGGGCTGTGGGCGCAAATTGAGGCCTTGGATAACCAGGTGCCTAACCGCATTCAGTATTCCATGATGCTCGATTTGATGCGCTTAATTCGCCGCGCTACGCGCTGGTTCGTGCGCCAGCACATGGGGCTTTCCACCCAGGATACTATTGAGTATTTCGCTCCACGCTTGGCGCAGTTGCAAGAAGGAATCGGTGAGCTGCTGAGTGGCGAAGAGCTTAGCGGCTGGAATGCGCGCCGTGACGAGCTGTTAGACGCCGGTGTGCCTGAAGCCTTAGCGTCTACCGTCGCGGCGTCATCAAGCCTTTACGCCGGCTTAGGTATCATCCAAGCCGCTCGTTTAACCAATGAAAAACCTCAGCGAGTCGCCGAGGTGCTGTACGCCATTGGCAGCCGGTTAGAACTGCCGTGGATGATTCAGCAGGTGAACCAATTGGAAGTTCGTGACGCTTGGCAGGCCCAGGCACGGGAAACTTTCCGTGACGATATCGAGCGCCAGCAGCTGGCCCTAACCACCAGCGTATTGAAGCTTGATGCGGGTAGTCGCGATGCTGAGGAGCGTGTGGCGCAGTGGTTAGATCAGCACGCTGATCTGCATCGCCGCTGGTGTCGTCTTATCGAAGAGGTGCGCAGCGGGAATGAGGGTGGCTTTGCACTCTTCGCCGTGGCGGTGCGCGAACTGGTGGATCTGGCCGAGAGCGATAGCGAAGCCTAACATCGCGGCTTTTATTGCTTAGTCATTGGTTCGTGGTACGTTAAAGCGCGCCCTGGTTCTCCACCAGGGCGCGCTTTATTGCGTTATACTGGCGCCCGTTTTCGATCCGCTTCAAGAGACTCGCCATGTACGCCCTTGCCCGCTCGCTGTTCTTTCGTATCGATCCAGAAACCTCCCACGGGATCGCGCTAAGCGCGCTTGAGTCACTGCATCGTATCGGTGGCGTGCCGCGCTTGTTTGGTCAGCCGGTCAATGATCCTATCGAGTTAATGGGGCTACGGTTTGCTAATCGGGTTGGCTTGGCCGCCGGGCTGGACAAGAATGCAGACCATCTTGACGCGCTGGGTGCGCTGGGATTTGGGTTTGTAGAGGTCGGGACCGTCACCCCAGAGCCACAGCCAGGCAACCCCAAGCCACGGCTATTTCGCTTGGCTCAGCATGACGCGATCATCAACCGCTTTGGTTTTAATAACAAAGGGGTTGAGCATCTGATTCAACAGGTTAAAAAACGCCATTACGGCGGCATTGTGGGCATCAACATTGGTAAAAACCTAACCACCGCGGTAGAGCAGGCGCTGGACGATTACCTGCTGTGTCTAGACGCAGTGCATTCTTGCGCGGATTACATTGCCGTTAATGTCTCCTCGCCGAATACGCCTGGCCTGCGCAGCCTACAGTTTGGTGAACAGCTAGATGCACTGCTGGGGCCTATTCGCGCGCGCGCCACAGCGTTAAATACGCAAGCGGGTCGCCACGTGCCTCTGCTGATCAAAATTGCCCCAGACATGAGCGAAGAAGAAGTCGCGCTGATGGCGGGAAGCATTGAGCGCAACGCGTTGGATGGCGTCATCGCTACCAATACCACTGTTTCCCGTGAGGCGGTTCAGGGCGACCCACAGGCTGACGAGGCCGGTGGGCTGTCAGGGCGGCCGGTTTTCGAGGCGTCTAATCGTATTATTCGACAGCTGCGTGAGCATTTGCCAACGCTGCCCATTATAGGCGTCGGGGGGATTGATAGTGCCGCTGCGGCTACGGCGAAAATTGCCGCTGGTGCGGATTTAGTGCAGCTTTATTCAGGCTTGATTTATCAAGGCCCGAAGCTAGTGGGCGAGTGTGCTAAGGTATTGAAGACATCCGGCACTAAAAAAGCCCACTGAATAGGGTGGGCTTATTAAAAACATTTCGTTTAAACGTTAGAAAATATAAACGTTAAGTCATGACCATGGGATTTTTGTGGATACCGGAAACGCCGGTCATCCCGTCCCACTGGTCGCCGCGACCTTCACGCCAACCGCTCATCCAGTATTCGCGTAAATTGATATCTTGACTGGGACAATCATCACGAGAGCGACCCGATACACCTGCTTTATAGCCGTGGACATATGCCCGCTGGAAGCGATCACGCTTTTGTCGTTTCATTGGCTAACCTCTTTTCACGAAAGCCTTTAAGAAGAAATAGGATGTTATCGAAGCTATTCCTAAAATATGCCCGACAGCATCTGCTATTCCGGGAGCTTGCTTCAAGAGCGAGCTGCCGCATCAACTTAACTGTCTAGCCCTCACGAGCTGAACGGGTCGAGCGGCGAACTCTTATCCATCATAGGCCTCTTTTAAACTACCTTTTTAAGAGACCCTGACAGGTAACGCATGCGTTTTTCAGTAGCTACTCTCTTATTGTTAGACCATGATGGGGTCATCTGTCGACTATAAATTGTCATAAAACGTAAACTCATTTGCTATATATAGGAATATCGCGCCTTTCCGCGCAGCTATTATCATGACCAATACCATGACTGAGCCGAGTCAAAACGCCCCCTTAAGTCTGCTAGCCACCTGCCCGAAAGGCATTGAAGGCCTGCTGCACGATGAACTCATGGCGCTGGGCGCCACGCCGGGTAAAACAACGGTGGCTGGCGTTTATTTTACTGCCAGCCAAGCGATTGCCTATCGCGTATGCCTGTGGTCGAGATTAGCCAACCGCATCATTTTAACGCTGGTGCGCGAGTCGATGATCGATACCGCCGAGCAGGTGCGCGACGTGGTCGCGCGCATTGCCTGGACAAACCACTTGGCGCCCGGCAACACGCTGGCGGTGGATTTTCATGGCCGCAGTGAGCAGATACGGCATACCCGCTTTGGCGCACAAACGGTCAAAGACGGCGTGGTCGATGCGCTGCAGCTGGCGGGGCAGGAACGCCCCAACGTCGATATTAAAACGCCGCATTTGCGTATTTATGCTCACCTGCACCGGATGAACTTGACCATTGGCCTCGATCTTTCAGGTGAAAGTTTGCACCGCCGTGGCTATCGACTCGATGTTGGCCATGCCCCACTGAAAGAAAATTTGGCCGCCGCGCTGCTGGTGCGTGCGGGATGGCCGGAACGACTTAAAGCCGGTGAGCCGCTGATTGACCCGCTGTGTGGCGCGGGAACGCTGCTTATTGAAGCCGCGATGATGGCCGCCGATCAAGCGCCTAACCTCAATCGCGCGCGGTTTGGTTTTCACGGCTGGGCAGGGCACGATGACGCCCTATGGCATGAGCAAAAGCGTGAAGCCGAAGCGCGCGCATCGATTGGCCGTAAACGTTGCAAAGCCCAGCTGTTAGGTTTTGATCAGAGTCCGGCGGCACTAACGGCTGCGAAAGCCAACGCTATGCGGGCCGGTATCCCCGCGTTAATGACCCTGCATGGTCAGAGTCTTGCTCAGCTTACCCGGCCCGATACGCTGACCGCGCAAAGCGGCCTGCTGATTACTAATCCGCCTTATGGCGAGCGCCTGGGTGAGCTGCCCGAGCTTGTGCGCCTATACGCGCAGCTGGGCGAGAAAGCCAAAGCACTGTTCCCTGGCTGGACGCTGGCAGTCTTTACCGGCAACCCTGATTTGGGTCATCGGCTAGCAATGCGGGCGCACAAGCAGTACGCGCTCAAAAACGGCGCCCTGGATGCCAAGCTGCTGCTGATGGATGTGGGTGGGCCGGCGCATGCCCCTGATGCCGAGAGCGCGGCTTCCGCGGATAATGGCGGGGTGGCGTCAGCGGCTAGCGCAGAAAGTCGTGAGGCCTCAAATGAAGTCTCGGCTGCTTCCGATACGCAAGTGGTTGCAAACGATTCAGCTGCGCCAAAAGCTCAAGACAATGCGCAAATGTTTGCCAATCGCCTGATCAAAAATCAGAAGCGCCTGAAAAAGTGGCTGAAGCAGAGCGGCGAAACGAGCTACCGCGTGTACGACGCCGATATGCCCGAGTATGCCCTGGCGGTGGACCGTTACGGTGATCGTGTGCACGTGCAGGAATATGCGGCGCCCAGCTCAATCAACCCTTCTCAGGCGCAAAAGCGCTTGTATGACGCCTTGGAAGTGATGCCAGAGGCGCTGAACGTTGATGCCAGTAAAATCTATATTAAACGCCGCGAACGGCAGACTGGCAGCGCCCAGTATCAAAAGCGTGGCGCGAGCGGTGAGCGTTTTGAAGTGCAGGAGGGAGACGCGCGGCTTTGGGTGAATCTGCGTGACTATCTCGACACCGGATTATTTCTGGATCATCGTCCGGTGCGTCGCATGCTGGGTGAAATGGCCAGCGGCAAGCGCTTCTTAAACTTGTTCTGTTATACCGCTACGGCAACGGTGCAAGCGGCATTGGGCGGCGCTAGTGACAGCGTCAGCGTGGATATGTCTAACACCTATCTTGAGTGGGCTAAAGACAACTTCGCGCTGAATAAGCTTGATACACGCCTGCACCGGGTCGTACGCGATGACTGCTTCCGCTGGTTAGAAACCGCGAGTACCGAGTTTGATCTGATCTTCATGGATCCGCCGACATTTTCTAACTCTAAGAAGATGCGCGACACGCTAGATGTGCAGCGTGACCATCCGCGTCTCGTGGATCTCGCTATGGCGCGCTTAGCACCCGGCGGCACGCTAGTGTTTTCTAACAACCAGCGGCGATTTAAGCTGGATGAAGCGCTCAGCGAACGTTACGCGGTAGAGGATATTACCGGACGCAGCTTTGACCCCGACTTCCAGCGGCGGACTAATTTGCACCATGTGTTCCTACTCCGTCATCCAGCGGCGCATTAAGTCTGCCAGAGGAGAGCATTGGTATGATTCGGCTATCGCTTTATACAACCCAGGGCTGCCACCTATGCACTCAGCTAGAGACGTTGGTGGCCACGCTGACGAATCAACGAGTGTGGCTGCATCATATTGAGATTAGCGATGATGCTGAGCTGGTCGAGCGCTACGGTACGCGCATACCGGTGCTGATGGATAGTCGAGGGGATGAGCTGGAACGTGGCTTCGAATTAGCGCGCTTGAGCGCTTGGCTACGTGAACGCGGCTGGTTGAATGAAACGGCGCTGGCGGCGCTTGCAACGCCGCCAGATGCTGCGGCACCTAGCGGTGCTCATGAGCGTAGCGGGCGACGCTTTTTAGGCTAGCGAGTGAGCTGCTTAAATCAAATCCAGCAGTGAGAGCTGACGCATGGCCTCTTGGCCTTCAGGCGTATGGTCGGCCACTTCCAGTATCTTGCGGAAACCCCGTGAGGACTGGATCGTGGCCTCGTCTTCAAGCCACATCTGGGCTTGGCCCAAGGTGTCGGCTAGCTGATGTTTCAAACCGCCAAACTGAGTGCCAATTTGGCCCCAGGCGCGACTGAAAATCCAATCACCAAACATATCCTGGTGAATATGAACCAACACATAGTCATGGTTGGTTTCCCAGCGTACGATCACAACACTCTCCTTAAATGCCCTTTAAACACGCCTGCACATCAAACTCTCGCGGGCGTATTGTAAAGCCCGGATACCCAAACGCCTATGAAACTTATAATCGACGCCAATATCCCCGCCGCTGATGCCTGCTTTGGCTCGTTTGGTGTCATCAGTCGCGTGCCTGGCCGGGAAATAACGGCTGCTCACCTGCACGATGCCGATGCGCTGATTGTGCGCTCCATTACCCAGGTTAACGAAGCGCTGCTAGCAAACAGCCCGATACGCTTTGTCGGCACCTGCACGATCGGCACCGATCATATCGATCATGCTGCGCTCGCTCAGCGGAATATCACATTCGCAAGCGCCCCGGGTTGCAATGCTGAAGCGGTGGTCGACTACGTGTTGAGCAGTTTATTGACGCTAGCGGAGCGCGATGGCTGGGTGCTTAGCGAGCGCAGCGTCGGTATTGTGGGGGTAGGTAATGTGGGTCGCCGGCTGCAAGCACGGCTAACGGCCATGGGCGTGACTACGCTCGCCTGTGACCCGCCCAGGGCAGAGGCCGAGGGTGAGCAAGGATTTCACTCGCTAGAGGCTGTCATCGAGCGCTGTGACGTGATTTGCCTGCATACGCCGCTGACTCACGACGGCCCTCATGCCAGCTATCATCTGCTCAATGCTCAGCGTATCGATAACATCGCGCCGGGTAGCGTGTTGCTTAATGCTGGGCGGGGTGACTGTGTGGACGGCCTGGCGCTGCGTAGCCGTTTAGCCAGCCAGGGCGATATCCGCGCGGTGCTTGATGTATGGGAGAACGAGCCCGCCATCGACGCTGGCTTACGTGACCTGGTCTCGCTGGCGACACCGCACATTGCGGGGCATAGCCTGGATGGTAAGCTGCGGGGCACTTGGATGATTCAGCAGGCGTTAGCCCGTTACTGCGAAAAGCCTAGCGGCCACTCGTTTGCCGATATCTGCCCGCCGCCTGCGCTGGCATCGCTGCATATACAGCATGCGCTGGCGCCGGAAGATGCGCTGCGGCTATGTGTGCGAGCCGTCTATGACGTGCGCCGCGATCACGATGCGCTGCAGCGCCAAGCATTGCATCAGGGATTGCCCAAAGGTTTTGATGATTGTCGTGCTAACTACCCGTTGCGGCGAGAGTTCGCCACGCTCAACGTGCAGCTGTCAGGGGACGCGGTAGCGCTAGAAGGTATCGTGCGTGGGGCTGGGTTTAATGTGAATGCTGGTTAGCATTCAAAGCTTACTCACATTGGTCTTGGGCTTGGAAGTAATATGAGTCGCTTTTAAACCGTATTGAGTGTTTATCTAGCATTTAACATCTAACGGTTAAACTGTGCGTATTTGCACGTTGGGAGCAATAAAAATGGTCACATTACCCACCGAAGCTATCGGCAGCATACCCCGAACGGAAAAGTTAATGCAGGCACAGCGTCAATTTGATGCTGGCGAGATTGATGCCAAGGTTATGGCCACCTTCTATGACGAAGCTGTTCAACTGACAATGCAAGAGTTAGAAGCAACAGGCTCCCCGATTATTACCGATGGGGAACAGCGTAAAACGCACAGCTTTGCTACCTATTCGGTAGAAGGAGGCGCGAATTTTGCCCCCGATGGACTTGAAATTCCCTTCCAAGATGGTCATGTGCGTCGGTTGCCACGCTTAACGGCTGGGCCTTTTCGCTTTATTCTTTCTGCTTCAGTGTCACTGGCTTCGGCTAAGCTATATACGCAGCGGCCAATGAAGCAAGCGATTATCTCGGTCTCAGCATTAAGTCTGTTTTATCCCCCAGAGGCTA
Organism: Vreelandella profundi; assembly: GCF_019722725.1. NCBI lineage: Bacteria > Pseudomonadati > Pseudomonadota > Gammaproteobacteria > Oceanospirillales > Halomonadaceae > Vreelandella > Vreelandella profundi. The sequence goes on from NZ_CP077941.1 coordinate 1,053,712, forward strand.
TTCCGGGTTATAGCCGCGAAGATTTTTTGGAGGACTTGGTCAATGAGCAGGAAAAAGAAATTCGTGCCTGCTTCGTTGCCGGCGCACAAAAAGTGCAAATCGACTTCACTGAGGGGCGGTTGGCGCTTAAGCTCGACCCAAGCGGTAGCATACTAAATGGGTTTATCGATTTAAATAATAGAGTTCTAGATCGGTTCAGTGATGAAGATCGCCAATGTATCGGTATCCACACCTGTCCTGGTGCTGATCACAACTCCACGCATAGTGCCGATGTAGACTACGCTGAACTACTGCCCAGTCTCTTTGAGCTTAAGGCTGGCAATTTTTATATTGCGATGGCGGCTGAGGCAGAGCCTGATAGGGCACTAAGAATTATTGCCCGCTATTTAAAGCCAAGGCAGCGAGCCTTCATCGGTGTTATTGATGTCAACCATCCTCATGTTGAAACGCCTGAGGAAGTCTGCCAGCGTGTATTGGAAGCAGCGCGTTATATACCGCTTGAGCAGTTAGGCACAACCGATGACTGCGGTTTTTCTCCTTTCTGCGACGACATTTACACTTCCCGTAAAAACGCCTTTGCTAAAATTCGTGCACGCGTATTGGGTACAGAGATGGCTTCAGAGCAACTAACCTCGAAGCTGAGTGCCCGGCATGATTGATGGGCCTGCTTTTTTTCAAAGCTTTGCCATTTTCGATGCTGAGCAACGTTTGGTTGACTGGAATTCGGGGTTTGTGGAAGAGTTTGCTGATGCTGGGCCTTTATTAGTTAAGGGACTTGGGGTACGTGATATTCATGCAGCTTGTTTGCTTCCAGAACGAGCGCTGGATTTATCTTGGGCATTAAATGACGCACCCCCCTCTGTTTTTGAATACATTAATAACCGATGTTCTATTTCTGTTGCCCAAGAGCTTAGCGCCAATGGCAGCATTTTTCGTATTGCTCAGAGCACTCATGCTGCGCCTCAACTTCATCCTGCTATGCCTGACCAGAGTGCTGAATTGCTGCGATCAGCTGCTTTGCAGATTTCAGCCGCTGTACTAAAGCGTCGTGATCAAGAAATGCTTCGGCTGAATGAGTTGGCGCTTACTGATGGGCTGACCGGAGTCGCCAATCGGCGTTATTTTGACGAGTTACTGGGCTTTGAATGGAAGCGCTGTCAGCGTAATCAATTGCCTTTATCCGTCATCTTTATCGATATCGATTTTTTTAAGCGCTATAACGATTTTTACGGCCATCTCCAAGGAGATGAGTGTCTAAATGCTATTGCCTCCAGCCTAAAAGCGGTGCTGAACCGTCCCGGAGATTTGGTAGCTCGTTATGGTGGAGAAGAGTTTATCTGCCTCTTGCCGGAAACCGATCTTTTCGGTGCCAGCCATAAAGCCGAAGAGCTTGAATTGGCCGTCAGAACGCTGACCATTCCCCATGATAAGTCGGAAGTTGCGCCGGTCGTTACGATCAGCCTTGGAGTTGCTACCGCGCAGCAGGTGACGGGAGAGGATGCTTCGGCGCTGGTAAGCGCTGCCGACGAACTGCTTTACCAAGCCAAGGCAGAAGTAAGGGGATGTTATCGTGCTGCACTTTTGCAAAACTGGGTTAGTGTCAAACTGAATTAGTTTGAAGAGTTAATCAAGCCGCCCCTGTGATAGTGCGAGGCGGCTTATGGGTTGCGCTTACTGACGGTAGGCGGCTTCTTTCAGTGCGCGAATGCGCTCATCTAACGGCGGGTGGCTGGCAAACATCTTCTCAAGCAGTGAGCGCGTTTGGCCTTTGGTGATGGCCATAGCACGGAGCGTATCGGGCATCTGATCGGGCATTTCGGTTTCGGTTTTCAGCCGCGCAAGGGCGCTGACCATTGCATTAGTGCCTGCCAAGCGCGCACCGGCTTCATCGGCGCGATATTCGCGATAGCGCGAGAACCAGGCAACGATGGCCGAGGCTAAAATGCCGAAGACGATCTCTGCAACCATCACGACTGCGAAGTAGCCCATAAAGCCTAGGCCTCCGCCATCGCTGCGGCTTTTTAGGAAGCTATCGACTAAGTGCGCTACGACGCGGGCAAAGAACATGACGAAGGTGTTCACGACCCCTTGAATTAGCGCCAGCGTGACCATGTCGCCGTTGGCGACGTGGCCAATTTCGTGGGCCAATACCGCGCGGACTTCTTCAGGGCGCATGCGGTTCATTAAGCCTGCCGATACTGCGACGAGCGCATCGTTTTTATTCCAGCCGGTCGCAAAGGCGTTGGATTGTTGGGCCGGGAATATGCCCACTTCGGGCGTTTTGATACCGGCCTCGCGGGAAAGCTCCGCGACGGTGTCCAGCAACCACTGCTCAGTAGAGTTGGATGGGGTTTCAATAATCACCGTGCCGGTGCTGCGCTTAGCCATCCATTTGGAAATAAATAGCGAGATGATCGAGCCCGCCATGCCGAAGATGAAGCAAAAAATCAGCAGGCTAGTAAAGTTGATGCCTTGACCACGTAAATAGCCTTCAACACCTAGCAGGCGAAGGGTAATGCTGGCGACCAGTAACACCGCTATGTTGGTGCCTAGAAACAGCAGAATTCGCATCATGAGGCAGGTTCTCCCTTAACGTTTATGGAAACGATTTATACACAGCTAGTGAAATGAATCACAGAATAGTTGTTTAGATACGTACTGTTCGTGACAGTTTCAAGTCATCGCTGCGTTAAGTAGCTATTTTAATCGGCGCGTTCACCTTTTCAGCCTCACTGCCGGTAACGCGACAGGAAGTTAGCAAAGCGATCAAGCGCATCACCGAGTTGGTCTGCCCAGGGCAGCGTCACAATGCGCACATGGTCAGGCTCGGGCCAGTTAAAGGCCGTGCCCTGCACCAGCAATATTTTTTCCTGTAGCAGCAGATCGAGCACTAGCTGCTGATCATCTTTAATATTGAACACCTTGGGATCGAGCCGCGGAAACGCGTAGAGCGCGCCTTTGGGCGTCACGCAGGAGACGCCGGGGATGGCGTTTAGTTTCTCGACGGTAATATCACGCTGCGCCAGCAGGCGTCCGCCAGGCAGGATTAAATCATTAATTGATTGATAGCCCCCGAGTGCGGTTTGAATCGCATGTTGGGCGGGTACGTTGGCACAGAGACGCATGGAGGCCAACATATTGAGCCCCTGGATATAGTCTTTGGCATTTAACTTAGCCAGGGTGCCGGAGATGGTCATCCATCCCGAGCGAAAGCCTGCGCAGCGGTAGCTTTTCGATAGCCCGTTCATGGTAATGACGAGCTGATCATCGTCGGCCAGCGCACCGGTGGCGGTGTGCTCTACGCCGTCATACAGAATTTTGTCGTAGATCTCGTCGGAGAACACCACCAGGTTGTGCTGTTTAGCAATCGCCAGCACGTCTTTAACGACCTCCGGCGGATATACGGCACCGGTAGGGTTATTGGGGTTAATCAGCACAATGGCGCGGGTGTGGCTGGTGATCTTAGCGCGAATGTCTGCCATGTCGGGCGTCCAGTCGGCCTGTTCATCGCACAGGTAGTGCACCGCGTGGCCGCCTGAAAGGTGTGCGGCTGCTGTCCAAAGCGGGTAGTCCGGCGCGGGAATAAGCACTTCGTCGCCGTCATTAAGCAGCGCCTGCATCGTCATCACAATTAGCTCAGACACGCCGTTGCCGATGAAGATGTCCTCAATGCCCACCCCTGGAATCTGCTTGCGCTGGCACTCCTGCATAATCGCTTTGCGGGCGGAGTAAAGTCCCTTGGAGTCGCAGTAGCCCTGTGCCGTCGGCAAATTGCGCATCACATCCTGAAGAATCTCTTCCGGCGCTTCAAAACCAAAAGGTGCAGGGTTGCCGATGTTCAGCTTAAGGATTCGCTGACCTTCTTCTTCCAAGCGCTTGGCGTGGTCGAGCACCGGGCCACGAATGTCGTAGCAGACATTGTGCAGCTTATGAGATTTCTTTAGCGGTTGTGGTTCGTGCGACTGCGGGGTATCCATGAGGTGTCTGTCCAAAAGTAGCTAGAGGCCCAAAGTGTCCAAAAGATAAGCGCCTACAAGCCGTTATCGGCTAAAAGGCTGCCAAATCATTATGCGTCGGAAAGGTCTTGATTGTCTTCGTCGTTTTGCACCGGTGGCGGTGGAATATCCGCAGGCGTCTCCAGCGTCATTCGCCCTAACTTGCCGTCGCGCAGTTCGTGGAGCAGAACTTCCGCGCCGCGGTGCAGGTCGACTGCGCCACCGGCACGCAGTCCGCCGCGCCGGGCGGCGATGTCTTTTAAAATGGCATGACCATCGAAGCCTGCAATGGCAAGAAAATCGGGCTTTTTTGGGCCGTCGGCATCAATGTCGTGTGGAATGTCCGGCGCGGCGTAAGGCGGCAGCTCTTTGAGCTTATAGCGCGCAGTGAGCGCCTCAGGATAGCGTTTGGCAAGTTCGGCGCTGGTGACAATTCCTACATCGATGTACTCAATGGCCGTATCACGGATAGCGCCGGTGGCTGCAAGACGATAGGCGCTGGCCTGATCTTCTATTTTGGGCCACAGCACTCCCGGGGTGTCGGTGAGCGCTACACGCCCATCAATGCGCACCTTTTGCTGGCGCTTGGTGACGGCAGGCTCGTTACCCGTTTTAGCAATTTTACGCCCGGCCAGGCCGTTAATCAGGGTAGATTTGCCCACGTTGGGAATACCCATCACCATCACCCGAACATCACGGTCGGGGCGTACCGCACCGGCCAACTCATGGCAAAGTTTGGGGATTTGCTTTAGCTCACGAACGTTAGTGGTGGTGACCGCGAAGGCGCGCATGTTCTCTTGGGCATCGAAAAAAGCGACCCACTCGGCGGTCTTCTCTGGGTCGGCAAGATCGGCGCGGGAAAGGATTTTTAGCACCGGCTTATGGCGCGTCAGCTCGGCCAGCATCGGATTGGCGCTGGAGTAGGGCAGACGTGCATCAAGTACTTCAATGACGACGTCGATTTCAGGCAGCACCTCTTTGATCTGGCGGCGGGCCTTGTTCATATGTCCGGGGAACCAGCCGAGCATGAGTCTCTCCTACAAGCACAAAAAAGCGGGCTGCCATTCTATCAGATGGCGCCCGCCTTGCTGGGTTTCCTTTTAGCCGCGATTACTCGTCGGGGTGAAACTCCAATGACACTGAGTTAATGCAGTAACGCAAACCAGTCGTTTCTGGCGGCCCGTCTGGAAAAACGTGGCCCAGGTGGGCATCGCAGTGGGAACAGACCACCTCAGTACGCTGCATACCATGGGTGCCATCTTGATGCTCTTCCACGCAGCGGGTGCCTAACGGCCGATCAAAGCTAGGCCAGCCACATCCAGCGTCGAATTTATGCTCGTTCTCAAATAGCGGGGCGTTGCAGCACACGCAGTGATAAATGCCTTGGGCATCCAATACCTGATAATCGCCGCTGAACGGGCGCTCTGTACCTTTTTCACGCGCTACGCGGTACTGCTCTGGCGTCAGCTGTTTTTGCCACTCTTCGGGCTTTTTATCAATTTTAGCCATTCTGGTTAATCTCCCTTTGCAGTGCTTGGCCTAAAGGCCGTTAACGCTTCTAACCTAATGACAGCGCTTAGTCACCTTGAGTTTCAGCATGGGCGATTATGTCACGCCTTGCCAGCGGCACGCTGAATCGCGATGTTAAAGGCTTGTGGCGCCGTTAAGCACACTAAACCAGTGTGTTAGAGTGCTTGACAGCTAAGAGAGGTCTGAGTAACATACGCGCCACCTCAACGAGGTATTGAAACGTCCCATTCGTCTAGTGGTCTAGGACACCGCCCTTTCACGGCGGTAACAGGGGTTCGAACCCCCTATGGGACGCCACTTTCGTCGTTAGGTTTATCGGAATGCGGGAATAGCTCAGTGGTAGAGCATCGCCTTGCCAAGGCGAGGGTCGGGAGTTCGAATCTCCTTTCCCGCTCCAAGTATTTGTAATGCTTACAGTGTCCCATTCGTCTAGTGGTCTAGGACACCGCCCTTTCACGGCGGTAACAGGGGTTCGAACCCCCTATGGGACGCCATCTCCGATAGCAAGAATTCTATAAGCGGGAATAGCTCAGTGGTAGAGCATCGCCTTGCCAAGGCGAGGGTCGGGAGTTCGAATCTCCTTTCCCGCTCCAAGTATTTGTAGTGCTTACAGTGTCCCATTCGTCTAGTGGCCTAGGACACCGCCCTTTCACGGCGGTAACAAGGGTTCGAACCCCTTATGGGACGCCATCTTGCGCTTATATGCAGTTTTTTGCGTTGCGGGAATAGCTCAGTGGTAGAGCATCGCCTTGCCAAGGCGAGGGTCGGGAGTTCGAATCTCCTTTCCCGCTCCAAGCGCATTAAGTGTTATTTTCCCCTATTTCTATGATGCGTCAGCTATTTGCTGGGCGTCATTGTTTGTGTGTCTGGCGCTTGGTGAGTGGTCTCTCGCCTTGAAAAATTAGTTTGCGCCCTAATCTTTTACCTTCTCTTCTTATATTTGCTGACAGGACATTTTCATGGCCGAACCGGCATTGTCGATCCGTGGCCTTACCAAAGTGTACGCCAACGGCTTTCAGGCGCTTAAAGGTATTGATCTCGACGTCCAGCAGGGCGATTTTTTTGCGCTCTTAGGCCCCAATGGCGCCGGTAAGTCCACGACCTTGGGTGTTGTTTGTTCGCTGGTGCAAAAAACAGCGGGTAACGTATCTATATTTGGCATCGATATTGATAAAGATTTTGCCAAAGCCAAGTATCAGCTAGGCGTTGTGCCCCAAGAGTTTAATTTCAATCAGTTCGAGAAAGTGCTCGATATCGTACTGGCTCAGGCCGGCTACTATGGTATGACCTCTCGCGAGGCGCTACCGCGGGCCAAGCAGCTTCTTACGGATCTCGGCCTTTGGGAAAAGCGCGATGGCAACGCACGCATGCTCTCCGGTGGAATGAAACGACGGCTAATGATTGCCCGGGCGCTAATGCATCGCCCTCGGCTGCTGATCTTGGATGAGCCCACTGCCGGTGTCGATATCGAGCTGCGGCGCAGTATGTGGGAATACATGAGGCGGATTAACCAAGATGAAGGCACGACGATCATCCTGACGACGCACTACCTGGAAGAGGCGGAGAGCCTATGTCGCAATGTCGCTATTATCAATAATGGTGACATTGTGCGTAATACCAGCGTGCGTCAGCTGTTGGCTGAGCTTGATACAGAGACCTTTCTGATTGATTTGGCTGAGCCGGTCGCAGAGACGCCGCATGTTGAGGGCTTTGAGCTGCATCAGCTAGAGCCCACCCAGCTTTCACTGTTGGTGCATCGCGGCCAGCGCTTGAATGATGTGTTCAATGCGCTAAGTGAGCAGGGTGTGCAGGTGGTGTCTATGCGTAACCGAGCCAATCGCTTAGAGGAGATGTTTGTGTCGATGGTAAAAGGCAGCAACCAGGGGGCGATAGATCAGCGTGCTGACGCTTCAAGCGGTGAGAGCTCGGATGCCGACAACAGGGAGCCTCGCTCATGAATGCAAGCCAAACATTGATCGCTCTGTGGACCCTGGTGCTGAAAGAAATTAAGCGTTTCACGCGCATTTGGCCGCAAACGCTGCTGCCGCCCTCTATCACGATGGCGATGTATTTCATTATTTTTGGCAATTTAATCGGCTCGCGCATTGGCGACATGGACGGCTTCAACTACATGGACTTTATTGTTCCAGGGCTGATCATGATGTCCGTGATTACCAACAGCTATTCCAACGTGGCATCGAGTTTCTTTTCGAACAAATTTCAGCGTTCAATTGAAGAAATGATGGTATCGCCGATGCCTAACTGGGTGATTTTGTCCGGCTTTATTTTAGGCGGTATGGCGCGTGGCCTGGGCGTGGGGCTTATTGTGACCGTGGTTTCGCTGTTTTTTACTCGCTTAACCATGGAGCATACGCTGCTCACAATATTAGTGGTGGTGCTCACGTCTGCGCTGTTTTCCATTGGTGGCTTTATCAACGCTTTGCTGGCCAATAAGTTTGACGACATCTCCATCGTGCCGACCTTTATTCTTACCCCGCTGACCTATCTGGGCGGAGTGTTTTACTCTATCTCGATGCTGCCGGACTTCTGGCAGAGCGTTTCCATGCTCAACCCTATCTTGTACATGGTTAACGTGTTTCGCTACGGATTCTTAGGCGTCTCGGATATCCCCGTTGGCTGGGCGCTCGCCGCTATTTTCGCTTTTATTGTCGTGCTCTTTAGCATTGCGCTGGCGATGCTGGAGCGCGGTAAAGGTATTCGTAGTTAATTGCATAACAGCATTAAGCAGAGAGTGACAGATAATGGCACATCGCCCTGATACTTTAGAAAATGCGCCGCTAGGGCGCGATTCCGCGTATCCCGAGCAGTATGACGCGGCGCTGCTTTATCCCATTTCGCGCGCGGCCAACCGAGCGCCGCTGGGGATTGAAGAGGGGGCTTTACCGTTTGTGGGTGAAGACGAATGGCATGCGTTTGAAGTGTCCTGGCTAAATTCTCGCGGCAAGCCCGTGGTGGCCGTGGCTCGCTTTCGCCTGTCCGCCAGCTCGCCCCATTTGATTGAGTCTAAGTCGTGGAAGCTCTATCTCAATAGCTTCAATCAAACCCGCTTCTACAGCCGTGAAGACGTGATGCAGACGCTTGCCAATGATCTTTCTATCGCAGCGGGTGCCGAGGTAAGCGTTGAGTTATTTGATGTGGATGCCCCTGAGCTTACCGTGCAGTGCTTGCCGGGCGAATGCTTGGACGACTTAGACATCGCAGTTAACGATTACACGCCGAGCAGCGCTCATCTAAGGGTAAGCGATGAGATCGTCGAAGAGACGCTGTATTCGCATCTGCTCAAATCTAACTGTCCCGTTACCGGCCAGCCGGACTGGGGCAGCGTGCTGATTCGCTATAAAGGGCCAAAGATTGATCGCGAAGGGCTGTTACGCTATCTGATCGGGTTTCGTCAGCACCAGGATTTCCACGAGCATTGTGTAGAGCATATCTTTACCGACCTAATGACGTATGCACAGCCCACCCAGCTACTGGTGCTTGCCCGCTATGTGCGTCGTGGCGGTTTGGATATTAGCCCTTGGCGCGCAACGCCAGGGCTGACGCCGCCTACACCGCTGCGGCTGGCAAGGCAGTAAACGGCGGTGTTATAAATGACGATGCTAAAGTAGTCTCACGCGATTGAATTTGAACTTGGATGGGGATTCATTAATGGATGCACTTACGCTTCTTCACAAACGCAGCTCAATGGGCAAACTGGTTGAGCCGGCGCCCAGTGCCGAACAGCTCAGTGCCATTTATCAGGCGGCACTGCGCGCACCCGACCATAAAGAGCTGCGCCCCTGGCGCTTCATTGAATTCAGTGGGGAAGGGCGTGAGCGCCTAGGCGAGCTATTTGCCGAAGCAGAGTTTCAGGAAGACCCTAGCGCCGGCGACGAAGTTCTCAATTCGGCGCGTAAAAAGCCGATGCGCGCGCCGATGGTGATCGCCGTCATCGCAAAGGTCACGCCAGAGCTCGATAAAGTACCTAAAATGGAGCAGGTGATTTCCGCAGGCTGCGCCGCCCACGGTATTTTGCTGGCCGCCCACGCACAGGGCTTAGGCGCTATGTGGCGCAGCGGGAAGTACGCGTTCGACTCGGTGGTACGCAAAGGCCTGAGCCTGAGTGAAGACGATGAGGTTGTCGCGTTCATCTATTTAGGCGCGCTAGGCGGTCGCCATAAGCCAGTGGCGGAGCATAGCGTTGCTGACTTTGTCGAGCGCTGGGATTAGGCAGGCGTCCCTATGAAGCTATCCCGCCAAGCGGGCGTACCGCATCCGCGCCTGCCGCTGCCCAATGGTCAGCAGGAAGATCTCGCTGCCTTTCAGCAGTGGCTAGGCGAGGCGATCCCTATGGTGGGCGCGTTAGGCATCAGCGAAATGGCGCGCGAAGGTGATGCGCTCACCTGGCAGTTGGCACTGGAGCCTAACCTTAACGATAAAGGTACGGGTTTTGGCGGCGCGCTGACGGCGCAAACCACGCTGCAAGGTTGGTGCTGGGTCACGCTATGGCTGCGCGAGCGCGGCATCGCGCGCGATGTGGTGGTGGCTGAGGCTAGCCAGCGCTTTCTTGCCCCGGTCGCGGATAACTATCGTTTAGTATGCACACCGCTTGAGCCCGAAGGCCCCGAGCAGCTTGCCAATAGGCTGGTCGAACGTGGTAAAGGGCGTATTGCACTGAGCCATCAGCTCTACTGTGGAGAAACGCTCTGCTTGGAAGCCAGCGGCAGCTACGCCGTGTTGCCGCAACGCTAATCCATAGGCGCTCCAGGCCTGAAAAGGCTTGCTATTTCGCGGCTTAGACCATAGTATGTGCGCCGTTCTGTTGAGAAAGGTTCAGCCTTTGAATGGAGCCAAAATGTGGAGAGGTGTCCGAGTGGTCGAAGGAGCACGCCTGGAAAGTGTGTAAGCCGCAAGGCTTCGAGGGTTCGAATCCCTCCCTCTCCGCCACAGAATTTAGATTAAGCCGCTGATTTCAGCGGCTTTTTTGTTTCTTGAGTTTGACCGGCCCATACTTTAGTTTTGGCCCTCAACTGAGCAGAGTTGAACAATTTTGGACGCTGCACCACTGTGAGCAAGTCCCTTTACTAGGCGTAAGCCGCCGCCGTCTTTTTTTCAGGCCCTGCATCAACTATTGTTTATTGGCTAATATTTTGAATTTAAAGAGCTTTTATCTAAAGTTTGGTGGGTCTGCTCAGTTTCGACGGATGCTTTTATTGACTTAGATTTTTCATCAATATCCCTGATCGTCTTCGAAAGAACATAAGGGAGTTCCCGCGTTCATTGCCACCAAATTTAGGTGGTGCTAATGAGAGGTGCTATGTCTTTTAAAAGTCTTCTATCTTTTAAAGCTCCAATGTTTTTAAAGCTACTCTTATGGATCATCCGCTTGATGATGGTCTTTCTGGTAGTGGTGAGCCTACTGCCGTTGGTGCCTAGCGGTCAGTGGTGGATAAGGGTGTGGGATTTCCCTCGCCTACAGTTGACCGTATTGCTGGTTTTGCCTCTATCGCTATTGGCAATACACGCGTGGCGAAGCCGACAATGTAAAGAACACAAAGCGTGGCTGGCTGTCATTGTGATGATTGCGGGCTGGCACGCGTGGCATATCTTGCCTTTCACGGCGGTATGGGCGACTGAAGTTCCAACCGCCCAAGCTGAGCCTGACAGGCCTCATCCGACGCTGAAAGTACTCACCGCCAATGTCACCTTCGCTAACGACCACTATGCTGAAATACTAAACATGGTTGAGCAGGAAGATCCAGATATATTGCTGCTGATCGAAGTTGATAGTGCATTGAATGAGGGGCTAGCGTCACTTGATGAGGAGTACGCACACCGAGTTGGAGAAGTTCGTGAAGAGGGGCTTGGAATCGTGATGTGGTCGCGTATCCCGCTGCTGGAAAAAGGGGTTGAGCACTTGGTCTCTGAACGTCGACCTTCGGTCTTCGCGACCCTTGATATGCCAGAAGTCGGGCCAGTACGGTTCATTGGTGCTCATCCGGTTCCGCCAGGGCTACTGGAAAGAAATGCTGCTAACGACGATGAGGAGCGTCAGGACAGTCGTGAACGCGATGCTGAACTGATGCTGATTGCCCGGCATGTGCAAAAAGACCCGGACAACCGTTGGATCGTCGCAGGGGATTTTAATGACGTTGCGTGGTCTAGGACTACTAAGCTATTCGCTGAATTAAGCGATCTTAAGGATCCTCGGCGTGGTCGGCGCTTGTTGAGTACCTATCACGCTGAACGCCCCTGGTGGCGATACCCGATTGACCACATGTTTGTTTCAGACGGTTTTCACCTGATTGATATTGACCGGGTTAGAGTCCAAGGCTCCGACCACTTCGGTATATTGACAACTCTGACTGCTGCGCGGAAGGATCAGGCCAAGCCTGAAGCTTCTGAGGGGCAAGAGCAAGAGGCCGAAGAGATAGTCGAGGAGGGTGAAGCGGACGCCGCTGAGTCTGGTGCAGGCGTTTCTGAGCAGTAAGGTTCAGCTCAAACCATTCCTTTACTTTGTAACACGCCATTCCTAAAGGAGTGTGCGTGAACAAAGAAGTCGAGAGCTGCTGCCAGCTTAGGTCTCTACAGCGTTCCAGTGCGGCTCTTTAACACCGTTACGCCACGGCGTGCCGGATGACGTAGAGTATTGAATTTATACACTGGGCTTCAATGGCGAGATTCCATCGCCATTGAAGCCCAGCATGATTAATTTAGAACGGCAGCCCACCGCTAAAGCCAACACCCAGCACGGCAACGAGAACAACAACGATAACGACGATAGTAGTAGTAGACATTTTCTCTTCCTTTGAGTAGTGAGCGTTGCTACAGCTTAGTCACAATTACGCTATTTCGCACGCTGGCGAAAGGGGCTGAGCAACTTTTCCATATTGGCAGCCTGAGCTGCAAAAACGCCCGGCAGTGGTACTGTCGGGCGCGGTTACAGTAGCAGAAAATGCTAAGTAGAAGGATTATTTCCCGCACTTGCAGTTATGGCCACAGTCTTGAGAGCCATCAGCGTGGCCGGTGGCGCAGGATTCACAGCAGTACAGCTTTCCCTCTTTCTCAACGGGCTTGCTATCGATAGAACACGTACATTTCGGGCATGCGCACGTTTGTTCAGACATAATAAACCTCCAATGTTGACGATATAAGCGTAGACCATTCCGTCGATATATCACCACGCTTTATGCGAACTCTCAGGACGTATGTTAAGCGCTAAGCGCGTTGCCCAGCCTGCCAAAATATTCGCCGAATGCGGTATTAATATGGATCCTTTGCTCGCCCTGGGGGTAAAGCCCTTTGTCTGCCTCCGGCGACGCTTTTGTGCCTTTGACTAAGAAGTGATTGGTGATGGCAGCGTCCTGTATAAAAGCCTCGAAAGCGCGGGCACAAAGTTCCTCGGGCTTACTGTAATAGAGCTGGCCAAGCTGCTTGTCCATCTGCACCGAGCGTTTAAACAGTGTGCTTGGCTGGTCGCCTTCTGGTTGCAAAAGTACGGCCTTGAAGCAGCGCATTAGCAGCTGATTTAGCGAGTGGGGAACCGGCGTGGCTTCGGCTAGCCAGGCAGTCGAGGCGAACATGCTGGCGGGCGTGCCGCGAAAACATTTCTGGGCAATGTAGTGGTCGAAGGCATGAAACCACTCATGCGCAATACTGCCGGGCCCGGCATTTTTAGCGAGTGCAAAGCTGCGTTGGCTGGGGTCGTAGTGAGCAGAAACCCCAGGCCGGCCGCCACAGCCGTATTGTAAGGCTATGGAGCCGCGCAGCGAAATCAGTGTCTCTGGACCCTCTAGAATCAGCATTAGGTCGCACAGCGCATCGTGAAAGAGTTCCGCTGCCCGGTCGCGCTCAGCGCTAGTGACCCAGCGGCCAATTTCAATGGATCGAAAATCGAACTGGCGCCGGATTAAGGCAAAGCTGCTGGCGCATTCAGGGCGGTGTGCTGGCCCATTGCGATAAAAATCTCTCGCTTCAATGCTCACGGCGTGCTCGCTGGTATGAAAAAATAATCACCGCGCTATGTTATCGCATTGGCGCATAGAAGCGCTAAGTGGCTATCTGCTTGTCGCTAGCAATATGGCTTGTAACTCAAGAACTGTGCCCCCAGTAATAGAGGTAGCAATCAACGCTGTTTCTCTACTCACTGTCAGGAGAACATGTATGAGCAAACGTATTTTAATGGTGCTGACATCTCACGACCAGTTAGGTGATACCGGCAAGAAAACCGGCTTCTGGCTAGAAGAATTTGCTGCCCCTTATTATGTGTTTAAAGACGCAGATGCTGAGGTAACTCTGGCCTCACCTAAAGGTGGGCAGCCGCCGCTGGACCCCACCAGTGATGCAGAAGATAGCCAAACCGATGAAACGCGCCGCTTCAAACAGGATGAAAAGGCCAAGGCTGAGCTTGCCGCTACCCATCGTTTAAGCGGTATGAACGCCAATGACTTTGACGCGGTTTTCTACCCAGGTGGCCACGGCCCGCTATGGGATCTCGTCGATGATCCTAATTCTATTCGTCTGATCGAAACGTTTATTGCCCAAGGCAAGCCGGTGGCATCGGTATGCCATGCGCCGATTGTGCTGGTGAATGCCAAAAACAGCGCAGGCGAGCCGCTGGTTAAAGGCCGTCAGGTAACGGGCTTTACGAACGGCGAAGAAGAAGCCGTTGGCTTAACCAATGTCGTGCCGCATCTCGTCGAAGATGCTCTGCAAAAATGCGGAGGCATTTACAGCAAGGCGGATGATTTCACCCCCTACGTGCGTGAAGATGGTCAACTGATCACGGGCCAAAACCCACCTTCTTCTGCGCTCACGGCTGAGACACTGATGGCGTGGCTGGCGCGGTAATCAGCACGATGTGTATATAAAGCGAAAACAGCGGCGGGCATTGCCCACCGCTGTTTTTTAACTACCGGCTGGCCGGCCAGGAAAGAGGATGAGCTCACGCTCATTGCCAACCGGTAAACGAGACCGATCATGCTCGAAGTTGCCTTTGATTCAGGCCTCTTTGGCAGCGTCTAACCGCTGGCGAGATGATGCGACGAAGCTTCACGAAATATAGCGCGGGCCTGTTAAAAATTATAATTGAGAGATAAGCCGGTCACCGTTTGCCAATCGCTGCCTAGCTCATCCACGATAGGGCTGTCGGATGCGCTGCCCGTGAGGTAGCTCGTTCCCACGAAACCTGTTGCCGACCATTCTGGTGTTAACGCGTAAGTCAGGCTGCTGCTTACACCAAGCCGCCAGTATCCGTCGTCAGGATTGTATTGGGCAATGCCGCTGCGCAGGCTGTCGCGTGCTGAAACGCCGAACATATACTCTGTCCATTTTTCGTTTGAGTAATGAACGCTTGGCGATAAAGAGAAAAAGAGGCGCTCACTGAGCGGAGTACGCCAAGCCGCTGCTATTTCAAACTCAGCGCCATCCACATCACCGGTGAACGGCGTGCTAGCTGCTACGCTGTATTGCCATTCTCTTTGCTCATAGCCAACGCGAAGCCCTAGCGTTGCACCGCCATCTACTTCTTCGAAAGCGCTGATATCACCTTTGTTGTCACGCCCAAAGGTGTAGCCAACAAAAGGCGATACGGTCCAGCCGCCATCACGAATAGCGTGCCATTCAATGCCAGAGCGCGGATTGATGGTGAAGGTCTCGCCATAGGTGAGATTTACCGATGGCCATAGCTTTGTGTCGTAGTCGTCGCTGCCTAAGTAATCAGGCGTGTAGAGCACGCCAGCGCCAATACTTCCTTCCCAACTATCTGCCGAGACAATCGGCGAAATAGCCAAGCCAATCACGGCGGCAGACAACCAAGTATATTGAGTCACGGGTATCATCCTTGTAGGTAGCGAAACGTGCATGATTGTATGTTTTTGGTTGGAAAGTTGGCAAGTTGCTTGTTCTAATTTTAAATCTTTCAACCGTCATTTATTTTCGACTGCATATCACAGGTTAGATAAATCCATGGGTATAAGGCGCATTGTGGCCTTCAAGAACAGGGACGTGGCAACAGGGAAGATAAGGCTAGGAATGCTTTAAGTACTCATGGAAGCACAAACAGGACGTTTGTGAAGAAGTATCATGGAAGGTTTAATAAAGCCCCGGCCAAGGAATGGCCGGGGCTTCTTTTTGTGTGCAATCTTAAACTGCTTTATGGATTAAGACGGCATAGGGAGCAGCAACGGCATAATAAAGTAAACAAATAGTGTGATGATAATAGCGCTAACGATATTCATCGCAAAGCCTGCTTTTGCCATTTCCTTAATCGAAATTCGCCCGCTGGAGAAAACGGCAGCGTTAGGTGGCGTGGAAATCGGCATCATAAAAGCGCAGGTGGTTGCCAGAGCAACGGCCACCATTAGGCCCAGCGGATTGCCTGTGGTAATCGCGGCAGCCATTCCCGCCGTAATAGGCAGCGCCATATTGGCCGTTGCGGTGTTAGAGATGATTTCGGTGAGGAACAGCATCAGCAGCACCATAAAGAGAATTAGCACGAAGTAATTAACCCCGTCCAGTACCTCCAGCTGTTGACTGATCCAGCCCGTTAAGTCGCTCGCACTGAAGGCGGCGGCGAGCGTCATACCACCGCCCCAAAGTATAAACAGCCCCCACGGCAGGCGTGCCATATCATCCCACACTAACAGGCTACGTTTTTCGCTGTGGGCTGGGATAATAAATAGTGCCACGGCCGCGATAACTGCAATTAATGTATCGTTTAGCGGTAGATCAAAGAAGGGCGCTAACCAACCCCTTAACGCCCATGCGAGTGCGGTGGTGACAAACACCGCCAGTACGCGCTTTTCTTCGGGCCCCATGGGGCCAAGTGCTTTTAACTCTTCGGCAACGAAGTTAACTTCTAAGCGCGTATTGGGAACCTTGGCATAAATGTGGGTGAGATAGACGTACAAGATGACGAGCATGATCAGAGTGAGAGGCAGTGCAAAAATCATCCAATCTAAAAAGCTAATTTCAACCCCGTCAAAAAATTGCGGGATCATGGCGACCACAATAGCATTGGGCACTGAGCCAATAATCGTTGCCAGGCCACCAATGGAGGCTGAGTAAGCAACGGTAAGTAGCAGCACGCGTGCAAACGAATCGCGCTGCTTGCCATCGAACTGATCGCGCTCATCCAGCTCTCCGAGCAGGGCAATGGCTATCGGTAGCATCATTAATGCCGTGGCGGCATTTGAAATCCACATGGAAAGAAAGGCTGAGGCGATCATCACGCCGAGCACAATGCTACGCAGGCTATTGCCGATACGGCTAACGATATTCAGTGCAATGCGGCGATGTAAATTCCAACGCTCAATGGCAATGGCCAGTATAAAACCACCCATGTACATATAGATAACCGGGTTTGCGTAGCCGACCACGGTGTCATCGAGTGTCATCACGCCGCTTAGCGGCAAAATAATCATGGGTAAAAACGAGGTGACTGGAATCGGTACGGGTTCCGTTACCCACCACACGGCCATCCAGACGGTTAGGCCAAGTACCAGGCGTGGCGCCGGGTCGATAAGTGTGGCGGGCATGAGTAGCTGTACCAGTATGCACAGCAGTGGCCCGGCCAGCAGGGGCGTCCAATGGCGCCAGCCTTGCGATGAAACTCCCATTTATTAACTCCATTGATAAGCAATAATGTGTAAGTACTGGCTAATTAACGGAGGGAATCCTACCACTTTCGTTTATTGAACGTTGGTCGTAAGAATGCAACTTTAGTAGTGGTCGGAAGGTGAGGAAAGACGTAGTACTGAGTAGCGACGGGATGAGCTTAATCAAAAAATGGCCCGCTAGAAGATCTCTAGCGGGCCATTTTAAAAGGACGTAAAAAGCACTAATAGCGCGGGCGCTGCCTACGCAGGCTTAATCTCTTCGCTTTCATCACTTTCACTGTCAGGCTTATCGCTTCCCTGATGGGTTAACGGGCTTGCTTGATCCAAGCGCGGATGGTTGTCCAAGAATTCACGCTGTAAGTCTGGAATAGCATCGAGGGCTTGCAGTGTGTGCGTCAGCGCATGAATAGCGGCCAGTACGTCTTGGGTATGGCCGGTTTCCGAGATGGTATGCATGTTGCGTATCGGGAAGCCAATAGAAGTGGCGGCGCTGTCGATAGAAGCTAATACTCCCGCCATGCCATCGGTTCCGGTATCAACGCCAACAATGTCGCGCTGCAGCGGAATATCATGTTCTTTCGCGGCGCTGGCAATAATACGGTTCAGCTGCTCGCTGGCAATCGATCCCACGGCCATGGTGAAGCCTTTACCCATCTCTAGCGGCTGCATGCGCTTGTCGCCGATACCCGGTGCGCCCACATAGTCGTGGTTAACATCGACGCCAATCAGTGCGTCGGGCTTCATTTCCCCGGCCATCACGCGGCTGCCAAAACGGCCAATCTCTTCATAGCTGGCGATCGCAAACAGTACGCGTACGTTTTTCGTGCCGCCAGCCTCGGCGATCAGGCGTGCTACTTCCGCTGCCACAAAACAACCTAGGCCGTTATCTAAGTAGGCGCCATAAAAGGTGTCGGGGCTAAAGCCGGGGCGAATAGGGCGGTCAAAAATAATCGAATCGCCTGGGCGCACACCCAGGTTCAAGACCTGCTGCTTCTTATTCTTGCCATGAATCTGCAGATCCAGATAGATCTGTTCTTTCTTAATACCCTTACTGCCATCGCGCTGCGCAGGGTCGGAGAAGTGAATAGCGCCCAGCGCTTCGACCGTACCGCCTTCAATGCTGCGATAGCTACCGGGTTTTTCCGGGTCTTCGCTAAATAGCTTCACTTCATGACCAATCAACACAGAAGGTAAGAAGGAGTCGGTGTTAATCCAAATCTTGCCGTCTTCACCAATAGAGCGCACCTGCATACGGATTTTGTCCGCATGGCCGATGATCATCACTTTGAACATGTCATCGCGGTCAGGGTGAGTATCTAGCACCACGCCCGCATTGCCCTTGAACTGATGAAGATGCCAGCTTTTAGGCGCAAAGCTTTCAAAATGGGGCTTGAGCACGCCGTACGTCATTGCGGCTTCCAAGCCCACAGGGCTCGGCGCGGCAAGAATATCGCGCATTAATTTGAACTGTGCCTCAGGCATTGGCTGTGTCCAGGGTTTTGCCGTATCGCTCATCGTTTTTGCTCACTCATTAAGGTGGATGTTTATCGCCTCTAGTCTGCCAGATTCCGGCCCGCCGTGTAGAAAAAGCCGTGGTGAAGGCTTCGCTGGTTCGTGCTCAACCGGTTAGGCGTCATGACGCGCTGCCTAAAACGCCTTACTATGTTAATAAATGCATGTCTGTGAATATATGCATGTTAATTAACATAACAATAAGTGACGTTGTTTTAGGAGCCCTTGATGACCGCAGTAACGCTAAGTTCCCGGCGCTTTAAAGTGCTGCTGGCAGGGGTTTTTAGCCAGATATTATGTGTCGGGGTCGCCCGGTTCGCCTATACACCGTTATTGCCGGTGATGCAGCAGCAGACCTGGATGAGCGATGCTGATGGCGGCTGGCTTGCGGCGCTTAATTATTCGGGCTACATCCTGGGGGCGGTGCTGGCGGCATCCGTGCGCAGTATTTATATCAAGGACACGTTGTACCGGATTGGGTTAGTGCTGGCGGTGCTGACCACCGCTGGTATGGCGTTAACCGATCACTTTTGGCTATGGGCGGGTCTACGCTTTCTGGCGGGCCTGTCTAGCAGTGGCTCAATGCTACTGGCCTCTGGTCTCATTCTCCACTGGCTGATTCAGCATCGTCAGCGCGGCGAGCTAGGTATTCATTTTGCCGGGGTGGGTTTGGGCATTATAGTCGCGGCGCTAGCGGTCGAGATGATGCTCCAGCTTTCGCTTAATTGGCAGACCCAATGGTGGGGCTTTAGTGTGCTGGGTGCTGTGCTGCTAGTGCCAGCATGGCGGTGGCTGCCACGCCCGGTAAAACCCTTACTTGGCGCAGGTGAGGCAAGTGCATCCCCCGTTATGCCGCCTTCGCGTACGTTTATGCGCTTGATGTTGCCTGCCTATTTCTGTGCAGGCTACGGCTATGTCATCAGCGCCACGTTTATTGTCACAATTGTGGAGCGCGAGCCGCTGCTGGTGGGGGCGGGCAACTGGACGTTTGCCCTGGTGGGCTTAGCGGCAGCCCCTGCGGTGATGCTTTGGGATTTGATCGCCCGGCGGATAGGCTATTTGGGCGCACTGATTGTCGCGATGCTGATACAAGCCGTCGGCATCGTGCTGCCCGCCATAACTTCAAGCCTGGCCGGCATACTGCTGAGCGCCGTGCTGTATGGCGGTACCTTCCTTGGCTGTGTCAGCCTTGTGTTGACCATGGCGGGCAGGCTGTATCCATCAAGCCCCGCACGCTTGATGGGCCAGATGACCCTAGCTTATGGCGCGGCACAAATTTGTGCGCCGGCGTTAACCGGTATGCTGGCAGAGGCGTCAGGGCATTATAGCGTTGGGCTTTGGCTGGCCGGCGGTTTTGTGATAATTGGCGCAGCGCTGTTGGCCTGGCTGCGCCAAGTGGATCAAACTGCTCAGCGTTTGGATGCCGCGGCTAAAGCCTCCGTGTATGCCTAATTAATGAAATCGATTGCGTGAAGCGGGTTGAGAGATCGGCATTTGCAGTAGATCTGCGTTAAGTCCGGCAGGCTGCTAGAATAGGCGCCTTTTTATGACAGGATAAATGCGCTAATGACCTCATCTGGGCAACCTCGCACTCAGTGGCTAGGCCGCTGGGGGTTTATGTTGGCAGCAACCGGCTCGGCGGTTGGGCTAGGCAATATCTGGAAATTCCCGTATATCACTGGGGAGTTTGGTGGCGGGGCCTTCGTCTTGGTTTATCTAGCGTGTATCTTTGCCGTCGGTGTGCCGGTAATGATGGCGGAGATTGCCTTTGGGCGACGTGGGCGCGGCAGCCCCGTGGACGCTATTCGACGCGTGGTCAATGAGTCTGGCCGCTCCTCTGCGTGGTCATTGATTGGCTGGATGGCGATGCTGTGCGGCTTTATGGTGCTATCGTTTTATGTGGTTGTGGCCGGTTGGTCATTTGCCTATTTGTGGAAGATGCTGACCGGCGGGCTTTCAGCCAGCAACGTTGATGATATGGCGGCGGTGTTTGGCGCTAATAATGCTAACCCGCTCAACCTTGGTTTCTGGAGTACCTTTGTCACGCTGCTTACGATGCTCATTGTGGGCAAAGGCGTGCAGCGCGGCATTGAAAAAAGCGTCAGCTGGATGATGCCAGGGCTGGTTGTCATGCTGGTCGTGCTGATTGGCTTTGGACTATTTTCCGGTGGCTTTGGCGCGGCGGTGAGCTTTCTATTCTCTTTCAATGCCGGCAGCCTCTCCAGTGAGGGCATGTTGGCAGCGCTCGGACACGCCTTCTTCACGCTCTCACTTGCCTCTGGCGCGATTCTGACCTACGGCAGCTACCTGCCCAAGGACGCCTCTATTGGCCGCACCACGGTGAGCGTTGCCGTCGCCGATACGGTCGTTGCTTTGATGGCGGGCCTGGCGATTTTCCCCGTCATTTTTGCTAACGGAATGAACCCTGGTGAAGGCCCTGGGCTGATCTTTATGAGCCTGCCGCTGGCCTTCCAGGCGATGCCGCTGGGTACGCTATTTGGCATCTTATTCTTCTTAATGCTTTCTATGGCGGCGTTGACCTCCGCTATTTCCATGGTGGAAGCCACGGTCTCTTGGCTATGCGATAACAAAGGGTTGTCGCGCCCGGCCGCTGCTTGGGCAACGGGTATTGTGCTGTGGCTGATCAGTACCCTGGCAATGCTGTCGTTTAATCTGGGCGCTGATTGGACGCTGGCGGGAAAAACCTTTTTCGACTGGCTGGACTACCTGACGTCACGCTGGATGATGCCGCTGGGTGGGTTGGGCATGGTAGTGCTGGCAGGCTATGTATTAAAAAGCGAGACCTTTCGCGATGAGCTGGGGCTGGCGCCGCTATCCTATGCGCTGTGGCTGACCATGGTGCGCTACGTGAGTCCGCTCGGTATTGTGGTGATTTTTGTCGACGCGCTCGGCGTTTATCAGGTTTCGTTTGCCGCGCACTGGCCGTGGCTCCTGGCAATCTTGGTTGCTATGGCGATCCTCGGTGAAATCCTCAGTCCGCGGCTACGTCATGCCCTCAAGTCTGTTTAAACCGTTACGGCACCTCGCCTGATAACAGACGCTGCTGCTGGGCCTTCACATCCTTCTCTAGCAGCGGCGTTTGACACGTCGCAAATACTTCTTTTAAAAATCGCTTCCTCGCACCACGGTAGGTGCCGCTGAGCAGCGCCGTCTGGGTAAGTGCGCTGAGCAGCGTATGCCGTGACGGGCCCGTTAGCTGCGCGTAGTCGTGGAGCGCAGCTGGCCAATCAACGTCAATAGCCTGCGGTTTGTCGGGCAGGCTGTCTAGCAGACGGGCCAGAAGCAGTACTAAATTCGGATGCGGGTGCTGGTTGCGCATAATGAGCTCACCCACCCCTTGTGCCACTAAGCCGCGAGTATGAGCGTCGCTGTCAGCTAGCGTTGCCATTAACTGCTTTATTAGCGCTGGCCCTCGGGCCTGTAAGTAGGCTTCTTGAATAATACTTGCGGCAATCCAGGCGTTCCAAATAGCGTACAGGGGCCCTGTTAACACGGGCAGAAAACCGCGCAGCGTCAGGCGGCCTAATAAGCGGCGTAGCAGTAAACGAAGCAGGAAGCTGCTTAAGCTGATTTTTAAGCGATAAAGCAGGGCCCTGGCGGTTATTTTCCAGCCCTGCAGGTAGGCATGTGGGTCAACGCCATAGATAAGACTGCCCGGGCTTGGGTACTCCAGGGCTGCCCGTGAAACGCCGTGTACCGTCAGTTGAATATCCGGTTCTAGCGGTTCGGTTTGGCCATAGTGCAAGCCTGCCAAGCGCGTAATGTTCGCGACGCCGCGTAGCGCATTCCAGTACAAGAAGCCAATTTCTAGCGCGGTAATGCTGCCTGCCACGGCCATGTAGCCGGCCCAGTAGGGAAGCTGATCTCTGAAACTCAGCGCATTCCAATTATCGGTGGCAAATTCACGCATCCACCATTCCGCGCCGCCAATCAGCGTGCCGGAAATCATCCCGGCAACCGCCGCCCAGGTGATAATCCAGCGCCGTGCGCGTTTCAGCGCCTGCGGGTTGGGTGCTGCCAGTGCCGGATGGCGGCGAAAGTAGCCTTGTATATAGCGGTTTGCCCACCGCTGCGCTAGGCCAGGTGCTGGAGCGTACTCTTGATCGGGACGAGAGAGGGGCATAGAGGCAACGTTATTCGGGCAATGGATGCCTAGGGTAGCGGTTACGTCCGTGAAGTACACGCATCGATAGCGCCAGGATGAGTGCCTGCCTGCATTAACTCATCCCAGCGCGTAGTGAAACGAGGCGAGCGATGGGCGCAGCGCAGCTGCCAGGCGGCCGGCGCATTGGTCATGCCAAAACTAATCGTTCCTTGTCCCATTTGCTGATTGATCTGGTCCACGGTTGCCATCAGCAGTGGATGATGATGGTGGTGGGGCGTTGGCCCTAACAGTGACAGCTGGTGTCGCTCGGCATCGACTAAGTCGACGAGCATTACACCAGCCTT
Source organism: Vreelandella profundi (assembly GCF_019722725.1). Taxonomy (NCBI): domain Bacteria; kingdom Pseudomonadati; phylum Pseudomonadota; class Gammaproteobacteria; order Oceanospirillales; family Halomonadaceae; genus Vreelandella; species Vreelandella profundi. The sequence goes on from NZ_CP077941.1 coordinate 1,076,837, forward strand.
CATAAAGTGGTGATGGGGGCGGTACATTTGCTCCAGCCCTTGGCGAACCGCATCAAGGATAGCGCGGGTATCGTCGCTGGGCGACGGCAGGGCGATTAGCGCCTGCGGGAAGTATGGCGGCTGATCGCGACGGTGGCGGTTGGTATTAAGAAATACCATCACGGCGCTGGCTAAGCTACGCTGCTCGCGCAGCTTTTCAGCGCTACGCTGGGCGTGTCGGCGTAGGGCGTTATGCACTTGTGTAAAGTCGCCAGTCGATTTACCAAACGAGCGCGATGTCATAATGCGCTGGCGCGGCAGATCCAATGCGTTCATTGTTAAACATGGCGTGCCGCGTAGCTCAAGCGCCGTGCGTGCGAGCACTACTGAGAAACGCTTACGCAGCTGTTTTTCATCGCTTTCTCTTAATTCCCAGGCGGTACTCACGCCGCTAATGGCTAGGCGCTCGGCCAGCCGATGCCCGACGCCCCACACGCTGCTCACCGGCGTACGCTTGAGCAGCGCCTCCGTCTTGTGATCCTGCCCTCCAAGTAGACAAACGCCTTGGTAGTAAGGATCTTGCTTAGCAACGTGGTTAGCCAGTTTGGCGAGCGTGTGCGTGGGGGCCAGCCCAACGCATACCGGCAGGCCTAAATGACGCCGAATGCGCTGACGCAGCTTGCGCCCTAGAGCCTCACACTGCTCCGTCGTGAAACCGTCTAAATAGACGAACATTTCATCGATTGAGTAAGGGGCAACGTCCGGGCAGGCATTGCGCAGCAGCTGAGTCAGCCGTGCTGACATATCGCCGTAAAGTTCGTAGTTAGACGACAGCAGGTGGATCTCGCCACGCTGACGCAGCTCTTCAAGCTTAAACGCCGGTGTCCCCATGGGAATATCCAGCGCTTTAAGTTCAGCTGAACGGGCGATAATGCACCCATCGTTATTCGACATAACACCGACAGGCTTGCTTTCGAGCTTGGGCTGAAAGATACGCTCGCAGCTGACGTAGAAATTATTGGCATCCACTAAGCCAATCATCTTAAGCCCTCATCTCAAATATTCATGCACGACGGCGCGCACCACGCCCCATAGCTGGCAGTCGGTGCCTTCAAGCGGCAGGGGCGGATAATGCGGATGGGCAGAGCAAAGATGCGGTGTACCTTGATAGAGCGCGTAGCGTTTAATCAACACTTCGCCGTCAAACATTGCCACCAATATATGCCCTAAGCGAGGTTTTACTCCTCGGTCGACAATCAGTAAATCGCCGTCAAAAATACCCCAGCCTTCCATGCTGTCGCCCGCGGCGGTGATATAAAACGTCTCAGTAGGGTTTTTTATCAACCGTGTGTTGAGGTCTAGCGTGCGTGGCTCATAATCCTGCGCAGGCGAAGGAAAACCGCTAAACCCCGCTCGCCCCGTCAACGTTAGATAAGGCTGCGGCTGAGATATTAACGGCAAGGCAGGGATGAGTAGAGAGTGCTGGCCCGGCATTGTCGGCATCCTGGCTGGTTAAAATATGTATGAATATACAGTATTCGATCTTGGCGACAAAAATGCAAGTCATCAGGGATGAGGTGGATAGCAATCTAAAGATGCGCGAGCTGAAGCTGCTTCTCACAGATACTTACCACCAAGCCCTAAAGATGAATGCTGTTCACTAACAACCTGACGCGGATGCGATGAAAGTCGCGTCAGGCTGCGTTATGATAGCGCCCTCGCTTCTTCCATGATGACTCTTTCTCGTTACGAGGTGCCTGCCGATGTTCAGCCGCGATATGACAATTTCCGGATTTGATGATGTGCTTTTTGATGCCATGCAGAAAGAAGTAGCACGCCAAGAAGCCCACATCGAACTGATTGCTTCTGAAAACTACGCCAGCCCCCGCGTACTGGAAGCGCAAGGCAGCCAGCTAACCAATAAATACGCCGAAGGCTATCCCGGTAAGCGCTACTACGGCGGCTGCGAATTCGTCGATATTGCTGAAAATCTGGCCATTGATTACGCCAAAGAGCTGTTTGGCGCAACCTATGTCAACGTTCAGCCGCATTCTGGCTCCCAGGCCAATAGCGCTGTTTTTTTAGCGCTCGTTAAGCCCGGCGATACCATTCTAGGGATGAGCCTGGATGCAGGGGGGCACCTGACCCACGGTGCCAAGCCAAGCTTTTCAGGCAGGCACTTCAATGCCATTCAGTACGGTTTGAATGAGCAGGGCTTGATCGACTATGACCAAGTGGCCGCGCTTGCTCGCGAGCACAAGCCGAAAATGATCATCGCCGGTTTTTCCGCGTATTCTCAGATCGTTGATTGGGCCAAGTTCCGCGAAATCGCCGATGAAGTGGGCGCTTACCTACTGGTAGATATGGCTCACGTGGCAGGTCTTGTCGCGGCGGGTGTCTATCCAAGCCCGTTGCCCCATGCCCACGTGGTGACATCTACCACCCATAAAACGCTACGCGGCCCGCGTAGCGGTGTGATTCTCTCGGCGGAAAACGACGCTGATATCGAGAAAAAGCTGCAGTCAGCGGTGTTCCCTGGAGGTCAGGGCGGCCCGTTGATGCACGTGATTGCCGCTAAAGCGATCTGCTTCAAAGAAGCCATGGAGCCCGAATTCAAAACCTACCAGCAGCAGGTGGTTAAAAACGCTCAGGCAATGGCCAAGGTGTTTATTGATCGCGGTTATGACATCGTTTCTGGCGGCACCGAAGATCATCTCTTTCTGCTGTCGCTGATCAAGCAAGGCGTTACCGGCAAAGATGCGGATGCGGCACTCGGTCGTGCTCACATTACGGTTAACAAAAATGCTGTACCCAACGATCCACAAAGCCCGTTTGTAACCTCAGGTTTGCGTATTGGTACGCCTGCGGTGACCACGCGTGGTTTCGGGGAGCAAGAGTGCAGCACGCTGGCTGGCTGGATCTGCGATATTCTGGATGTGTTAGCCAAAGGCGAAGACACCAGCGCCATTGAAGCGCAGGTGTTGGACAAAGTCGCTGAGGTTTGTGCGCGGCTGCCTGTTTATAAGTAAACGTCACATTGGCGCTTATGTGAAAAGAGGCCCTGTTAATTCAGGGCCTCTTGCTTAGATACTTACGATTCTTCTTGGCGAACAATGCTCACTTTTTGTTGCTCTTTGGTCCACTTGCCCGCGGCTTTATCGATGTACTGGAAGTGCTCGTTAGTAAAGCTGCCTTGGTTGCAGGCATGGCGGTAAGAAACCGTGGGCACCTCTTGTATGTTTAGCAATTGATTGAACACGCCTGGCCCGGTTAGCTCAAATACGTTAATGAGCTGATTGTCTTTAATGTTGTTATTAACCTGATTGATTAATTTTTCGAGATTCGGGTTTTGAGGCTTGCTGGCAATAAAGTAATTACTGAAATCCCCACGCCGCGTGACGACGTACAGCTCCTCCGTATTTCTGGCTAACGTATCGCTTAACGGCCAAATAGCATGGGCATCGATATCTAAATAAACGCCGCCATATTCTTGTAGTACCAGCAGCCGCCAGAAATCAGCCTGTGCGGCACCTATCTGTAATTTCAAATAGTTCTGAGTGATTTCACTGTCATAGTGATCCGCAATAAACAGATGCCTTGCTTCCGTCACCATAAAGCGATATTCAAAACGTGGGGCCATCAGGCGATTAAATAAATAGTTTAGATAAACAGGCAGCGTCACTTTGTCTGTAAAGTTGGTCTGCCAAATAATCTGCGGGATTGCCACCTTCTTGGCGGTGGGCTGAAGCAACGGCGGCGCATAGGCTGGCAGCGTAAAGCGCTTGTTAGGAAAGGCAGCGTGAAAAGGATAGCAAAGCACTTTGGTGATATTGGCGGCCAGTTTGATGACGCGGCTAGCAATAACAATAATATGCTGCTTAACAGTCTGTCGTTGACGACCCATAGGAAACCTTTACATATTTGGCGATGGGATGAGATGGCGTTACCAGCCCCCTTGGCCCTCTAACAAGGTAACCAATTACGCTGACCGTTGGCTAACGGCTGGTGGGAAAGGGCTCACTCTGCAGTCATTTCTTCGGTGAGTATGCTAGCGCGCATTTTGCTTTAATGCATCATTTTAGAAAGGTTTAGCCTACACGCGGTGGGCAGGTTATTAGCACCACTGTGCATTAGCCACACAGCCGTTGGAAGACAGCAGCACGTGCCAGTTTTTCTATGCGCTTTTTTGGTGCGCTCACGGTGCTGCTTTTTGGTGCTGCCATTGGCTTGAGCGCTATGCCGCTACACTAGTGATATGTAACTCACTGCGAAATAAGAACTTATATTTTTTGGCGTGTTATTTGCGTTATAAGCTTGGTAATCCAGACACGACGTCTTGGCAGTGCGTTAAGACTGAAACGAGGTAGTGCCATGCCTGAAGCCAATCATCCCTCAGCACCCATTTTGTCTATAGATCCTGCTTTGCAGCCTCGCTTAGTTGTCACCGACTTAGATGGCTCGCTATTAGACCACCATAGCTATGACTTCAGTCCCGCTGTGCCGTGGCTTGCCCGATTAAAACAGCTGGGAGTACCGGTAATCCCTGTCACCAGTAAAACCCGTGCCGAGCTAATCCCTTTACGCGAAGCGCTGGGTCTTACCGCAACTCCTTTTATTGCTGAAAATGGCGCTGTCATTGGCCTGCCGCCGGGCTGGTGCCATGCACGCTTAGATCGCCCGAGCAGTGGGCGCGACGGCGTAGTGATCAAGCATCCGGGGGTCGATATTGGCTTTATTCGTGCTCGCCTAAAGGTGTGGCGCGAACGACTTGGGTGTCGCTTTACGCGTATGGGTGAGATGAGCGTCTTAGAAGTGATGGAGCTCACCGGGCTTGACGAAGCGCGCGCCCGAGACGCGCGTCAGCGAGAAGGCAGCGAGCCACTGTTATGGCAAGACAGTGCGGCTGCCTTGGATACCTTCCGCTCTGCCTTGGAAGGCGATGGATTGGCGTTGACCCAAGGCGGGCGTTTTTGGCATGTCATGGGGCGCACCGCCGATAAAGGTAGCGCGGTGGCGTGGTTGATTAAGCGATTTGCCGCCTTAAGAGGGCGCACGCCGCTGTCACTTGGCCTGGGGGATGGGCCCAACGACATCACGATGCTGGAAGCCGTCGATCACGCCGTGGTTATTCGCGGCTGCCATGATTTGATCGTTGAGCCTAAAAACCTGTCGTTATATCGCACGCAAGCAGCAGGGCCGACTGGCTGGGCCGAGGGGGTGGCCCATTTTTGGGGGCGAGACGAACGCCGTTTAGTCGCGGCACCAACATGTGAAGCCGTTATTTAACTCACTCAGGAAGGCAGGCATATGAGCGACTTTCATCAAAACGGCATTATTACTGATTTTCACAACCTCACTCGACGCTCAGTAGAAGCGCTAGAGCAGGAGCTATGTCAATTTTCACGTCGACGCCCAATGGGATTGATCCTGCCTTCGTTATTTTCCGAATTGGAAGGAACCGCATTACCGGCGATTGTTGATGAGTTAGTGAAAGTGCCTTATCTCAATGAGATTGTGATCGGCCTGGATCGGGCTGATCGTGAGCAGTTTTTATATGCCAAGGAGTTTTTCTCTCGCCTGCCTCAGCATACGCGTATTTTGTGGAATGACGGCCCGCGGTTACGTGCCTTGGATGCGGAGCTAGAAGAGCACGGGCTGGGTGCGTTAGAACCAGGCAAAGGGCGCAATGTGTGGTACTGCGCAGGGTATGTCTTGGCGTCTGGGCGGTCATCGGTAGTCGGGCTGCACGATTGTGATATTTTGACCTACGAGCGGGGTTTGCTGGCGCGTTTGATGTATCCGGTCGCTCATCCGAATTTTAACTACCGTTTCTGTAAAGGCTATTACCCGCGCATTGCCGAAGGGAAGCTCAATGGTCGCGTCTCACGGCTATTAGTAACGCCGCTGTTGCGGGCGTTAAAAACCGTTTGTGGGCCGCTGCCTTATCTGGACTATTTGGATAGCTTTCGCTACCCGCTCTCGGGTGAGTTCGCCATGCGCAGCGACGTGTTGGAAGGTATCCGTATACCGGCAGACTGGGGGCTAGAAATTGGCGTTTTGTCTGAATTACAGCGCAACTACTCCCTGCGTCAACTGTGCCAAGTGGATATTGCCGATGCGTATGATCACAAGCATCAGCCGGTCAGCGAAGATGATCCAGACGGTGGTTTAAATCGCATGAGCCTAGATATTTCTAAAGCGCTGTATCGCAAATTGGCGACCCAAGGTATTACCTTTAGCAGCGAAGACTTTCGCACGATTAAGGCCACCTACTATCGTTTCGCGTTAGATTTAATAGAAGCCTACGACCACGATGCGACGATGAACGGACTAAGCCTAGACCGACATACGGAAGAGCAGGCCGTTGAGCTGTTCGCCAGCAATCTACTCGAAGCGGACAACCTGTTTATGGATAACCCGCGTGAGCGACCCTTTATTCCTAGCTGGAACCGTGTGCAGGCCGCTGTGCCTGATCTGCTGGCCCGCATGCACGAAGCGGTAGAGCTGGATAATCAAGGGAGGGTTTAGTGTCTGGCCAAATGCCGCGCTCATCATGAGCGTGGCAGTTAAGGCGCTTCGCTGCCCATCATGTCGATCAGCTGTTCATCGCTAGGCAGGCCTTGAATACGATCAATGCGAACGGTGCCGTTTTCCGTTTCACGCTGAAAGGCACTGGTCGGCGTTGCGTACAATCCTAACTCCTCAAACAGCTGGTTATTGGCATACACCTGTTCTTCGATATCCCGTGGCTGGGCGCTTGCTTCAATACTTTGCTGGCCACTTTCATGTGCCTGCAGCGTGGCAGCGGGATCGTCGGCACCTAGTATAGCGGCGGCTTTGCCGGGGCTGTCAGGGGCTAAAATGCCCACCATAATATGACGCAGCTGCACATCGCCGGCCTCTACCCAGGGGCGAACGTTTTGCCAGAACTGGCGGCAGTAGGGGCAGTTGGCATCGGTGAAAACGTAAATCACTCGGGGGGCGTCGGCATCGCCATCTTGAATCCAGTGGCTCTGTGCTAATAGCTGCCAGGTTTGTGCTTCTAGCGGCGCTCGTACATGCTCATCCAGCTGCGCGTCAGTGAGGTCATTGCCCTCACTATCCATCAGCGTGCCCACAATGACGTGTTCCCCATCGGGGGTTAAGTAGGCGGCCATCTCCTGGCCCTGCCTCGTCACGCCATAGCCGCGTAAATCGCCGGGTGAATCAAACTGTCCATGGATTTCAAAGCCTTGGTCAGCGAGAGACTGTATCGGTGTAGGAAGGTCGTCGGCATAGCCGATGGCTGTGCTTCCCAGTCCTGTGAGTAATAACACGCCACTGATGATGGGTCGGTAATGTAAACGCACGTTCGGTTATATCCTTAGCTGTAGGTGACTAGCCAGCGTACCGCATAAGGAGAAAGAGCGCCTTCAGCATTCCAAGGATTATCGGGATCAAGCGCTTGCCAAGTATGTCTATCCAGCGCCTGTATGACGGCCTCACCGCTATTTCCCAGCGCAAACGGCGTATCGGTGACGTTATACAGCGCTAGCAGACGCCGGCCATCTGCAAGCGGCCCGCGTTCCACGGCGAGTAGCTCAGGGGCGGATGCCAAGACCCACTGTGCGGCATTAGGGTGAAAGCAGGGCTCTTGGCGGCGCTGGTCCAGCAGCCGATTTAAGGTGTGAAAAACATCGTGGGTGGGCGTGGAAGGGCTGTCTAGCAGTAGATCAAGTTCGCTGCGCTGCCATCGGCGTCGGTTAATCGAGCGCAGACGGCCGCTGCGTTCAACGCCTTCTACATCGTTGAGCGTGCCCGTTAGTGTGTGGATATACAGCGCTGGGATCCCTTGTAAGCTCAGCATAATCGCTTGGCTGCATATAAACCGGGCAATCTGCCAAGGGTCTGGGCCACGGCGGGTGCCGCGCATGGCTTCGAACCAGGTAATATTAATCTCGTAAGGCGTGTCGCTGCCATCAGGATTGCTGCGCATGCTGACAAAACCACCAAAACGATGCATGAGTTCCAGCAATGCATCACGCTCATGATCAGGCAGCAGTCCTTCTAGCGGGCGTACGCCAATGCCGTCGTGGCTCGCGGTAAAGTTCAGGTAAGTGCAGTGATCGGGGAGGATGGGTAGGCTCGTTAGCCATGCTTGCAGCGTATGGGTCTCGCCACGGGTTAATGTATGCAGTAGTAAAGGCGGCAGTGCAAACTGATAAACCATGTGCGCCTCATCGGGTTCGCCTTCGGGAAGCCGTTCCAGCCCGAAATAGCTGATGTTCTCCTGATGGGGAACGTTGGTTTCGGTAATGAGCAGCGTGCCGGGCGCGACGTGATCCACTATGGCTCGCAGTAGGCGCACGACGGTATGCGTTTCTGGCAGATGAATACACGAGGTGCCTAGCCGCTTCCATAAGAAGGCCACCGCGTCCAGGCGCACAATCCGCGTGCCTTGCTCCAGGTAGAACAACAAAATACCCACGAACTCTAGCAGTACGTCCGGGTTTTCAAAATTCAGATCAAGCTGGTCTTCGGAAAACGTTGCCCACAGATAGCGCGTGCCGCGACGGGTTGATATCGGCACTAGAAGAGGGCTGCTACGAGGGCGCACTACCTGAGTCACATCGGTACTGGGATCAACCTCGATAAAGTAGTCGCGACCGGGCAGGCTGCCGCTAAGATAATCGACGCACCACAGCGATTCCCGCGAGACGTGATTGAGCACTAAGTCGGCCATCAAATCATAATGGCTGGCGAGCTCGCGAATATGTGACCAGTCGCCCAGGTCGGTATTGACTTCCCGATAGTGGATGACGGAGAAGCCGTCGTCACTGCTCCACGGGAAAAAAGGCAGTACGTGCACACCGCTAATACGCTCGCCTAACCGCGCCTGGAGGAAGTCGCTGAGCACGGCCAGCGGTGGCAGGTCTTCATCAATAATGGAGTCGCCATAGCTGATCACCCACTGATCCTTCTCGCTCCAAGACGGTGCATTGTTAGATTGAGCGTCGATGCCCGTAGACGAAAAGGGTGCAAGCGACAGAAAGTGCGTAATATGCTGGTTTAAACGACGCTGAATCTCGCAAGCTCTAGGGCCATAAAGATGGCTGAGGTAGCCGTGGACAGCCTGCTCAAAGGGGGGCATGACGAACTCCTGATAAACAATCTGCTACAAACGCTGCAGCTTGTGTGCCAAATCGCTACAATGCGAGGTAGATACCGCGTTTAAACGCTAACTCGTGGGCCCGCTGACACGAGCTGACAACAGGTTGACCGCCATGCATTGCCCTTTTTGTGGTGCAAACGATACTCGAGTGACCGATTCGCGGTTAGTAGCCGATGGCGACCAAGTACGCCGCCGGCGCCAGTGTGCGAGCTGCCAAGAGCGCTTTACTACCTATGAAACCGCTGAACTCGTCATGCCGCGGGTAGTGAAATCCGACGGTTCGCGAGAAGGTTTTAATGAGGCCAAACTGCGGGCCGGTATACTGCGTGCGCTAGAGAAGCGTCCGGTCAGCGCAGAAGCCATTGAAGCGGCGGTGGAGCGCATTCGTCAAACCCTGCGCGCGCGGGGTGATCGCGAAGTCAACGCCCGCGATATCGGCGAGTCGGTCATGCTGGCGCTAAAAACGCTGGATCATGTGGCCTATATCCGATTCGCCTCTGTATACCGTAAGTTTCAAGATTTGGACGAGTTTCGCGCCGAGATTGATCGTTTGTCTCAAGAGCCGTCTCAAGTGCCATCTGCCAAGCCTGGCCAAGGCAGCGAGCCGCTGAAATGAGTGCCGCCTTTAGTCAAGCCGACCACCGTTATATGGCGCGGGCGCTACAGCTGGCAAATAAAGGGCTTTACACGACCGACCCTAACCCGCGGGTTGGCTGTGTGATCGTGAAAGATGGGCAGGTTGTTGGCGAGGGTTTTCATCTACGTGCCGGAGAACCTCACGCGGAAATTCACGCCTTAAACGCCGCGGGCGAGCTTGCCCAAGGCGCGACGGCATACGTGACGCTGGAGCCCTGTTCGCACACCGGCCGCACCGGGCCCTGCGCTCAGGCGCTCTTGGTAGCCAAGGTGGCCCGCGTCGTTGTTGCGATGGTCGATCCTAATCCTCAGGTCAGTGGCCAAGGTCTACAGCGCTTGGAAGCGGCAGGCATTGACGTCGCGGTGGGGTTGCTCGAGAGCGAAGCGCGCGCGTTGAACCCTGGTTTTATTGCCCGAATGACGGCTCGGCGGCCCTTTGTGCGCTTGAAAATGGCGATGAGTTTAGATGGTCGTACGGCGATGGGGTCAGGGGAGTCACAGTGGATTACCGGGCCAGAGGCGCGCTGCCAAGTGCAGCGACTGCGCGCACGGTCTAGCGCGATATTGAGCGGCGTTGAGTCGATGATTATGGACGACCCGCGCCTTACGCTTCGCGCTGAACAGCTTCAGCTCGATAATGCTGACGACGTGGTTCGTCGACAGCCTCTGCGGGTTGTTTTAGATACTCGGCTGCGCTTACCTTTAGCCGCTGCCTGTTTGAGCGAACCCGGGCGCACCTTGGTCATCACTACGCCAGAACACTTGGCTGAAAAGCGCGAACGGCTAACCCAGGTGGGCGCTGAAGTACACGTATTGCCAGCCGGTAGCGACGGTCGTATCGATCTAGATTTAATGCTGCAGTGGCTAGCTGAGAATGAGCAGATTAATGAGCTGCTGGTAGAAACCGGCGCGACGCTCGCGGGGGCCATGCTTGATGCTGAGCTGGTCGACGAGCTGCAGCTGTTTGTGGCGCCGACGCTGCTAGGGGGTGAAGCGCGGCCCCTGTTTGCGCTGCCCGGGCTTTCCCGTATGGCCGATCAGCGGCGTTTAACTATTCATGATATGCGCGCGGTGGGGCGTGACTGGCGCATTATCGCTTCCCCTCAGCCGACTAGCGCCAGTGACGATACCAAGGTACCCTGACGCGCGAAATCGCAGCAAACGCGAGCACCTTTCGCGACAACATTTTTTGGAGATTCCATGGCGCACTCCTCCTCTAGGGGACTATCCCCTATCGCTGAGCTGGTGGACGATATCCGCCAAGGCAAAATGGTGATTCTCATGGATGATGAGGATCGCGAAAACGAAGGTGATATCATTATGGCCGCCGAAAAGGTGCAGGCCGAGCATATCAACTTCATGGCCCGTTTTGCCTGCGGTCTTATCTGTATGCCTATGACGCGAGCCCGCTGTGAGCAGCTTAATTTGCCGCTGATGGTGCGCGACAACGGCTCTGGTTTTGGCACCAAGTTCACGCTTTCGATTGAAGCGACTGAAGGCGTTACTACGGGTATCTCCGCTGCTGATCGTGCGCGTACCGTACAGGCTGCCGTGGCTGTGCATGCCAAGCCGGCCGATATTGTTCAGCCGGGGCATATTTTCCCGCTGATGGCCGAGCCGGGGGGCGTGCTGCGTCGCGCAGGGCATACCGAAGCCGCCTGTGACTTAGCGGCGCTGGCGGGATTTGACCCCAGCGGTGTCATCTGTGAAATCATGAATGATGATGGCAGTATGGCGCGCCGCCCAGAGCTTGAAGCGTTTGCTGAGAAACACGATATTAAGATCGGTACCATTGCAGACTTGATCCATTATCGTATTGTCAATGAGCAGACCGTTGATCATATTGAAGCGTCTTCTGTGATGACCTCTCACGGTGAGCTGACGCTGCACGTGTTCCGTGACCGCATTCAGGGCGCTCATCATTTGGCGCTCGTGAATGGCCAGCCTACCGCTGCGGATGTCACCACGGTTCGCGTGCATCTGACCGATACGCTACGTGATGTGATGGGGCTGATGAAAGGTGAGCAGTGCCGCTGGGATGCGCACGGCGCACTTGAAGAGATTGCCGGCTCGGCGCCCGGCGTATTTGTGTTGATCGATGACGGAAGGCCGCATCAGGATTTAAAGGATCAGCTGGATATTTTCCTTGATCGCGTTCGCCAGCCGCGTACCAGCGATTCCGACGGCGCCGGCAATTATTTAACCATCGGCACTGGCTCGCAAATACTGCGCTATCTAGGCGTGGGTAAAATGCGATTACTTAGTTCACCGTGGAAGTTTTCCGCGCTTTCCGGCTTTGATCTCAAAGTCGTTGAGCGTCTTGGCCCTAATGACACGGCGTATGAGCCAACTTCTCAGCAGGAATAAATTGATGCACTCCCTCTCTCAAGTTGAAGGTACTTTTGTTGATGTCGATGGCCGTTACGTCATCGTGGTCGGCCGTTTTAACCACCATATCGTCGATAGCCTGGTAGAAGGCGCTATCGACAGTTTGACGCGTCATGGCGTCGACGCTGAGCATATTCACATTGTGCACGTGCCGGGAGCTTGGGAGTTGCCGCTGGCGGTTAAGCGCGTGCTGACAGTTATGAAGCCTGATGCGGTGATTGCGCTAGGAGCGGTGATTCGCGGCGGAACGCCTCATTTTGAATACGTAGCTGGCGGCTGCAACACGGCTATTAACCACCTGCAGCTTGAATTTGATACCCCGATTGCCAACGGCGTGTTAACCGTTGAAAGCATTGAGCAAGCGATTGAGCGCGCGGGTACGAAGGCGGGCAATAAAGGTACTGAGGCGGCGATGGCAGCAATGGAAATGGTCTCTTTGCTACGCGCACTTTCGGCAGGAGATTCCCAATGAGCGAGCGTAAACCGTCTGCCGCTCAGCAGAGTCGTCACGCAGCGCGTGAGTTAACCGTGCAAGGGCTTTATCAGTGGCACATGACGGGCAAATCCATCACGACCATTGAAGCCGAGTTTCGAAGCCAGGTTGCCGATGATGACTTGGAAGATCACGAAAACTGGGTGAAAGTGATGGAAATCGCCGATAAGGCGCTGTTCCATGAGCTGCTTCACAACACGGTGCGTTTTAAAGCAGAGCTGGACCGTGATATTTCGCCGCTGTTAGATCGCCGCTTGGAAGATCTTGATGCAGTGGAACTTGCGATTTTAAGGCTGGGCGCTTACGAGCTATCGCGCCGTATGGAAGTGCCTTATCGTGTCGTGATTAATGAAGGCGTTGAGCTGGCTAAGTCATTTGGCGCCACCGATGGCCATAAATACGTGAACGGCATTCTGGACAAGCTGGCCATTCGCTTGCGCAGTGCCGAAGTCAGCGCTCGTCGTCTCTGAACGTGAGCGGTATGACAATGCGTTTAAGGGGCCTTTGTGCTTGCCGAATTTGATTTGATTCAACGCTACTTTATGCCGTCGCAGGAGGCGACGGCGTCTGATGGCGTCGCACTAGGATGTGGCGACGATGCCACGCTACTGGTGCCGCAAGCAGGCCAGCGGTTGGCCGTGAGCGTTGATACCTCGGTAGTGGATGTGCACTTTCCCCGCGAAGCCCCGGCATTTGCGGTGGGCCATCGTGCATTGGCCGTAGCGCTTAGCGACTTAGCGGCCATGGGAGCAGCGTCGCGCTGGTGCTTAATGGCGTTGACCTTTGATCAGCGCTCGTTTGCTGACGACGACGCTACCCAGGCATGGCTAGCCGACTATGCGCGCGGCTTTCACGCGCTTAGCAGGCGACATGCCACGACGCTGGTCGGAGGCGATGTCACGTCAGGCGCTCTTTCTATTGGCGTTACCGTGATGGGTGAAGTGCCGGTAGATGAGGCGCTCACTCGAGGCGGTGCTCAGGCGGGCGATTTAATTGCGGTGACCGGTGCGCTAGGCGGCGGAGCAGGCGGTCTGGCGCTCTGGAAACAGGGCGAGCGTGATTTAATGCATCCACTGTTGCAGCGTTATTTATTGCCAGAACCGCGCCTGAGCGCAGGCGTTGCGCTGCGTGGTTTGGCTACCGCGGCCCTGGATATTTCTGACGGTCTGCTGGCCGATTTAGCGCACTTACGCGCGGCCTCTCACGTTGGGGCGGTGATCGATATAGACGCCTTGCCGCTAGCGCAAGGCCTGGAAGGCGCGCTAGGCCGAAAAGCCGCGCGGCAGTCAGCGCTTTGCGGTGGTGACGACTATGAGCTGCTAGTGACATTGAGTAGTGACAATATTGCTAAAGCGCAGCAGCGCTTGGCGCCATTGGGGTTGACGTTAACCGTCATAGGCCGCTGTCAGGAAGCGCTAGGTCTTAGTGCTGCTGATCAGACAGATATCAGTGGCTATGCTGGTTGGCAGCATTTTAGTGGGGAAACGCCATGAATCGAGCACCGAAAAGTGTCTGGCGTCGCCCAACGCATTTTTTTGCCTTTGGCTTAGGCAGCGGTACAGTGCCCTGGGCACCCGGTACGTTTGGCACCCTAGCCGCGATTCCTTTTTATTGGATGATGGCGGATTTACCTCTGGGGTGGTATTTAAGTATCTGCTTTATCGCCTTTATTGTGGGCGTTTGGCTCTGCGATAAAACATCACATGATTTAGGCGTGCATGACCACTCAGGGATTGTGTGGGATGAGTTTGTCGGTTATTGGTTGACCATGGCGGCGGTGCCTTTTTCGTGGGAAGCTGCGCTATGGGGATTTGTATTGTTCCGCATCTTTGATGTCTTTAAGCCTTGGCCAATCCGCTGGGCAGACCGCCGCGTCGCCGGTGGTTTTGGCATTATGATCGATGATGTTATGGCGGGGGTTTACGCCTGGAGTACGATGCACCTCTGGTTCTGGCTGCATTAAGCAAGATACTTATTCAGCGGTCAGTTGCGAGGTGAGCAGGGCGCAGTCAGTAGAACCAGCGCAATAGGTCGGTTTTTCGGGTGCATTTTCTTCGGCTATTGGCTTCAACTATTGGCTTTAAATATGTTTGCGTCGAGTGCGTTGGTTTCAAGGAGAGAGTATGCGCAAGGAACGTCTGATTGTCCCCACGCTGGCGGTAATCGCCGTGGTATGGGTGGCAGCGCAGCTTCTCTCAAGCATTCTTTTTGAACGCAGCCTGCACCAGGCTTTAGAGGATTTAGAGGCGCGTGGCGAGTGGCGTGTTAGCCGCACTGAGAGCCGCCAAGGCTGGTTAAGCTCCCATGGTAGGCTTATTCTATCTCCGCTTTTAGGCCGTCCTTGGCGACTTGAGCTTAACTACAACGCCCGCCACGGTATTTTAAGTACCGACGTCGAAGGTTCCCTTTTACCCCGCTTAGATACCGTGCTGCAGCAAGCCGTGGGTGAAGTCACCGCGCCTTCTGTACCACGCTGGCAAGGTCGCTATCACACCTTGAGCGGCCACAGCGAGCTGCGCCTCGCACTGGCTCCCTTCGTCATTCAGCAAAATGGTCGCGAGCTATCCGTTCGGGGGGCTCGTCTACGCCTGGAAGGCGTGTTTGGCGACTGGCGTTTGCGTGCGATGTTAGATCAGCTCACCTTGACCGATGGCATGTCCCAGCTTGCGGTTGGGCCAACCGTTCTTGAAAGTCGCTATACCTATACCGATGGTGCCTATCACTTTTCACAGCGCGATCATTTAAATATTGAAACCCTGCAGCTGAGCTACCCCGCGTTTGATATGCAGCTTTCGCCCTTAGATTTGCATAGCCACATGGTGTTGGATGAAGGCGAGCTGCGTATTAAAGGTGAGCTAGAGGTCGGCGACGTGCTGGTGCCCTCAGAGGCGCCCGATACGCCGCTAATGAATGGTCGAGTCGAGATGGAGCTTTCTCGCTTGAACGCCGACGCGGTGCGCAATGGCATTCGTCGTTTACGTCAAGAAGCCGCCTGGGGAGACTCAAGCCTGCCGATGGCCGAGGGGTTATTAGCCCGCCTTGAGCCAGATCTACGCAGCATGCTCAGTGATTCACCGCGTCTGGATGTCATGACCGTCGCCGTAGACAGCCCCTTATTGGGCATTCGCTTAGATGCGGACGGCGCGCTCTTTTTCGATGCCCGCAAGTTAGATGAGCTAAGTGTCGTCGATTTGGACAAAGACAAAGAGCAGGCTAAGTGGCTTGAACGCATTGATGGCGATTTCACCTGGCACGAAGCCCCCACCGTAGCCGCGCTGTGGCTAGGCCTGCCGCTCGGCACCCGTGAACTGCAGTTTGACGTTATACGTGGCGTATGGCGGGTTAACGGTCGCCCAATGCCTGAACTTTGGCCGTAATCATTGATGAGTGCTTAGCTTGCCGCATGATTTAAACACTCGGTTATAGGCGTGAAGGGTTGAAGTTTTGGCTATGTGCCCGCATTCCATTGGCAACGTTAGGCGGTTCTCACCGCTAATATCGGTTCATTGGAGGACGCATGAGCGACCAAGATTACGACCGCGATGATGAGCATCTTGACTGGCAAGTAGACGATGAGTTCTCTACAAACTCTGACAAAGCCTCCAACTCTAATCAGAATTCTGATAAACGCTCTCAAAAAGCGAATGAAGATCAGGGCGGCCAAGACTACCGTTCAGACGGAGAGCGGGTAAATTCGTTAGTGCCCGCCAGCGAAATGCTGCCGGAGCGCATCTATCTTCTTCCCATTCATAATCGTCCTTTCTTCCCCGCCCAGGTTCAGCCTTTAGTGATTAACCGGGAGCGCTGGGAAGAGACCATGCGTCGTGTCGGCAACACGCCACACCACATGATTGGCGTTGCGTTTGTTGGTGAGCAGGGCGTCAGCTCCATTGATCACGAAAACTTTCCCGAAATTGGCACCGCCGTCAAAGTCCATAAGCTAAAGAGTGAAGATGAGCAGATTCAGTTTATTGCTCAGGGCCGGCAGCGCTTTAAAATTACCCGCTGGCTCTCCAAAGAGCCGCCTTATTTAGTTGAGGTCACTTATCCAAAAGAGCCGGTTGACGCGGAGAATGAAGAAACCCGCGCCTACGCTATGGCGATTATCAACGGGATTAAAGAGCTGCTGCCGATAAACCCGCTGTATGGCGAAGAGCTTAAGCACTATCTCAATCGCTTTAGTCCCCATCAGCCAGGTCCGTTGACCGACTTTGCGGCGGCGATTACCTCTGCCAAAGGCCCCGAACTTCAGGATGTGCTGGCAACACTTTCGGTAGAAGAGCGGATGCAGAAAGTGCTGCCGCTGCTGCGTAAAGAAATCGACGTTGCGCTGCTGCAGGGCGAAATTAGTGAGCAGGTTAATGCGCAGATGCAGGAGCGTCAGCGCGAATTCTTCCTGCGTGAACAGCTGAAAGTGATCCAGCGCGAGCTGGGTATTTCTAAAGATGATCGTGAAAACGATGTGGATACTTTCAGGGCTCGCCTGGATGCGCTGGTGGTGCCTGAACGCGTTCAAACCCGAATTGATGATGAGCTTAACAAACTCAGCGTTCTGGAAACCGGATCGCCAGAGTATGGCACCACGCGTAATTATCTCGACTGGCTAACTTCACTACCCTGGGGCGTGACCAGCCAGGATCAGCTGGATCTGCCTCGTGCTCGCCAAGTGCTGGATCGGGATCACGACGGCCTTCAAGACGTTAAAGAACGTATTATCGAATTTCTGGCCGAAGGCACCTTTAAGGGCGATGTTGGCGGCTCGATTGTGCTGCTAGTCGGCCCGCCAGGGGTGGGTAAAACCTCGATCGGACGGTCAATCGCTGAGGCCCTAGGACGTCAGTTTTACCGGTTTTCGGTCGGGGGGATGCGCGATGAGGCGGAAATTAAAGGGCATCGACGCACCTATGTAGGCGCTATGCCCGGCAAGCTCGTGCAGGCCTTTAAAGAGGTGGAGGTCGAAAACCCTGTCATCATGCTGGACGAGATCGACAAGCTGGGGCAGTCCTTCCAGGGGGACCCTGCTTCAGCGCTGCTGGAAGTGCTTGATCCCGAGCAGAACGTCGATTTCCTCGACCACTATCTCGATGTTCGGATGGACCTTTCGAAAGTGCTGTTTGTTTGCACGGCTAACACCTTGGATTCGATCCCCGGGCCATTACTTGATCGTATGGAGCAAATTCGTCTTTCCGGCTATATCGCGGAAGAGAAATTAGCAATTGCCAAGAACCACCTGTGGCCGAAACTGCTTAAACGCGACAATTTGCCTAAAAAGCGCATTAACTTAACCGATGCGGCTTTAAGACAGGTGATTGAAGGCTACGCCCGTGAAGCGGGAGTAAGGCAGCTGGAAAAGCAGCTTCACCGCATCGTGCGTAAATCAGCCGTGAAACTGCTGGAAGAAGATATTGAGACGGTCAAGATTTCGGTTAAGAACTTAGAAGAGTTCCTGGGTGCGCCGATCTTCCGTAAAGAGAAAGTGTTAACCGGTGAAGGCGTCGTAACGGGTCTTGCGTGGACGTCCATGGGCGGCGCAACGCTGCCGATTGAGGCGGGTAAAGTGCACTCCTTGGACCGCGGCTTCAAACTCACCGGGAAGCTGGGTGAGGTGATGCAGGAGTCGGCTAATATCGCCTACAGCTATACGCTTGGTCACTTGAAAGAATACGGTGCCGATGCCGATTTCTTTGATTCAGCGTTTGTGCACCTACACGTGCCGGAAGGGGCGACGCCTAAAGATGGCCCTTCGGCAGGCGTTACGATGACAACGGCGCTGATGTCACTAGCCAAACATCACGCTATTGACCGGCCGCTGGCAATGACCGGCGAGCTGACGTTAACCGGTCAAGTGTTGCCGGTCGGGGGTATTCGCGAGAAAGTGATTGCCGCACGGCGTAGCGATATATTCGAGCTAATTCTTCCCGACGCTAATCGGCGTGATTACGAAGAATTGCCGGATTATTTGAAAGAGGGCATGACAGTGCACTTCGCCAAGCGCTATCGCGACGTTGCTGATGTCGTATTTGGCCGTGACTAAGATTAGAGTCAATTCAGAGATTAAAGCGATGCCAATAACCCGGCGCTGCCCTTGCGAGACTGCTTTGCTCGAATGGATAGCTCAAGTCGGGTAATAAATCGCGCTAATACATGTGAAGGAATGCAATGAAGGCGACCATTAACGTTGGATTAGTTGGTTTCGGTTTCGCTAGCCAAACCTTCCACGCACCGCTGATCCAGGCCACGGAAGGCCTGGATTTGGTGGCTGTTTCATCCAGTGATGCCGCCAAGGTGCGGGCATCATTACCGAACGTCGAGGTAGAGAGCCAGGCGCTAGCGCTATGTCAGCGTAGCGATATAGACCTCATCGTTATCCCAACGCCCAACGATACGCATTTTTCACTGGCTAAAGCGGCGCTCTCTGCCGGCAAACACGTGGTGGTCGATAAACCGTTCACGGTCACGTTGTCAGAGGGCAAGCTGCTTAAAAAATTAGCTGATGATAAAGAGCGCCTACTTTCGGTATTTCACAACCGCCGCTGGGACAGCGATTTTCTAACCGTCAAGGCATTGCTTGATGCTGGAACGTTAGGCCGCGTTGTCAGCGTTGAATCACGCTTTGATCGTTTTCGTCCGCAGGTGATTGACCGCTGGCGTGAGAAGGCCGCGCCCGGAGGCGGCATTTGGTACGACCTGGGCCCTCATCTGCTCGACCAAGCCTGCGAGCTGTTCGGGATGCCTCACGCCATTTTGCTGGACGTCAGTGCCCGGCGTGATGGTGCAAAGGCTGATGATGACTTCCTTGCCGTGCTGGATTATGAAAGCTTTCGCGTTACCCTGGCGGCGAGCACGCTAGCGGCCGACCCCACGCCACGCTTTCGGATTCACGGCACTGAGGGCAGCTATGTCAAGTATGGTTTGGATCCGCAGGAGGAACGCTTGAAAGCTGGTGAGATGCCCGGGCCACGCTGGGGTAACGATACTCAGCACGGTACGTTAACGCTACGCGAAGGGAACAGTGACGGCGCGTCGCTAGTGCAACGTGAACATGCCACCTTGCCCGGTGATTATCTTGCCTACTATCAAGGTGTGGCCGCCGCTATTCGTGAGCAGGCGCCGCTGCCGGTTAGCGTGGATGACGCACTGCGCTCAATGGCGTTGCTAGAAGCAGGGCTAGACAGCCACCGTCAACGGCGCTGGATTTCTCTTAGGCATCACTTCTGAAGTGAACGCAGCGTTGGGTAAACGCCAACGCTGCTGCCCGCTCATCTGTGGCTAGAGTAAATCAGTGGCGCTGTTACGTTTTTCTTCCCGCATCTTATCCCTGGCGATATAGAGGGCGGCAATGGTACGCCCTTCATGGAAATCATCGCGCATTAACAGCGCAGGCAGCTCTTCTAAGGCATGCGTTTCCACAATCAGCGGTTCGGGTTCATCACCCGGCAGCCGTTTAGGATATAGGTCGGTGGCGAGCAGCACCTGCATACGATGGCGCATGTAGTTAGGGGCCAACGAAAGCTCGACCAGCGGTTCAATGCAGTGCGCACCAAAGCCGCACTCTTCCATCAGCTCACGATTGGCCGCGGTGATGATGTCTTCACCGGGGTCGACCAGCCCTTTCGGCAGCGTCAGTACGTAATCCTCAAATCCGGCTGCGTATTCTCGGATTAGCAATACGTGATCAGGGTCTGGCATTGCCACAATCATCACCGTCCCGCGATCAGCGCCGGTTAAACGCTCGAACTGGCGCTCCTCGCCGTTAGAAAAACGCAGTGCTAATGACTCCACTTGAAATAAGCGACTTTGCGCCACACATTCACGGGATAGAATTTGCGGTTTGCGCAGGTAATCAGTGCTGCTGCGGGTGTCTGGATCATGAGGAGCGGTGGGGGAGTTGGGCATAAAGGAGTCGGACATAAAAGAGTGCCTCCATGGCTGGTAAAAGGCGGTTAAGCTACAATAGCACGCTTACTCCTTACGCGACCGGAGCGACAATGATTGATTGGCGCGAGATAGACACCGTCCTTCTCGATATGGACGGTACGCTGCTAGATTTACATTTCGATAGCCATTTTTGGCTTGAACATTTACCGCGACGCTACCGTGAGTTGCACCAGTTAGATGAAGCCTCTCAAGAGGCGCTAAAGGCTCGCATTATTGGTGAGCAGGGCACTTTGAACTGGTACAGCCTGGCGTACTGGAGCCGTGAGCTCGGGGTAGACATTGTTGCCTTAAAGCGCGAAGTGCAGCACTTGATTGGCCTGCGCAGTGACGCGCTGGATTTTCTTAAATGGTTAAAGCAGGCGCACCCTCGCGTCATCCTGGCCACTAACGCCGATCGTGCAAGCCTTGCCTTGAAGCTCCCGCTCACTGGCTTGGAAAGCTACCTTGACGCGATCGTTTCGTCCGAGGACGTGGGCGCTGCCAAAGAAGAGCAGGCGTTTTGGTTCGCGCTACAGGAAATCGAAGCCTTTGACCCTGCCCGTACGCTATTTATCGATGACAACGCCAGCGTGTTAGAGAGTGCCCGTGAGTTTGGCATTAAGCATTTATTGGGCATTAAACAGCCGGATAGTCAGCGGCCTGAAAAAGAGCTGCAGGAATTTATTGCTCTGGATCGATTTGCCCAGCTGCTGCCTGAGCAGCTGCCGTCGTAACGACAAGGAGAGCATGCATGAGTGAAAGCGTACGCTTAGATAAATGGCTGTGGGCTGCGCGATTTTTTAAAACGCGCGCGCTTGCCAAAAAAGCGATCGAAGGTGGCAAAGTGCATTACGACGGTGCCCGCGTTAAGACCAGTAAAAATGTCGAAGTGGGGGCCAGTATTCGCGTGCCGCAAGGATGGGAGGTTCTTGAAGTAGACGTGGTATCGCTTTCGAACCAGCGCCGTGGTGCGCCGGAAGCACGCATGCTGTATGCCGAGACCGACGACAGCATCCAGCGCCGTGCGCGTGAAGCCGAGGCGCGGCGGCTCACCAATGAGGCGATGCAGCATCCGCTTAAGCGCCCTGATAAAAAGCAGCGCCGCGATATCCAGCGCTTCCAGCGCCATCAGGGAGACTAATTTCCGCGCTTTTAGTCGTCACCGTTAAACATCAGCTGCACTTTAAACACTAGGTAGTTAAATAATGTCCGATCAAATTCAACGCTT
Organism: Vreelandella profundi; assembly: GCF_019722725.1. Taxonomy (NCBI): domain Bacteria; kingdom Pseudomonadati; phylum Pseudomonadota; class Gammaproteobacteria; order Oceanospirillales; family Halomonadaceae; genus Vreelandella; species Vreelandella profundi. Next base: position 1,098,629 of record NZ_CP077941.1, read on the forward strand.
TATATTCGATCAAACCAATGTGCGCGGTGAAATCGTCACCCTGTCGGCCGCCTATCACGAAGTGTTGGATCGCCACGCTTATCCGGCCGCGGTCAATGAGCTGCTGGGCGAGCTTCTGGCCGCGGTGGCGCTGCTGACTGATACGGTTAAGCTGGATGGCACGCTGAGTATTGAAGTGCGCGGGCGAGGCGTGCTGTCGTTATTAATGGCTGAGTCTAACCCCGGCGGTGAGCTGCGTGCGATTGCCCGTATCGCCGAAGATGCCGCGCTGCCAAGTGAGCATGCAAGCTTTCGCGAACTGGTGGGCGAAGGCCAAATTGTGATCACTCTCGATCCTCGTGAAGGCAATCGTTATCAAGGTATTGTGGCGCTAGACCAAGACACGCTGAGCGGCTGCCTGGAGGACTATTTCAGCCAGTCAGAGCAGTTGCCGACTCGCCTATGGCTGGCAGCGAATGAGGGGCGCGCCGGTGGTTTGCTGTTGCAGCGCCTGCCGGAAGCGTCGCAAAACCAAGATGTTGATGCCTGGAGTCGCAGCGTGCAGCTGGCCGATACTATCAAAACAGAAGAGCTGTTGGGTCTTGAGCAGCGTGAAGTGCTCTATCGCCTTTATCATGAAGAAACGGTGCGCGTCTTCGATCCGAAAGCGTTACGCTTTGGCTGCACGTGCTCTCGCGAGCGAATGACGTCCGCGCTGTATTCGTTAGGCCAAGAAGAGCTGCGCGATATTCTCCAAGAACAGGGCGTAATCGACACGCAATGCCACTTTTGTCACACGAAATATCACTACACGGCGGCGGATATTGAAACTTTGTTGGATGACCCAGAGGCGCCATCACCGATAATTCACTGATTGTGTAGTCAGATACAGCCACCAATGGATCTTCTGCCCGTTGGGGGAGGCTCAATGGATTCAATGAATTCGGCGCTTCTGGCAAACGCCCGTTTGATTATTTACTGCGCTGCAACACAAAATGTAGTGCCTATGTAGTAGTTTAACTACACGATCTTTGATCTTCGCCCCCGTTTCCCGGGGGCTTTCTTTTTGCCATAATGCGCCCGACTTCAGCGCACCCAGCCGGTTTTGTCATGGCTGGGATGAACTTTAAGGCGATGGTAATGAAGATGTTTGCACGTTAGACGCATTGCGTTTTTGCAAGCAGCTCCTTTCGCCCGGTAAATGAGACACAACGGCCTCAACGCCCAGGAATCGACATGACCACGACTCAAGCTGCTCCCCAAGCCCACGTCAACCTCAGCAGCGCCGAACTGATCGAGCGCGCAGTGGCACGTGGCGAAGGCCGCCTGTCGGCCAACGGTGCTCTGGTAGTAAATACGGGCCTGCGTACCGGTCGTTCTCCGAAAGATCGTTTCATCGTCGATGAGCCCTCTACGCGTAGTCAAATCGATTGGGGCGGTGTCAACCTGCCTTTCGATGCCGACAAGTTCAGCGCTTTGTGGAACCGGGTTGATGAGTATTTAGTTAGCCAAGAACACTTCGTTACTGAACTGCACGTCGGCAGTGACTCTACTCACTACCTGCCGGTTCGCGTCGCCACCCAAACCGCTTGGCAAAACCTGTTTGGCCGTACCATGTTTGTACGTCCTCAGGCCTACAACCAAGCCGCTAAAGACGAATGGACAATCCTTAATGCCGCAGGCTTTGAGTGTGATCCTTCGCGCGACGGCACTAACTCTGATGGCTGTGTGATCATCAACTTCGCTGAGAAGAAAGTGCTAATCGCCGGCATGCGTTACGCTGGTGAAATGAAAAAAGCCATGTTCTCGGTGCAAAACTTCCTGCTCCCGGCTGCCGACGTGCTGCCGATGCACTGCTCGGCTAACGTTGGTGAAGATGGCGAAACGTGCCTTTTCTTCGGCCTCTCTGGCACTGGTAAAACCACGCTTTCCGCTGACCAGGCGCGCTTTTTGATTGGCGATGACGAGCACGCTTGGGGCGATGGCATTGTCTTCAATATGGAAGGCGGCTGCTACGCCAAGTGCATCGATCTTTCTGAAAAGAACGAGCCGGTTATTTGGAACGCCATTAAATTCGGCACCGTGCTTGAGAACGTTGTCTTGGATGACCGTCGTGAGCCCGATTACGCTGACGACAGCCTGACTCAGAACTCCCGTGCCGCCTACCCGTTAGAGCACGTCGAGAAGCGCGTACCGGAAAACCTGGCGGGCGAGCCGAATGCTATTGTGTTCCTGACTTGCGATATGTCTGGCGTGCTGCCACCGGTGTCCGTGCTGTCTAAAGAAGCGGCGGCTTATCACTTTCTGTCAGGCTACACCGCCAAAGTGGGCTCAACCGAAATGGGTTCGTCTGAAGGCTTGGCCGCGACGTTTTCTACCTGCTTCGGCGCGCCGTTCTTCCCGCGTCCTGCACGTGAATACGCGGATCTTTTGATCAAGCGTGTCGACAAAAAAGACGCTCAGGTATATTTGGTCAACACTGGCTGGACAGGCGGCGCTTACGGTGAAGGCGGCTCACGCTTCTCCATCCCGACGACGCGCGCCATCATCAGTGCTATTCAGTCCGGCGTGCTGCGCGATATCGAAACCAAGCATATTGATGGCCTTAATTTGCAGGTGCCTGTTTCCGTGCCGGGCGTTGATTCTAGCCTGCTTGATCCGCGTGAAACCTGGCAAGACCGTGATGCATACGATCGTCACCTCAAAGAACTGGCGACGAAGTTTGTTGATAACTTCAAGAAATTCGAAGGTGTCAGCGACGCTATCGTCAAAGCGGGCCCGCAGGTGAGCTGAAAATAGGCTTGCCTGTCAGTGTTATCAAAATGGGACAGTGCTTCGGCACTGTCCCATTTTTTATGGGTGGCTGCGGATCATTGTGATGTCGTCTGATCATAGCTTTTGTTTATGGCCGATGACGAGACGCCGCAAATGGGCCTTGCCCGGTTGCGCTGCAAGTCATGCCAGCCGCGGCAGGTTTGTGGTACCTTGGCAACATATCAAATGCTGCATGAGTTAGTTGTAATTTATGGATGTCAATCAGCGTATTATTTCCCGCCTAGCCACTGAACTAGGCGTACGTCCCGAACAAGTTTCTGCCACGGTAGAGCTGCTGGATGGCGGCGCCACCGTGCCGTTTATTGCCCGCTATCGTAAAGAAGTCACCGGCGCCCTGGACGATATTCAGCTACGCCAGTTAGATGAACGGCTGCGCTATTTGCGCGAGCTGGAAGAGCGCCGCAGCGCAGTGCTCACCGCCATTGATGAGCAGGGCAAGCTAGACGGCCCGCTGAAGGCCAGCATTGACGCCGCTGAAACCAAGCAGCGGCTGGAAGATCTGTACCTGCCCTTTAAGAAAAAGCGCCGCACTAAAGCACAAATCGCCCGTGAAGCAGGGCTTGAGCCGCTGGCCGATGCGCTGCTGGCTGATCCTACGCTCAACCCTGAAAGCGAAGCCGCTCATTATTTACGCCCGGCGGAAGGTGATATTCCCGCCATCGAAGATGCCAAGGCTGCGCTAGATGGCGCCAAGCAGATTTTGATGGAGCGCTTTGCCGAAGACCCCGAGCTGATTGGCCAATTACGCGAACGGCTGTGGCAAGAGGGCGAACTTAGTGCGCGCGTGCTTGAGGGCAAACAGCAGGAGGGCGCTAAGTTTTCCGACTACTTTGAGCACGACGAGAAGCTGGCCAAAGCGCCGTCTCACCGCGCGTTGGCAATGTTCCGCGCGCGCAACGAAGGTGTTTTAAGCCTGTCGATTCGTTTGCCTGGTGAAGACGATGCTCCAATTCATCCTGCTCAGGTGACGATTGCCAAGCAGTTCGGCATTAGTGATCAGGGGCGTGCGGCGGATAAGTGGCTCGCTGAAGTTGTCCGCTGGACCTGGCGCGTAAAGCTTTATACCGCACTGGAAACCGAGCTGCTGGGCCGCCTACGCGAAGCCGCTGAATTAACGGCGATCGAAGTGTTTGCAGCCAACCTGAAAGACCTGCTGCTAGCGGCACCCGCGGGCCAGAAGATTACGCTCGCGATTGATCCCGGCCAGCGGACGGGCTGTAAAATTGCGGTGATCGATGCCACCGGGCAATTTATCGACCAAGCGACTATTTATCCTCACGCGCCGCAGAATCGCTGGGATGAGTCGTTAGGCGTGCTAACCAAGCTGATCAAGCAGCACGGCGTTGCGCTGATTGCTGTTGGTAACGGCACCGCTAGCCGTGAAACCGATAAGCTGGCAGGTGAGTTGGTCAAGGCGCTGGCGCCCGCGCATCGGTTAAGCAAAGTGATGGTCTCAGAAGCAGGTGCCTCGGTGTATTCTGCCTCTGAATACGCCTCGCGTGAACTGCCTGATTTAGACGTTACTATCCGCGGCGCGGTGTCCATCGGCCGTCGCCTGCAGGACCCGCTCGCGGAGCTGGTCAAAATCGAGCCCAAGTCGATTGGCGTGGGGCAATATCAGCACGATGTTTCCCAGGTACAGCTGTCGCGTAGCCTGGAAGTCGTGATCGAAGACTGCGTTAATGCGGTCGGTGTCGATCTCAATACCGCCTCCAGCGCGCTCCTTTCACGGGTGGCTGGGCTGAGTGCGGCGCTGGCTGAAAATATTGTTGCTCAACGCAATGCAAAAGGCGCTTTTAAAAGCCGTAAAGAGCTATTAGAGGTAAGCCGCTTAGGCGCGAAAACCTTTGAGCAGTGCGCCGGCTTTCTGCGTATTCATAATGCGAATAACCCGTTGGATGCTAGTGCCGTTCACCCTGAGGCCTATTCTTTGGTGGAGCGTATCGCTAAGCAGGGTGGTCGTGAAGTGAAAGGTTTGATCGGCGATAGCGCGGCACTCAAAGCGTTCAAGCCTGCCGACTTTGCCGACGAGCGTTTTGGGGTGCCTACGGTTAGCGATATTCTTAAAGAGCTAGATAAACCCGGCCGCGATCCGCGCCCTGAGTTTAAAGCCGCTGAGTTTCGTGAAGGGGTTGAAACACTTAAAGATCTCAAGCTCGCCATGGTGCTTGAAGGTACGGTTACCAACGTCACGCACTTTGGTGCCTTTGTTGATATTGGCGTCCATCAGGATGGCCTGGTGCATATCTCGGCGTTATCAGACCGTTTTATCGACGACCCGCGCAGCGTTGTAAAGGCCGGGGACATTGTGACGGTTAAAGTGATGAGCGTTGATATTGCGCGTAAGCGAGTAGGGCTCTCCATGCGCTTGGATGATCAGCCTGAGGCTGAAAATGATGCTAAGAACGGCGCTGACTCGCATAACGCTCAGCGAAAGCCTGCGCGGGGGCAGCGTAGTGCTTCGAAACCCTCTGAACAGGCGGCGCCCATGGGTGCACTTGGCGCCGCTTTGTTAAAGGCGCGTGGCGGAAAATAGTCACAGGCAGCGGTTAAGTTTCGCGTGCCTTGAAAAAGCATGTCTTGAAAAGCATGCCTTGAAAAATGCATGGTTGCCGCCATATCCTGCCTTCTACTCGCGAAGCAGAGATGCTGACGATGCCACCTGATTTCACCAAGGCCCGCCATCGGCGGGCTTTACTGACAAGGAGTGTTCACCTTGCCTGAACCACTCACTGTGCCATCCGCGCTGACCGCGCAAGTTGAACGCCTGCTTCCCAGTGCGCGCCTTGGCCGGTTGGGCCGCCTGCGTCGTGGGCTTGAAAAAGAAGGGCTGCGAGTTGACGCCAATGGCCACATTGCGCAAACCCCGCATCCTCACGCGCTGGGCTCCAAGCTAACTCACCCGCATATCACCACCGACTACTCCGAGTCGCTGATTGAGTACATCACGCCGGTTTACTCACAGCCGGGTGAGGCGCTGTGCTTTTTATCTGACCTGCATACGTTTACCTATCATCATCTGCAAAACGAGTGGATTTGGCCTGGCAGCATGCCGTCCAGGCTGTCGGGTAACGACAGTGTGCCGATTGCCGACTACGGCAGCTCCAATGTTGGCACCATGAAGCATGTCTACCGCAAAGGGCTCGACATGCGCTATGGGCGCATCATGCAGGCGATTGCCGGCGTTCATTACAACGTATCGTTGCCGGATGATATGTGGCACGCCCTGCGTGAAATGGAAAAAGCCACTAACATTCCCTTCAACGATTATCGCTCCACCCGCTATTTCGGCATGATTCGTCATTTCCGTCGCCATAGCTGGCTGCTGCTGTATCTATTTGGTGCGTCACCGGCCATTGATAAAAGCTTTCTGCCTGCAGGCAACGTGCCTGAGAAGCTGCAGTCGCTCAGTGACGACACTTATTTTGCGCCTTACGCGACGACCCTGCGTATGTCGGATCTTGGGTACCAAAATAAAGTGCAGTCGCAGCTTAAAATCTGCTTTAACTCGCTGTCGAATTACGTCAATACGCTGCGTCACGCGATCTCATCGCCATGGCCCGACTATGAAGCAATGGGCGTTAACGTAGATGGCGAGTGGCGTCAGCTAAACGCTAATATTCTGCAAATCGAGAACGAATATTACAGCGATATTCGTCCCAAGCGTGTCGCCAAGCACAACGAAACGCCGAGTCAGGCGCTGGAAGCCCGCGGCGTGGAATATATTGAAGTGCGCTGTTTAGATCTCAACCCCTTCGATCCGCTGGGCGTTAATGAAATCCAAATGCGCTTTGTGGATACGTTCTTGATGTGGTGTCTGCTTAGCGACAGCCCGTGGATTTCCGACGAGGAATGTGACCGCTTAGACGACAACCGCCGTTGGGTCGTCGAGCGCGGTCGCGACCCTGACCTTAAGCTGTTTCATAATGGCAAGCCCACCTCGGTGAGCGAGTGGGGCGAACAGATCTTTGCGGAAATGGGCGAAGTGGCCCGCCTGCTTGACGGAGTAGAAGACGGCGCACCTCACGCAGAGGCATTAGCGAGCCTTGCGCCAAGGCTGAGTGACCCCTCACTAACGCCTTCCGCTCAGGTGCTTGAACGCCTGAAGGAAAACGGCGGCTCGTTAAGTGATTTGATGCTGAGTCTGGCCCAAGAGCAGGCGGAGCAGCTGAAGGCTGCGCCGATGCAGCGCTGTCGCGAGGCGTTATTAGCCCAGCTAATTGAGACATCGCACCAGCAGCAGCATGATATTGAAGCCGCTGATAAAGAGACGTTCTCTGAGTTTTTGCAGGTTTACTTTACTAAAGCACGCGAATCCCGCGCGTTGTCGGCGCTACCTTCTGAGGCTCGCCAATGATCCTGCACTCTTTTCGCTCAATAGCTCTGGCCGGTTTAGCTTTCTGCGTATTGATGATGGCGGTTGCCCTTGGCCTTGAGCATATAGGCGGTTATGAACCCTGCCCGCTGTGTATTTTTCAGCGCGTAGCGGTGATTGCGGCTGGGATTGTGTTCGCCATTGCCGCTATACATAACCCAGCGGGCCGCGTCGGCAAAGTCATTTACGGGCTTCTGTCGCTGGTGGCCGTGGGAGCCGGTGTGTTTGTCGCCGGGCGCCACGTGTGGTTGCAGTCGCTGCCTGCCGACGAGGTTCCTTCATGCGGACCTGGGCTGGATTACATGATGGATATCCTGCCCATGCGGGACGTCGTGGCCATGGTGTTAAACAGCTCCGGTGAGTGTGCCAACATCGATTTCTCGTTGTTAGGGCTCTCACTGCCTGCCTGGACGTTGATCGGTTTTGCCATTTTGGCGATCGCCGTGCTGCGTATGCTAGTGCTAGCCGCGCGTCAACGGTAACGTTAAGGCTGTGCGATAGTGCTATCTGACAAGGAGTGCGGCGTGCTTTATAAACACTTTACCAGCCAAGAAGAGATCGATCGTGCCTACGACCCGATGCTGGGTCGTGACCCGATAGTGTTGGTAAATGATTGGCGGCAGCGCAGCGAAGCATCGCGGGAAAAGCATCGCGTCACCTTAAATCTTGCTTATGGCGCCTCGCTTGCTGAACGTATGGATATCTTCCATGCCGATGGCCCTAAAGCGCCCGTGCATGTGTTCTTTCACGGCGGTTACTGGCGCTCACTCAGTCATCGTGAATTTAGCTTTATCGTCGATGATCTCGTTAAATCCGGTATCACGGTAGCGGTGGTCAACTATGCGCTGTGCCCTCAGGTGCGCTTTAGCGAGCTGGTGCGGCAGAGTCAGGCCGCGGTGGCCTACGTTTCTCGTCATGCCGCCGAGCTGGGCGTTGACTCGGATCAGCTAAGTATTTCAGGGCACTCAGCGGGCGGGCATCTGTGTGCCATGCTGATGTCGACCGATTGGCAGGGCACCTTTGGCTTGCCGAACCAGCTGATTCGTGGCGCGTTGTGCGTGAGCGGCTTATACGATCTGCGGCCGTTTCCGTGGTCGTGGCTGCAGGCTAAGCTTCAGCTGACGGGGCATGATGTGCACGAATTCAGTCCTTTAGGGCTAGCGTGTCGAGTGCCTGCGCCTATGCATCTCGTGGCAGGTGAGCTGGAGCTGGAGGGGTTTCAAAGCCAAATGAGCGACTATAGCGAGCATTTGAGCCAGCACGGTCAGCATGTTACCCAGCAGCTAATCCCCAACGTGGACCACTTCTCAATTCTCGAGCACTATCTTAACGATGGGTGCTTTGTGGAATGGATTAAAGCCTTTCACGGTTTAAGCTAGCGCCCCGCTGGGGGCGCTGTTTATGGCCGCTAGGTGGAGGCGGAAGGTATCACCGCGGTTGCTTCGATCTCTACTTTAGCCTGGTCTTCGACAAGCCCCGCTACCTGAACCATGGTCATCGCCGGGAAATGCTTGCCGAGCACTTCTCGGTAGGCGGCGCCTACGTCTTTAAGGCGGGCTAAATACTCCTTCTTGTCCGTCACGTACCAGGTTAAACGTACCAGGTGCTCTGGGCCTGCTCCCGCCTCTTTTAGTACCGCCACAATGTTTTGCAGCGCTTGGTTAACTTGCACAGCAAAGTCATCGCTTTCAAAGATATGCTCGGCATTCCAGCCAATCTGCCCGCCGACAAAAACAGTCTGGCCGGAGGCAAGTACGCCATTGGCATAGCCTACGGCTGCCTTCCAGTGAGAAGGATGAAGAAGCTGATGAAAGGTGGCGTCACTCATTAGGGCTATCCTTATAGGTTATCAACGGTAATGTGCTGGCGTATCGCGTCGGTCCATGGCATAGACTTACCGCTCGTTAAATCCATAAATACCAAAGTAGAACAACTTGTTAGGCGTTTTTGCTCACCACAGTAAGCAACGATCTTAAGATCCAAACTGCTGCGTCCAATGGCCTGAACGGTTAATTCAAAGTTAAGCAGCTCGCCGAGCCGGCTAGGCGCGTGAAACTGCGTGTCGATAGCGGCGGTGGGCACTCCGGTGCCGCTTTCAACATGCAGCTGATTAAAATCGTGATGCACGACTTCCGCAAACCAGTCCTCGACGACCGAGTTGATCAACTCAAAATAGCGAGGATAAAAAACGATCCCCGCCGGATCGCAGTGCTGAAAGCGCACTTTTCGCTGGGTCCTAAACGCCATGGCTTCCCCCTGTGCTTATTCTCAATGACACGCCCAAGCTCTCAACTAAACGCCCAGATAACGGTCGCGAACAGCGCTGTCCAGCGCCGCCGGCTTGCCATCCCAGACGGTGCTGCCTTTTTCAAGAATGGTGCAGCGGTCAGCGATAGGTAGAATCTCGCTTAATGATTTATCCACCAGCAGCGTTGACTGGCCTTGTTCCTTGAGCAGGCGAATCGCCCGCCATATTTCCTGACGAATCACCGGAGCCAGGCCTTCTGTGGCTTCATCTAACACCAGCAGGCGCGGGTTCGTCATCAGCGCGCGGCCGATTGCCAGCATTTGCTGTTCACCGCCAGACAGCGTTTTGGCCATTTGCGCGCGGCGCTCTTCCAAGCGCGGAAATAATCTTTCCACCCGCTCTAATGTCCACTCGCCCGGGCGGGCGGTGACCAGCAGGTTTTCGCGTACGGAAAGATTGGGAAAGCAGCGCCGCCCCTCCGGCACTAAGCCCAAACCCGCTTTGGCAATTCGATAGGCGGGCAGGCGGCGTAGATTCTGAGATTCAAACTCAATCGTGCCGCGGCTGGCCGGCGTGAGGCCGAATATAGAGCGAATGGTGGTGGTTTTTCCCATTCCGTTGCGCCCCATCAATGCGACCATCTCACCCGCATTCACCTCAAGATTAACGCCAAACAGCGCCTGGGAAGGGCCATAAAAGGTTTCAATATCCGCAATCTTAAGCATCTGAATCTCCCAGGTATGCTTCACGGACGCGCGGGTCCTGTTTAATCGTCTCGCTGTCGCCATGGGCAATGACGCTGCCGGAGACCAGCACTGAAATGCGATCAGCAAGGCGAAATACCGCTTCCATATCGTGTTCAATCAGTAGAATCGGGACTTCGAGTTTTAGCGCTTCAAGCAGCTCAGTGAGTTTGGCAGAGCCCTCTGGGCCTAAACCCGCCATGGGTTCGTCTAACAGCAGGGCGCGCGGCTTAAGTGCCAGGGCGCAGGCCACTTCTACCTGGCGACGCTCGCCGTGAGAAAGCTCGAATACCGGCGTCCAAGCGCGGTGGCTTAGCTGCATGCGCTCCAGCGCCTCATAAGCGGGTTCAAGCAGGCGCTGGTCGCGGGCGACCGGGCGCCAGAAACGAAAGCTGTGACTTTGTAGCGCTTGAACACCCATCATCACGTTACGCATGACCGATAGCGGCTCAGCCAGTGAAGACACCTGAAAGCTGCGCCCTAGCCCCAGGCGAGCGCGCTGGGCAATATTCATGCCGGTAATCTCGGTGTCAGCCAAATAAACGTGACCTTCGTCCGGGCGTATATTGCCGGCGATTTGCCCAATCAGCGTTGATTTCCCCGCACCGTTAGGGCCAATCAGCGCATGAATTTCCCCACGCTTAAGATCCAGCGAGACATCGTTCGTCGCCTGCAGGGCGCCAAAGCGTTTATGCAGATTTTGCAGTGAAAGCACGCGATCATTCATTACGCTCTCTCCCTGCCAGCCAGCCCATGATCCCGTGCTTGGCAAATAGCACGACGCCAAGTAGCACTAGCCCTAAAAACAGCTGCCAGTACTGCGTGATGCCGCCCAGAAAGGTTTCCATCATTACAAATAGAATCGCCCCGGCGAGGGGGCCATAAAGACGCCCTACGCCGCCTAAAATCACAATCACCATCAGCTCTCCCGAGAAATGCCAGCTGAGCACTGACGGGCTCACAAAGCCATTGAGATCGGCATAGAGTGCGCCCGCCAGCCCGGTAATCGCGGCAGAAATCACAAACGCCACCAGGCGAATCGGGTAGGGGCTGACACCTGCGGTGGCTAGGCGCACGTCGTTTAAGCGCGCCATCGTGAGCGCCGCGCCAAAGCGCGATTTCATTAGCCGCGAGGTAATCGCCATTGCCATGACCAGACCCCCAAAGCAGATCAGGAAATAGGTCAATGCATTGGTGGTGTCGACCAGAGGTAGGCTATTGCGTATGTAGATGGGCAGGCCGTCTTCACCGCCATAGGTTGGCCAGGAGTTAGCAAAGTAATAAATCATCTGTGCAAAGGCGAGGGTGATCATAATGAAGTACACCCCTGTCGTTCGCAGCGATATAGCGCCGATCGCCAGTGCCAGCAGCGCGCATAGCAGGGCGGCGGCTAGCCATACCACTAATAAGCTGTCGCTGCCGGGAATGCTCATCGGCCAGGTCATAAACGGCGTGAAATCAAACGCATGATAGGCGCTGATGCCGGCCACGTAGCCTCCCAGGCCGAAATACGCCGCATGGCCAAAACTGACCATGCCGCCATAGCCAATTGCCAGGTTCAGTCCTACCGCCGCCATGGCAATAATGGTGATGCGCGAGGCTAAATTAACGTAGTAGAGGTGGCCAAAAAAATACGCCGCCACGGGCAATAACAACAACAGCCCAAGCAGCGCAATTTGCACCAGTCCTTTGCGGTTAAAATGGCTGTCTGCCTGGATAGCAAGCGCCGCGCCTGAGCCGGCTGAGGAGTGCTCAGGAATAGAAGCACGAGCGCTGTTAGACGTAGACGATCCGTCAGACGTAGGAGTGTTATTAGTCATGGGCGGCAAACAGTCCTTTTGGCTTGAAGGCGAGTATCACGGCCATGAGGATATAAATCAGCATTGCCGCCAGCGCCGCGCCAACCCCGCTGGCCTCAGAAGGTGGCATGAACGCGCGAAAGAAAATCGGCAAATAGACGCGCCCAAGTGTATCCACAAGCCCGACTAACAGCGCACCTAGTAGCGCACCTTTGATCGAGCCAATACCGCCAATCACGATGACTACAAAAGCCAGAATTAGCACCGGCTCGCCCATGCCCACCTGCACCGACTGCAGCGCGCCCACCAGCGCACCGGCTAAACCCGCTAGCGCGGCGCCTAAGGCAAACACGACGGTATACAGCTTGGAAATATTAACGCCGAGTGCACCAATCATTTCGCGGTCGCTTTCGCCGGCCCGAATGCGCATGCCTAAGCGTGTTTTAGAGATAAGAACGTAAAGCGCGATTGAAATAACAATACCGACGCCAATCAGCATTAGCCGATAAAGCGGGTAGCGGGTGTCGCCCGGTAGGGTGACAAAGCCGGTTAGCCAGGAAGGCGGGCTTAGCCGCATGGGGGACGAGCCAAAAATCCAGCGTGTGCCTTCCGAAAAAATCAAAATAAGCGCAAACGTTGCCAATACCTGGTCGAGGTGAGGGCGATGATAAAGCCTGCGTATGACCAGCAGTTCAACCAGCGCACCGACCAAGGCCGCGGCCGTCATGCCCGCTGCCAGCCCCACCAGAAAAGAGCCCGTTGACGCCGTCACCGCCGCAGTAGCGTAGGCGCCCACCATGTAAAAGGAACCGTGGGCGAGATTGATCAGCCCCATCACTCCGAATACCAGAGTGAGGCCGCTGGCCATCAGAAACAGCATCGTGCCAAGCTGTACGCCGTTGAGTATTTGCTCGATTAGCAGTGTCACGGACACGTTAGTTAGCCTTTGCGAAGGAAGAGAGTAAAGGCTGGGTGATAGCACCCAGCCGCGGCGAGTTTACATCTGGCACTCTTCAAAGTAGACGTCTTGAATATCTTCAATGGCGATACCCAGCAAGCGATTGGTGGGCTGGCCATCGTCACCTTCTACGACTTCGCGAACGTAAATATCTTGGATCGGATGTTGGTTAGGGCCAAAGCGGAAATCACCGCGCACGCTGTCAAAGTCTGCTGCGCGCAGCGCTTCGCGGAAGGCGTCTTTATCATCAGGGTGGGCAACATCAAGCGCGCTCAGGATTAAATTAGCCGTGTCATACCCTTGGGCTGCATAGAGCGTCGGCGTGCGGCCATAGGCTTCTCGGAAGCCTTCAACAAAGCGCGCATTGGCGTCATTCTCTAAGTCGTAAGCCCACAGTGACGTGTTGCGTGCACCAATCGCCGCGCTGCCTACCGCTTTAATCAGAATTTCATCAAACGAGAATGCCGCGCCAAAGATTGGCATGTCGACCCCAGAGCCTTCCCACTGCTTCATGAACGAAATGCCCATTCCGCCGGGTAAGAAGAAGAACAGGCTATCGGCATCGCTGGCACGGATTTGAGCAATTTCAGCGGCGTAGTCGGTTTGGCCCATTTGGGTGTAAAGCTCGTCGACAACCTCGCCTTCATAAAGATGTTTAAAGCCCGCTAACGCATCGGTGCCTGCCGGGTAGTTAGGTGCCATGATGATTGGCCGCTCATAGCCTTGTTCGCGCATATAAGCGCCCATCGCGCCATGCAGATTGTCGTTCTGATAGGCCACGTTGAAGTAGTTCTCGTGACACATGCGACCCGCTAAATCAGAAGGGCCTGCGTTGGGTGAAAGATAGAAAGTGCCCTGGCGCACGACGGCGGGAACCACAGCCATTGCCAAATTAGACCAGATGATGCCGGTCAGAATGTCGACCTCATCGCGCTGCATAAACTCATTGGCTAAGCTGCGCGCCAGGTCAGGGCGATTAGCATCGTCCTGAATTAAGACCTCAACATCGTCACGGCCCGACTGTTCAAGCGCCAGCATAAAGCCATCGCGAACGTCCACACCTAAGTGCGAGCCGCCCCCTGACAGGGTCGTGATCATGCCAATTTTGACGTCATCAGCGTGCGCTGTCGCCAAGCTTGAAGAGAGCAGTAAACCAAGGCCCAAGCGAGTTATCTGTTTCATAGCAGTTCCCTCATTGTTAAATCGTTTTTTTGCTTGTGTTAGTGCAAGGAGAGTCAGCGCTGGGATAATGCTCTTGGCTCAAGCGAAAGCGCTGAACCTTTCCCGTTGTTGTTTTTGGCAGAGCTTCAATGAAACGTATGGAACGAGGATACTTATACGGCGCAATGGTCTGCTTCACGAAGTCTTGGAGCATTTGCTGACAAGCTTCATCTTGCTGAAACCCATCGTTTAAAACCACAAAAGCTTCGACAATTTGGCCGCGGGCCTGGTTAGGCGCTCCGATTACCGCGCATTCTTTCACCGCGGGGTGGGCTAGCAATGCCGCTTCGACCTCAGGGCCGGCAATGTTATAGCCTGCCGAGATAATCATGTCGTCGTTGCGAGCGGCGAAATGGAAGTAGCCATCGTCATCCTGATAAAACGCATCGCCGGTGATATTCCAACCATCAGTGACATACCTGCGCTGGCGCTGGTCGGCTAAATAGCGACAGCCGGTAGGGCCGCGAACCGCCAGCTTGCCGACCGTGCCGCGGGGCACATCGTGCATTGCATCATCCACGATGCGCGCCTCGTAACCTGCCACCGGTTTGCCAGTGCAGTTAGGGCGATGGTCGTCCAGCCGATTCGAGATGAAAATATGCAGCATTTCCGTCGCGCCGATACCGTCAAGAATCGGTGTGCCCGTTTGCTTTATCCAGTCATGATAAATCGGTGCTGGCAGCGTTTCGCCCGCTGAAATAGCCACCCGTAGAGTGCTTAGATCCGCTTGAGTGGTGGGCGCCGAGAGCATTGCCCGGTAAGCCGTTGGCGCGGTAAAGACCACCGTGGCCCGATACTCGCGGATAATATCCATCATATTGGGCGGCGAGGCGTGTTCAAGTAACACGGCCGTAGCGCCAAAGCGGAGTGGAAATATTGCCAGCCCACCCAGGCCAAAGGTGAAGGCCAGCGGCGGGGAGCCAACGAAAACATCTTCCGGCGTGACCTGCAGGACTTCTTTGGCGTAGCCATCGGCAATCGCCAGCAGGTCGCGATGAAAATGCATGGTAGCTTTTGGTGGGCCGGTGGTGCCGGAAGTAAAGCCGAGCAGCGCCACGTCGTCGGCAGCGGTATCCACCGCGTCAAAGGTGGCGGGTTTGCCCAGCGCCAAACGATCTAGCTCCGCATCATGATTGGCCGTGCCATCAAAGCCAACGATACGTTTGAGCACCGGACACTGCTGCTGGCATTCCAGCAGTTCGTCGAGTAGGCGCGTATCGCATAAGGCCAGGCTAATTTCTGCCTTATCAATCACCTGACTAAGCTCTTTCGTGCGCAGCATCGGCATGGTATTCACCACCACGGCACCCGCCTTTGTGGCGGCTAGCCAGCAGGCGACCATGGCCGGGTTATTCGCTGAGCGAATCAGCACTCGCTGGCCAGGTGTAACGCCTAGATCTTCTACCAATACGTGCGCCAGACGATTGGTCCACTCGGTGAGCTCGCGATAGGTGCGTCGACGGCCATTGCCCGCTAAGGCAATGCGTTCGCCAAAGCCTTGAGAAAGCAGCCGGTCGCAGAGCTCAACGCCTGCGTTGAGCCGTTGAGGATAATCGCAGCCTGCGAGCAAAAACGCGGGCTGGCAATCAATGGGTGGCAGGTTATCCCGCGCAAAAGTATCAGCATGGGCTGACTGGATGTACATGACCAACCTCCGTATTCGGTGTCGTTGTTTATTCCTGACCACGTCTTGGCTCTGTCTTAAATACGTCTTAAGCGCGGCGCGGGCAGGGATACGGTGTCTGGCGTAATGTTTTATTGTTTTGGATAAAACTTACTTAAGCAGTGTGGCTTCTGGCTGTTTATTCCTTTGCTTATTCCTGGGCGAGCATGCTGCGGGCGATCACTATTTTTTGTACGTCGGACGCACCTTCATAAATACGCAGCGCGCGGATTTCCCGGTAAAGGCTTTCGATGATATGGCCTTTACGTACGCCGTCACCGCCATGCAGCTGAACCGCCTGGTCAATAACGAGCTGCGCTTGATCGGTGGCAAAAAGCTTGGCCATCGCCGCTTCACGGGTCACGCGTTCAGCGCCTTGGTCTTTCGTCCAGGCGGCGCGATACACCAATAGGGCGGCGGCATCGACGTTCAGTGCCATATCGGCTAAGTGGCCCTGCACCATCTGCAGATCAGAAAGCGTGGCGCCGAACAGCTCACGAGAGCGGCTGCGGGATAACGACTCATCGAGCGCTCGGCGGGCGAAACCGAGGGCCGCGGCACCTACCGTTGAACGGAAAACATCCAGTACCGACATGGCAATGCGAAAACCCTGCCCGGCTTGGCCGATCAAGGCGCTGGCCGGCAGCAGCATATCGTTAAAGCCCAGCCGCGCTAACGGATGAGGCGCCACAGACTCTAAGCGTTCACGAATTTCCAGCCCGGGGGTATCTGCCGGCACTAGAAAGGCGGAAAGCCCTTTGGCGCCGGGGCCTTCGCCTGTGCGAGCGAATACCGTGTAAATATCGGCAATGCCGCCGTTGGAAATCCAGGTCTTTTCGCCATTGATACGGTAGCTGTCGCCGTCGCGCTCAGCCGTGGTGTCCAGCTGGGCGACATCTGAGCCAGAGCGAGGCTCGCTGAGAGCAAACGCCGAAAGCGCTTCGCCGCGGCGGGTTTTATCCAGCCACTGTTTCTGTTCATCGCTGCCGTATTGATTGATGGCGCCGGTGCCTAGCCCCTGCATGGCAAAGGCAAAGTCGGCCAACCCATCGTGGCGGGCCAGCGTTTCGCGAATCAGGCACAGGCTGCGCACGTCGATATGCTCGCCCGAGGTGCCTTGTAAGAAGCCCGCGGTGCCCAGGTCGCGTACAAGCTGCACGCAGGTCGCATCCACATCGCTATGCTCGCGAGGCAGCTGCGCTTGGCACCAGGCTTCAAGCTGCTCAGCAAGCTCGCGGTGCTTAGCCTCAAAGAAGGGCCATGTTAGGAAGCTCTTGTCGCTCATCAGTCCCCCTTGAACTCAGGTTTTTGTTTGGCTACAAAGGCGTGGTAGGCGCGTTCAAAGTCATTGGTTTGCATGCAGATAGCCTGCGCCTGCGCTTCTGATTCAATGGCCTGCTCTAGGCTCATCGACCACTCTTGGTTGAGCTGTGTTTTGGTAATGCTATGGCCGAAGGTAGGTCCTTGAGCCAGGCGGGTGGCGTAGGCAAGGGCGTCGTCAATAAGCGACTCAGGGGCCACTACGCGATTATAAAAGCCCCACTGCAGGCCTTCCTCGGCGCTCATGCTGCGCCCGCTATAGAGCAAATCCGCGGCCCGGCCTTGGCCGATAATGCGCGGTAGTATCGCGCAGGCGCCCATATCACAACCCGCTAGCCCCACGCGAGTAAACAGGAATGCGGTGCTGGCGCGGGGGGTGGCAAAGCGTATATCCGAGGCCATGGCGATAATCGCCCCGGCACCGACGCAAATGCCGTCGACGGCGGCGATAATCGGTTTTCCGCAGTTCAGCATCGCCTTGACTAAATCGCCGGTCATGCGGGTGAATTCAAGCAGGCCTTTCATGTCGCGGCCAACTAGGGGGCCAATAATTTCATGCACATCGCCGCCCGAGCAGAAGTTATCGCCGTTAGCGGTAAACACCACCGCGTGAACGTCCGTGGCGTAGGCAAGGTCGCGAAAGGTATCGCGCAGCTCAGCGTAGCTTTCGAAGGTCAGCGGGTTTTTACGTTCCGGACGGTTCAGCCGAATAACCGCGACATCACCCTTCATTTCCCAGATAAAGTGCTCTGGGACTAATTCCGTCATGCTTTTCATTTTATTGTTCTCGTATCGGTAGGTAAGCGGTGAAGCAGCTCGCCTATATGATGAGCATCCGCTTCGGTGACTTCTTCAAACAGTGCGTTCACCCAGCGCTCATGGGCAGCGGCCATGCCGTTAAAGCTTTCCTGGCCGGCCTTCGTAAGACACACACGGGTGGCACGACGGTCGCCCTCAATTGCAATGCGTTGCACGGCGCCATCCTCCACCAGGCGATCAATAATGCCGGTGACGTTGCCGTTGGAAACCCGCAGGCGGCGAGATAGCTCGTTCATTTTCAGGCCCTCTGCATTGGCAGATAAAGCGGCCATGACATCAAAGCGTGGCAGCGTAGAGTCATATTCCGTCCGCAGGCGTTCACGCAGCGCGGACTCTACCTGGCGGGTAACGCGTAGCATGCGCAGCCACAGGCGCAGGCGCTCTTTGGTTAAACGTTCGTCCGTCATACTTCACCGCCTGAAATAGAAATTGCCTGTCCGGTGATCGCGCTACTGTGGGCGCCACATAGCCAAAGGGCCGTTGCACTGACTTCCGCCGGCGTGACCAATCGCCCGGTTGGGTTAGTCGATTCAAAGTGTGAGGTTGCCTGCTCGGCTGACTGGCCCGTTTTGGCCACAATGGTGTCAACGCTGGCAGCCAATAACGGCGTGTCGGTAAAGCCGGGGCACAGTGCATTTACGGTAATGTTGCGAGTGGCCGTTTCGATAGCGAGGGAACGTACCAGGCCGATCACGCCATGCTTTGCTGCGCAGTAAGCGCCCACATAGGCATAGCCTTTAAGGCCTGCGGTGGATGCGACGGCAATCAGGCGGCCGCCGTCATTCAACTTTTTAAGGCCTTCGCGTAGCGTCAGAAACACGCCGCTAAGATTAACGTTGAGCATGCGCTGCCATTGTTCAAGCGACGTTTTGGCGAAGGGCGCGCTTTCCGCCGCACCCGCGTTTGCAACCACAATATCGACTCTGCCCAGCTGTGCAAAAAAAGCCACCATGGCGGCTTCATCGGTGACATCAACGACCGCGAATTGAATACAACGATGCTGGTCAGCGACAGCTTTAAGAGCCGCTTCGCGACGCCCGGTAATCGTCACGTTAGCCCCTGCATTGGCAAAAGCTAGCGCCATGTCGGCGCCGATACCGCTACCGCCACCGGTAATCACCGCTCGCTTGCCGGTCAGGCTCATACCCAGCCCTCGCCACGTTCTGCCAAACGCTGCAGCTGATCGGCACCTGCTCGGTAGGGCGCTGGCCACTCAACGCCGCTGTCGCCTAGCCCTGCCGCCACGTGAAGAAGCCAGTAAGGGTCAGCGAGGTGAGGGCGGGCGATACAGACTAGATCGGCGCGACCGGCCATCAGAATCGAGTTCACGTGGTCGGCCTGGTAAATATTGCCCACGGCCATGGTGGCAATGGGGGTCTCGTTGCGTATGCGGTCAGAAAAGGGCGTTTGGAACATGCGCCCATACACCGGCTTGGCGTGGGGCGACGTTTGCCCGGCTGAAACATCAATGATATCTACCTGGGCATCGCGCAGTCGCTTGGCAATCTCAACGGCATCATCGGGTGTAATGCCTTCTTCGCCACACCAGTCGTTGGCGGAAATACGTACCGAGAGCGGCTTATGAGCAGGCCAAACGCTGCGCACAGCGTTAATTACTTCCAGCGGATAGCGGAGTCGGTTATCAAGATTGCCGCCGTATTCGTCGTCGCGATGGTTGGTCAGCGGGGTAATAAATGAAGAGAGCAAGTAGCCATGCGCCGCGTGAATCTCAATCATGTCAAAGCCCGCGCGATCCGCCATTTGCACAGCGCTGACAAATTCATCGCGCACGCGGTCCATATCGTTGCGGTCCATTGCTTTGGGCACTTGGTTACGCGCGGCCCACGGCACAGCGGAGGCTGAAAGCAGTGGCCAGTTGCCGTCGGCAAGCGGCGCATCCATCTCTTGCCAGCCCAGCTGAGTGGAGCCTTTAGCGCCGGAGTGGCCCAGCTGCGCGCACAGCTTGGCCTTGGTTTCCGCGTGCACGAAATCACATAGCCTGCGCCACGCCGCCTCGTGTTCAGGTGCGTACAGCCCTGGGCAGCCTGGGGTAATCCGGCCGGTGGGGCTAACGCAGGTCATTTCGGTATACATCAAACCAGCGCCGCCTTTAGCACGCTCGGCGTAATGGCTAAAGTGCCAATCGGTAGGGCAGCCATCAATGGCCTTATACTGCGCCATGGGTGAGACCACGACGCGATTGATCAGCGTCATATCACGCAGCTGGTAAGGCGCGAACATCGGTGCGCGGGCGCTGCCAGGGTTGCCCGCTTGGGTTTGAAACCAGCGCTCAGCGCTTTCTAGCCACTGCGGGTCGCGTACTCGAAGATTTTCATGGCTAATGCGCTGGGAGCGCGTCAATAGCGAATAGTTGAACTGCACCGGGTCGAGATCTAAATAGCGTTCTACTTCTTCAAACCATTCGGTGGAGTTACGGGCGGCCGACTGTAAGCGCAGCACCTCGAAACGACGCTCTTCCTCATAGCGCGCAACCGCCGTGGTAATGCTGCTCTCGCTGTGGAGGCAGTTAGCCAGCGCAATGGCGCTTTCAAGCGCGAGCTTGGAGCCCGAACCAATCGAGAAGTGCGCCGTCGCGGCGGCATCGCCCATGAGCACGACGTTTTCATAGCGCCACTGTTCACACAGCACGCGCGGGAAGTTGATCCACGCCGAGCCGCGCACATGGTGGGCATTGGTCATCAGCGAGTGTCCATCTAAGTGCTTGGCAAAGATGCGTTCGCAGACGTCAATCGATGCTTGCTGGCTCAGCTCGCCGAAGCCAAACGCCTGCCAGGTGGCTTCGCTGCATTCGACGATAAAGGTCGCAGTGTCATTATCAAACTGATAGGCGTGCGCCCAGACCCAGCCATGTTCGGTCTTTTCGAAAATAAAGGTAAACGCATCGTTAAAGGTTTGGTGCGTTCCTAGCCAGACAAACTTACACGCTCGTACGTCAATATCAGGTTTGAAATGTTCCGCGTAGGTTTGGCGCGTACGCGAGTTAAGGCCATCGGCAGCCAGTACCAAATCGTACTCGTGCCGATAACGGTCAATGCTGGCTTCCGTGGCATCGGTTTCAAAGCGCATCTCTACGCCCAGTTCACGTGCGCGTGCCTGTAAGAGAATTAGTAGCTGACGCCGGCCAATGCCACAAAAACCGTGGCCTGTGGAAACGGTTTTAACGCCTTTATGAACGACTGCCACATCATCCCAATAAGCGAAATGCTCGCGAATACGCGCTGCACTCACCGGATCATTAGCGGCTAGGTTGTCTAAGGTTTCGTCTGATAAAACCACGCCCCAGCCGAACGTGTCGTCTGCACGGTTGCGTTCGATCACTACGATGTCATGGGAAGGGTCCTGCAGTTTCATACTGATGGCAAAATAAAGGCCGGCGGGCCCTCCACCTAGGCAGGCAATTCTCATTTTTGTTCTCCACAGGGAAACACGCTCTTTTATGAAGATAGAAAAAGACCCAATAAAATTCAAGTATAAAATGTTTAAGTATAAAATATATTTTCAAAATGCTTGCCACTGCACGTATTGCTGCTTTGCTCGCAAAAGCCGCCGGAAGGTGAGAGCATAAAAACGTTAACACCACGCCACGGCCTGCTGCTTGGAGGCGCTTGCCATCGGGCATAGAAGAAAGTGTTATGGTGAGTGAGTTTTTAGTGCTACGGAAACCGTACTGGCTGGGATTGACAGGGGTAGGTAGAGAAGAGAGTCTAAGCCTATTCAATGTTAGTCGCGGCTAAACGAGTCGTTAAATAAATACTTACGCATAGGATTATGCAGAGCGTCACGCATAATTATGAAGAGTTATGCATCGTTAAGGAGATAGCTCCATGCTCGAAGATTGCAAAAATGCCCTGGAGCGCTGGGGAGGCGTGCACGCCTTGATCGACCGCTGGCTAGATCAGCGTCGCCAGCTGTTAATAAGCTTCATTGAGCTAAAAGAGGCGTGTGATGCTGAGCTAGAAGCGGTGAGCAAAGCGCCTATCGATACCTTCAGTGAGCAGTTGATGGACTACATCAGCGCCGGTCATTTTGAAATTTACCCTCAGCTTTCGGAAGAAGCGCAGGCGTTTGGTGATGAGGCCGCGCTAGTCATCGCGGCTAAATTACTGGAGCGCTTAGAGATGTCGACCGAAATGGTGCTGGAGTTTGATGCTGACTTTGGCTCTACGCTCAGCTGCGAGCAGAACATTGCCCGTCTGCCTGCCTGGATTGACCGTTTGGCCCGGGGCCTGACGGAGCGCTTCGCGCTTGAAGATCAACTGATTGCGCGCCTGCATGCCGCTAACAGCCCGCAAAACGCCAAAGCACCTGCTTAATTTCCTCATATAAGCTAACGCAGACAATCTAATAGGCGCCGCCATGCGGCGCTTTTGTCGTCGTGGCACCTTGTTGTTTCTCTGCTTACTTTTACTTGCTTATCGTTCGCTGCTGGCTACTCGTGATTGACGGTGCAATTTGCCGCCAATTACCAGCATGCAGGGGGTGAGCAGTAGTGTGAGCGCGGTGGCGAAGGTGAGGCCGCCTGCAATCGCGCTCGACATCTGTGTCCACCACTGGGCGGAAGGCGCATTAAAGCCTAGCGCAGGGGTAAATAGGTCGACGTTGATACCCAGTACCATCGGCATCAGCCCCAGCACCGTGGTGATCGCCGTTAGTAGTACCGGGCGTAAACGCAAACAGCCCGCTTCCAGGGCCGCCTCGCTTGGCGCCATGCCCTCGCCACGCAGCTCGTTATAGGTGTCAATCAAGACAATATTGTTGTTGACGACGATGCCCGCCAGGGCAATGACGCCCATGCCCACCATCACAATGCCAAACGCCTGACCGGTTATTAGCAGGCCCATCAGTACACCGGCGGTAGAGAAAACGATCGCCGATAGCACCAGACCCGCCTGATAGAAACTGTTGAACTGGGTCACCAAAATAATCGCCATCAGGCCGATAGCGATTAAGAACGCGCTGACCAGAAACTGCATCGACTCCTGCTGGTCTTCCTGCTCGCCAGCAACGTTCACCATTAGCCCGTCGGGTAGGCTGTCGCGGCTGGCATCAAGCAAGGCGCGCAGGCGTTCGTCGGCGAGATAGCCCGGGGCTAGGTCAGCGTCGACCGTAATGGCGCGGCGGCCATCAATACGGCTAAGGGTGCCCACTTTAGGCGCGGGCTCTAGCGTCACGAAATGCGAGATCGGCACCTGCCCGCGCTGAGTGTTTATGGTCAGGCGCTCTAACTGATCTAACGAGCGCCAGTGTTGCGGTAGGCGCACGCGAATATCGACCTCATCGCTGACTTCCGGCGGCCGGTAGCTCGCTACCTGAAGGCCCGTGGTGAGCAGCTGCACCGCGCTACCAATCGTGGTGATGTCGGTGCCCATGCGCGCGGCGGCCTCGCGGTCCACGTTTACCTGCCATTCCACGCCCGGCAGGCTGCGGTTGTCCTGAATATCTACAAAGCCACCCAGGTCGCGCATTAGCTGGGTGAGCTGGCCGACCCCAGTGTCAGCGATATCGGGGTTGGTGGCACTTACTTCTAGCACAATCGGTTTGCCGCCGCCGGGGCCCGATTCCTGCTCCTGAAACTCAAGTGTAATGCCGGGAATGTCGCGGGCGCGATCGGCCATGTCGGCTAATATGTCCCGGGCAGGGCGGCGCTCATGCCAGTCAATAAACTGGAATTGCAGCATGCCAATCACATCATTGCCCATCTGCTCGTTGGGTAGCGCAAAGGAGCGTGCATAGAGCGCCCTCACTTCGCTCAGGCCCGAGAGCTTGGCTTCCACTCGTTGGACAATGGCATCGGTTTCTTCTGCCGAGAAATCACCGCGGGCGCGAACAAGCACCTGAGCACTGTCAGGCTCAACGTTAGGGAAAAAATCGATGCCGTGATTAAAGCGTGCATAGCCGGTATACAGCAGCACCATCAGCAACACGCTGACCAGCAGCACCCACGCCGGATGCTTGAGTAGGCGGCCGAGCACATGTCGGTAGCCGCGGCCAAACGAGGTCGTGGCAGGCTCAAAGCTAGCATCCGCTTGATTCTTGGCAGTGCGGGTAAACAAGCGGCCTAGCGTAGGTAAAAATATCAGCGCCATGGCCAGCGACGCCAGTAGGCACAAAATCACCGTAGCGGGCAGATACTTCATAAATTGACCCACCACGCCGGGCCAAAACAGTAAGGGGATAAAAACGGCTAGCGTGGTGGCGGTAGAGGCAATCACCGGCCAGCTCATACGTGATGCGGCGTTTAGCCACGCCTGGTGAGGCGTTTGGCCATCACGTAAGTAGCGATCAGCAAGCTCGCTCACCACGATCGCGCCGTCAACCAGCATGCCGGCCACCAGAATCAGCGCGAACAGCACCACAATGTTGAGCGTAAAGCCAAACGCCCACACCAGCAGTATGCCGGTTAAGAAGGCACCTGGAATCGTCAGGCCGACTAGCAGCGCCATGCGCCATCCCATCACCGCGACCACCACAATCAGCACCAGCACCACGGCGGTCAGTACGTTGTTTAATAGCTCGGAAAGCATATTTTCAACGGTTATCGACTCATCCAAAATAGTGGTGAAGCTCAGCTGCTCGGGCAGTAAATCACCCGCTTGTTCTAAACTCTCACGCACCGCGCTAATCGTTGCGATGATGTTCGCCCCGGCGCGCTTGGAAACCTCTAGCACTACAGCTGGCTGGCCATCTATACGGGCAAAGCCCTCGGGAGATTTATAGGTAGGCTGAATCCATGCCACGTCGCCAAAGGTGACGACCCGGTCATCCTCGACCTTGACCGGCATGTTCATGACGTCTTCAAGGGACTCAATGATGCCAGGCACTTTGAGCGCTAAACGCCCGGCGCCGGTATCGATACTGCCCGCAGCGACCAAGCGATTATTGCGCGACACTTGATTAAACAGGGCATCAAAATCGACGCCGTAGCTTTCGAGCACTAGCGGATCAACGACTATTTCCAGCAGGTCTTCACGATCGCCGGCAATATCGACTTCTAGCACATCGGCGATGCCTTCAATTTCCTCTTGCAAGCGCCTGGCTACAGTAATGCGTTCGCGGGTATCCAGCTGCCCGGAAAGGCCAATCGTTAGCACCGGGAACTCTGAAACGTTGACCTCCATTACTCGCGGCTCATCGGCTTCTGAAGGTAGTTCGCTACGAGCAATATCTACCCGGTCGCGAACGTCAGTCAGCGCGGTGTCCGGGTCAAAGCCAGGATCAAACTCTAGCGTGATGGAGCCATGCCCTTCGCTGGATTGGGCGGTGAACTTGCGTAGCCCCTCAATGCCGCGAAGCTCTTGCTCCATGGGCCGAATGAGCAGCCGTTCTCCGTCCTCTGGGCTAACGCCTTCCAACGACAGCGAGACATAAATCATCGGAATCGTGACGTCAGGGTTGGCTTCTTTAGGAATCATCTTCCAGGCGACGGTGCCCGCGAGCAGTAAGCTTACCAACAGCAGCAGCGTCGTGCGTGTGTGGGCTAGCGCCGCACTAATCAGCTGGCGCATGAACACTGTCCTGAGCGGTTGAGTGCGAATTCGGCTCTTGGGTAGTCATCTGCGACTGTGCGGGCACCGGCGAGACGGTTTCGCCAATAGCGACTATGCCCGCACCTAGCGTAATCAGGCGCAGCGGGTCAGGTAAGCCCGTGACGTAGGCACGCTGTATGTCGGCGCTGACCAGCTGTACAGCGGTCTGCTGCACTTGGTCGTTAGCATCTAAATGTTTAACGGCCAGTTGGCCTTCGCTGTTAAGGCTGAGTAGCGCCGGCGAAAGCGTATGCACTTGGCGAGGCGGCAGAATAATCGTGAGCTCCGCACTGGCGCCGGCTAGGCGCTTACCGGCCGGGTTATCCAGCGTGGCTTCAATATAAAAGGTGCGTGTGGCTTCTTCGGCACGGTGACTTATAAAGGTCAGCTCGCCTTCCAGGTGGTCGCCATTCAGCAGCCGTGCGGTGACCGGCAAACCCTCGGTCAAATCGCCTACCTGCTGTTGAGATACCCAGGCTGCGCCCTTTAAACGGCGGTCATCCACTAGCTGGGCCCACTCTTCACCGGGCTGCAATAGATCACCCACCTCTACCTGCACGCGATCTAGCACACCATCAAAAGGCGCCGTGGGGCGACTATCATTGAGTTGTTTCTGTAGCTGTGCCACCGAGGCCGCGCTAGCGCTGAGTGCACTCTGTAAGCGCAATAATTCGGGTTGCGAAATTAGCTCTCGCTGGCGCAGATTGCGCGCACCGCTGTACTCCGCTTCGGCCACTGCCAGTTCGTCGCGGGCTTGCTGCAACTGCTCGGGCAGGGCATCGTTATCCAGTACTAATAAAGTATCGCCCGCCTGAACACGGCTGCCTTGAGCCACCGGCTTTTCCGCCACAAAACCCGCCAAGTTGGCACGCAGCGTGGTTTCACGTTCGGCGGTTAGCTGGCCTTGGATAATCTGCTGTGGAATGAACGGCGTGCTCTGCTGCTCAATTACTTCAACGCGCGGACCTGCTTGGCTGCGCGGGGGTGCATCTGGCGGCGTTGTTTGGAAACGCTGGAAATTACCAAACGCTAGCCATATCACCAGTGCCAGCACCAGTAGGCTGGCCAGAGCATAAGAGAAGGGGATTCGTCGCATGGGGGCGTCCATGTCCTTAATAACATGTCCTTAATAAAAAGCTTAACAAAAAAAGCGTAGCAGCAAGCAAGGAGGGCGTTAAGCCGATGACACCATAACGCAACTCGGTGTTTTCAGCGAGTAGCAAGCCGATGGGGAGCGGTAAGTTGTTTAAATGGGTCGTAGTCGCATGTCTGATTGAGTTTTTGCCCGGCTGGGCATACCATCTTGGCGTCTTGAGTTCTGTTGAACCACTCCTCAGGCGAGAACCATCCCTAGGCGAACCAATCAAGGAGCAATGATGAAAGATCCAGTACGTATTGCGATTACCGGCGGTGCCGGCCAGATCAGCTACTCTCTTATTTTCCGCATCGCCGCTGGCGACATGCTGGGGCCGGATCAGCCTGTCATTCTCCAGCTTCTGGAAATTCCTCAGGCAATGGACGCCCTGAACGGCGTGGTCATGGAAGTTAACGACTGTGCCTTCCCGCTGGTGAAAGACATCGTCGCGACTGACGATCCGAACGTCGCGTTTAAAGACGTCGACTTCGCTCTGCTGGTTGGCGCACGTCCGCGTGGCCCGGGCATGGAGCGTAAAGACCTGCTGGAAGCCAACGCAGCGATCTTCTCTGTCCAGGGTAAAGCGCTGAACGACCATGCTAGCCGTGACGTTAAAGTGCTGGTGGTGGGTAATCCTGCCAACACCAACGCGCTGATTGCTTCTTGCAACGCGCCGGACCTAAATGCCGGTCAGTTCACCGCCATGACGCGTTTGGATCACAACCGCGCCCTGACGCAGCTGGCACAGAAAACCGGCAAACACGTGACTGACGTTGAAAGCATGATCATCTGGGGCAACCACAGTGCCACCCAGTATCCGGACCTGGCCCAGTGCAAAGTCGACGGCAAAGCGGCGTTTGATCTAGTTGAGCGCGACTGGTACGAAAACGACTTTATCCCCACCGTGCAGCAGCGCGGCGCGGCTATCATTAAAGCTCGTGGCGCCTCTTCTGCCGCCTCTGCTGCCTCTTCAGCCATCGACCATATGCACGACTGGGCGCTGGGCTCTAAAGGTATCGTCAGCATGGCGATTCCGTCAGACGGCAGCTACGGCATCAAAGAAGGCATCATCTACTCCTACCCAGTGCGCTGCCAGGGTGGCAAGTATGAAATCGTTCAAGGCTTTGAGCTGGACGAATTCAGCCAAGAGAAAATGAAAGCGAGCGAGAAAGAACTGCGCGAAGAGCGTGCAGCGGTTGAGCACCTGCTCGGCTAAACGCATTAACTGCTACGCCAACCCCACAAGCCATGCTTGTGGGGTTTTTTATTGGCACTGACTCCTTACTACTTACTACAACGGTCTACTGATATCAGTCGCGCAGGCTCATGATCCGCCATTGGCGTTCTTCGGCCACTTGGCGCAGGGTGTCGTCGGGGTCTACCGCGACGGGGTGGTCGACTTTTTCCAGTAACGGCAGGTCATTGTGCGAGTCGCTGTAAAACCAAGCGCCGTCCATCGAGAGATCCTGCTGCTCTAACCATTGATTCAAGCGAGTCACTTTGCCTTCACGAAAACTGGGAATGCCGGAAACGCGTCCCGTGTAGCGGCCTTCTTTCACTTCCGGGTTCACGGCGATCAAGTTATCCACACCCAGTCGCTCGGCGATCGGTGCAGTAATAAAGCGGTTGGTGGCGGTAATGATCAGTAACGTATCGCCTTGGGTGCGGTGACGCGCCAGCAATTCTTCTGCTTTGGGCAAAATATGCGGTTCAATTTTGCTAGCCATAAACTGCTGATGCCAAGCAGCCAGCTGTTCGGGCAAATTATCGGCCAGCGGTTTAAGGGCTACTTCCAAAAATGCCGCCATATCCAGCTTGCCCGCATTGTAGTCGGCCATAAAGCGTTCATTGGCTTCGCGGTAAGCAATGGGATCAACGACGCCCTGTTCAAGTAAAAACTCACCCCACGCATGATCGCTGTCGGTGGATAGCAGCGTATTATCCAAATCGAAAATGGCCAGACTCACGATGCTCACCCTTTTTAATCAGTGGTTATAAGTGCTTGGTATTGGTCTACAAAGGGGCGAATTATCGCAGAGTCGCCCAGGCTTTCCCACCTGCGCAGCATAAGCATTCAACACATGGCGTTATAATGTATTGATACGCTTGTCACCCTTGTGGAAAAATGGGGGTAACTGAAAATTTATAAGGTGATGTCCGTGATCGACGCTGACGGCTTTCGCCCCAATGTTGGCATTATCATTGCCAATAGCCAGGGGCAGCTGCTTTGGGCGCGTCGGGTAGGACAGAATGCGTGGCAATTTCCCCAGGGGGGCATCAATGCAAGCGAGACGCCACAACAAGCGCTTTTTCGTGAGCTTTTTGAGGAGATCGGTTTAACCGCCGACGATGTTGATATTGTTGCTTGCACCCGGGGCTGGCTACGCTACCGTCTGCCACGACGTATGATTCGCACACATTCGCGTCCGGTCTGTATAGGCCAGAAGCAGAAGTGGTTTTTACTTAAAATTCGTTGCCAGGAAAGCCAAATATGCATGACGGCTACCCCAACGCCTGAGTTTGATGGTTGGCGCTGGGTCAGCTATTGGTATCCGCTAGGGCAAGTAGTGCCTTTTAAGCGAGAGGTTTATCGGCGTGCGCTGCGGGAGCTTTCTCCCCGCGTTCAGCGCCTGGCACAGGATGATGAATGGGGCGACTGCCCGCTGCCAAACTAGGGCGGCGCGAGTCTGCCAGGAAATTCCTCAGCGAGGCAAATAACAGTGAAAGGTAAAACGTCCATGCTTGAGGTGCTGCGCCGCGTTATTCAGGAAGTGAATAGCGCGCGTACCCTCGACGCCGCGCTGTCTACGATGGTACGCCGAATCCGTAAGGCTATGCAGACCGATGTGTGCTCCTTCTACCTTTATGATAAAGCGCTTGATTCACTGGTATTGATGGAAACCATTGGCCTGCGCACTCAGGCCGTGGGCCGCGTTGTGCTGCCGTTAGGGGAAGGCCTAGTTGGCTTGGTGGCCAAGCGCAGCGAGCCGCTTAATCTTGAAGATGCCCAGGCTCACCCGCTGTTTCGCTATTTTGAATCCACCGGTGAGGAGCGCTACTCAAGCTTCTTAGGCGTGCCAATCATTCACCAACGGCAAATGCTCGGCGTACTGGTTGTTCAGCAGGCTGAAAAGCGCAGCTATGATGATGAAGATGAGGCCTTTCTGGTCACGATGGCCGCTCAGTTGGCGGGCGTGTTGGCGCATGCCTTGGCCACCGGTAACCTAATGCGCCCGGCGCTTGCGGGTGGCCAGGCAATGTTTAAAGGCGTTGCGGCCTCGCCAGGTATGGCTATGGGTGAAGCGGTGGTCATTACGCCACCGGCTGATCTGAACAGCGTGCCGGATCTAGTGCCTAGCGATCAGGACTACGAAGTCGCGCGCTTAAAAGAGGCGATCGGCAAAACCCGTAGCGAAATTCGCGCGGCGGCCGAGCGGTTGGCAAGCCGTATATCGGTTCAAGAGCTGGCGCTGTTTGATGTTTATCAGCAAATGCTGGGCGAAGCGGCGCTGGCCGATGAAGTTGAAAAACGTATTCGTGAAGGGCAGTGGGCCCCCGGCGCTCTGGCCGACGTTGTTCGTCGTCACGTGCAGTACTTGGAGCGGGTTGATGATAACTACCTGCGTGAACGTGCGGCCGATATTCGTGATTTAGGCCGCCGCGTCCTTGCCCATCTGCAGGAAGACACGCCCTCTACGCCAGAAACCTATCCCGATAACGCCATTTTAGTGGGCGATGAAATTAGCGTAGCGATGCTTGGTGAAGTCCCCCGCGATAAGCTTAAGGGGCTGGTATCGGTACGCGGCTCCAGCACGTCGCATGTGGCGATTGTCGCCCGCGCGATGGGTATTCCCACCGTGCTAGGCATGGTGGATTTGCCGCTGCCGCGCCTAGGCGGAGCACCGGTGGTGTTAGATGGCCATCGCGGCCGCCTATTTGTGCGCCCAGCCCCCGAATTGACTGCGCGCTACGCAAGCCTGATTGCGGAAGAGAAGGCGCTTAGCGAGTTTCTGGAGCATGAGCAGGATTTGCCCAGCGTAACGCCCGATGGCTATACCATGCCGCTCATGGTCAATACCGGGCTTGCGGTAGATGCCACCGCGCTGCTGAAAAGTCGCATAGGGGGCGTAGGCCTTTATCGTACCGAAGTGCCTTTTATGATTACCGAGCGCTTCCCCGGCGAAAAAGAACAGACTCGTCTTTACCGCGACCAGTTAGAAGGCTTTGCGCCGCTGCCAGTCGTTATGCGTACGCTGGATATCGGTGGCGATAAAGATTTGCCCTACTTCCCGATTGAAGAGGCTAATCCGTTTCTTGGCTGGCGCGGGATGCGCGTTACGCTTGATCATCCGGAAGTGCTGATGGTGCAGCTGCGCGCCATGCTAAAAGCGTCGGTGGATCTGGATAATCTCTACGTTCTGTTTCCGATGATCACCAACGTAGAAGAAGTGGATGAGGCGCTGCGCCTGCTGGACCGCGCTATTTTGGAGCTAGGCGAGGAAGGTATCAGCGTCATCCGACCTCAGGTGGGGGTAATGATCGAAGTGCCCGCGACCATTTATCAAATGGATGCCCTGGCCAAGCGTATCGACTTTTTCTCCGTGGGTAGCAACGATCTTACCCAGTATCTGCTGGCGGTAGACCGTAATAATCCACGGGTATCCAGCCTTTACGATGCTATGCATCCGGCGCTGCTGGGCGCCTTACAGGAGCTTTCCCACGACGCTAAGCGGCTCAATAAACCTATTTCGCTATGCGGTGAATTGGCCGGTGACCCGGCCGGGGCGCTGTTGCTCATGGCGATGGGCTTTACTAGCCTCTCCATGAATGCCCCCAGCCTGCCTAAAGTGCGCGCGGCCATTCGCCGAGTACCGATGACGGATGCCCAGCAGCTGCTCAAAGAAGTCATGACGTTAGATACGCCTGCGCTTGTGCATGCGCATCTTGAGGCTCGTCTAGATGAATGGCAGCTTTCGCACCTGATGCCGCCGCGAGACTAGAGGGCGTTATTACAAGCCGCTGGGCAGCGCTAGGGACGTTTCACCTTCATCGCTTCCCAGTGGCCCAAAGCGCTGTTCAGTGATGTCGATATTACCTTGGGCATCAAGCGTGAGCCACGACGTGGCGCGCGTGCCATAGCGCTCGCCAACAATAAACGCCGCGGAAAGCTGGCGTTCTAAAGCAACACCTACTCCTGTATCAGGCAGCTCTTCATTGGCGGCTTCTTGCGGGTTTTGCATTGCTTGCTGAACGACGCTGGGCCAACCGCCCAAGAAATTGTTTTCAAATGCGCTGCCAAGTGCACTGCGCACATGCAATAGCTTGGGCCACGGTGAATTAAGGTCGGCGTTGGATAAGCCGTGCACGCCAGGCGGTACTTCATTGAGCGTAAGACGCTCTCGGCTACGGTGCAGTAGCCACAGTCGCTGCGGTGTTGCCACTAACAGGTTAAAGCCGGCGTAGCGTAACGCCTCACCTTGGCTGAGCGCTGTCAGCCACACGTCAATATCATTACATTGCAGGGCATCAGTCACTAACTCACCTCGACTTGGCGCGCCGGGCGGTACGGCGAGCTGGGGGTCGCGGACATTGGTTAATGCAGCCACTACGCCGCCTCGCTTGGCCGCAAGCCAGGAACCACCTGCTTCTAAATCACGCCCGCCTGCAATGTCAGCGCTTCCTTCCCAGTAGCCAAGCGGTGCAGTAGGCCGCGCGTGGAGTTCATCGCGATTGCCGATGAGGCGTAACGGCATGGAGGTATTGGGCTGCCAGGCGAACGTTATTAAGCACATAGCGGAAACTCACTGATCAGGAAAGTAAAAGGCGTTCAATCAACGGCCTGCATGACAGTCACGAAGTGTAGACGTACACTTAGGCCGGTATCATTATTACAGGCCCTATGGCCACCAGGAAGGCGAGATGACGCAACGCTATCAAAGGGAGCATTTTTGGGGAGCCATTATATGGCCACTCCTTTGGCCGTTGTTTTTTTTACAAGCAGCGCTAATACTTCTGTGCCTAGCCGTAGCTGCGATGGTGTGGTGGATGTCGCCAAGCTACGTGTCATGGAGCACTATGCTTTGGTTGGCGCTGGCAATGCTGATCGGCAGTAGTCTGAATGTCGGTGCTTTCCTGATGCTGATTAAAACCCGAGCGCGGCGTAAAGATAGCCACTTTATGCAAGAGCTTGCTGAGCTTGAACGCCATGGTCAGGCGCTGTACGCCACGGCATCACGTTCGCTGCCAGAACAGCGCTGCGCGCCACTTAAAGCCGCCGACGAGTCCCAGCTGCCGCTTCAGCGATTGGCCAGCGTTAATGTGGTATTAGCCGATATCGAACGCTGCATTGTCTGCTCACAAACAGCCGGCGCCGCCGCTAAACAGACGCAGCAAGAGCACGAACAGTCGCTGCTGGACGATATTCAGCAGCAGCAGCGCCAGCTGAAACATTTAACGACGGGGCGTGAACGGGCGCGTGAAGAGTCGCGGTTAAAGTCCGGTTACTTAGCGTTACTGCAGAATGAGACTGACAAGCTGTTCGAGTATCTGAATGCGATGGCTGAGCAGGATCTGACGAATGGCTGCCGACAGCGGGTGCTTGACGTGCGAGAGCGCCTTTCGGATATCCGGTCGCTGCTGGACAACCTTGCTCACCACAATGCTGACAAAAATAGTGATCAGCAGAGAGATCGTTCGGTGCTCCAGGACGATGCCTCGCAACGACACTTGCGTGTGCTGGTGGTCGATGATGGGCCTGTCAATTTGATGCTGGCGCGCCAAATGCTTGAGGCCCAGGGGCTTCAGGTGGAAAGCGTTAGCAGTGGTGAGGAAGCGCTTGAGCGCCAGCGAAGCGCTATGTTTGATTTAGTGTTTATGGATATTTTTATGCCCACGCTTGATGGGCTCGAAACGACCCGGCGCTGGCGCGATTACGAGCGCACTCATGATTGCGGTAAAAGCGTGCTGGTAGCATTAACGGCTAACGGCGACAACGCAGGGCGCGATGCCTGCCTGGCGGCGGGTATGGACGATCTATTAGCAAAGCCGTATCAGCCAGAAACCCTGCTCAATATTATCGTTCACTGGTTTCCGGATACGGTAGAAGCGGATGCTCCTGCATGAGCTGTCGACTCCTTAGTGAAACTCGGGCTGCTGTTTTAATAGCCTCGATTATTGATCCCTTTAGTTAGATTAGAGAGTGTAAATGATTAACTATCCGACGATTGACCCGGTGGCTATTTCTTTAGGCCCGCTGCAAGTGCATTGGTATGGCTTGATGTACGTAGTAGGTTTTGTAGCGGCCTGGTGGCTTGGCTGCCGGCGCGCCTCGCGCTTAGGTCTCAATAATGATGACATTGGTGACTTGCTTTTCTACTGTGCGATAGGCGTGGTGGCGGGTGGGCGGCTAGGTTACGCGCTATTTTATGGGCTGGGGCAGTGGTCCGCCGATATTTTGTGGATTTTCCGCGTGTGGGATGGCGGGATGAGTTTTCACGGTGGCCTGCTCGGCGTATTGCTCGCTGCCTGGATCTTCGCAAGACGGAAAAAGTTAGCGTTTCTAACGCTGACAGACTTTATCGCGCCGCTAGTGCCGATTGGTTTAGGCGCGGGGCGTATCGGTAATTTCATTAATCACGAGCTGCCTGGACGTTTAACGTCGTTGCCATGGGGTATGCCATTTCCAGGCATGGGGCCTGAGCCGCGTCATCCATCAGCGCTGTATGAGGCGCTACTGGAAGGAGCCGTGCTCTTTGCCATTTTATGGTGGGTTTCTGCTAAGCCAACCGCGCGAGGATTTCTCTCGGGCCTGTTTTTAGTCTGCTACGGCGTTTTCCGCTTTATGGTCGAGTTTGTGCGCCTGCCAGATGCCCACATTGGATTTATTGCTTTCGATTGGGTAACGATGGGCATGCTGCTAACGCTACCTATGATTGCGTTAGGACTGATAATCATCGCCTGGTCACGCTCCCAGCCAGTTGATGTTCAAATGCCAAGTACCAATGGGTAAGTATTAGCTGGTTGAGTAAAGGTATCTCTCCACCTAAAATGAACCGCTACTATCGCCTGTTAATTTGGAAATTCTGTGACTGCTATAACGCCCGCGCTAGAGCAACCCTATTTAGATTTGATGCAGACCGTTTTAGAGCATGGCGTTGATCGCCACGACCGCACCGGCGTAGGCACTCGCTCCGTGTTTGGCCATCAGATGCGCTTTGATTTGTCGCGCGGATTTCCGCTGCTGACGACTAAAAAGCTGCACCTGCGCTCCATTATTCACGAGCTTCTGTGGTTCCTGAAAGGCGACACTAATATCGCTTACCTAAAAGACCACGGTGTGCGGATATGGGACGACTGGGCGGATGAAAAGGGTGATTTGGGCCCCGTTTACGGCTACCAATGGCGTAGCTGGCCCGACCCAAAGGGGGGAAGCGTTGACCAAATCGCTAAGGTGCTAGAACAAATTCGTACGACGCCCGAATCGCGCAGGCTGATTGTGTCCGCCTGGAACCCAGCCCAGGTAGATGAAATGCAGCTGCCGCCGTGCCACTGCCTTTTTCAGTTTTATGTGGCTAACGGCAAGTTATCGTGTCAGCTTTACCAGCGCAGTGCCGATATTTTCTTAGGCGTGCCGTTCAATATCGCCAGCTACGCATTGCTGCTAACGATGGTAGCTCAGGTGGCCGGCCTTCAGCCCGGCGAGTTTATTCATACGCTGGGCGATGCTCACCTGTACAGTAATCATAGGGAGCAGGCACAAGAACAGCTGGCCCGCACGCCAAAGGCAGCGCCGCAGCTAGTGCTTAATCCAGAGATCAACGACTTGTTTGCGTTCCGATTTGAAGATATCCAGATTAATGCATACGAGGCACACCCTCACATCAAAGCCAAGGTGGCGGTATGACCAATAACGTCGACCCATTAGTGCCGGTGGCTATGATTGTCGCTATGGCGAGAAATAGAGTGATTGGCGTAGAGGGCAAGCTACCTTGGTATTTGCCTGAGGATTTGAAGTTCTTCAAGCGTATGACACAGGCAAAGCCGCTGGTAATGGGGCGCAAAACGTTTGCATCGATTGGCAAAGCGCTGCCGAACCGGCTCAATGTTGTGGTAACTCGTAATGCTGAGTTTGCTCACGAAGGCGTACGTGTTTGCCATGATCTTCCAGCAGCGCTTGCACTAGCCGACCAGCATGCCACCATTGAGGCAGCAGAAGAGATTATGGTGATGGGGGGCGGCGAGATTTATCGCCAGGCGTTACCCTTTGCTCAGAGGCTCTATATAACAGAAGTGGATTGTGACGTAGAGGGTGATGCCACGTTTCCGGAAATCGATGGCCGGATGTGGCGCGAAGTGCAGCGCGTAGCGGGGCAGCCAGCGGAAGGGCAGCCAAATTACGATTTCGTCGTCTACGAGCGCACCGCCGACTGATAAGGTCAAAGGAGAAGGCTATGGCCGCCAGCTTAATAACTATGCTAGATGATTTGGAGCAGCGTCTTGAGAGCACCCAAGCTGAGCTGCAGGCCCTGCGTGAGGAAAATCAGCGCTTAAACCAGTTGGTAGGCAGCAATGCACTACCGCAGAGCGAGCCGAATGCGACTACGTCCCAGGACTCTCCCGCAGCCGAAGCAGTCACTGCCACTGAAGGCAGTGCGGTAGCTGAAGAAGCTGAAGCTGAAAATCCCGCCGAAGCGTCATCTAATGCTCCGTCTACAGAGCTAGTAAGCAGTGAGGGCCCAGTTGAAAGGCAAAAGGCTGAACCTGCAGCACAACAGCCTTCTTCTGTCGCGCCGCAAGCACCTTCGCCACACGCGCTGCTAAATGAATGGTACGAGCGCTACCCGAAGGCGTTCTTCAAAGGTCATACTAAGCCGCTTAAGGTAGGTATTCATCAAGATTTAGCCGAGCGCGAAGCATGGCCGAGCAAGCTTGTACGTAGAGCTTTGGCTAACTATGTTAATCTGCCGCGCTATATAAAAGCCGTGCGCGCAGGCGTCGAGCGGGTTGATTTGGATGGGCAGCCGGCGGGTAATGTTGATAAGCAGGCGGCGTTGCACGCATCAGAAAAACGCGGTGAGCCGCAAGATGGTGAGTCGAAAGTACGTAAACCGCAAAAAAAAGCTCAATCTAAATCTACCCCAGTCGTTGAGAAAAAACGCCAGGAAGTGCCGAAGTCTGCAGAAGTGGAAAAAATTGAGCCACGCAGCTCGCTTAGCATGGAAGACAAATTGTTAGGGCTACAGCAGAAGTTCAAGGGCGGCTGAGACCGGATGGCGGGGCAGGGGTTCCATAAAAAAGTGCAAATAGTAAAGAAACACTGTTTTTTTCTATTGCGTTCATAGTAATCCCGGTATAGAGTTTGTCCTGCGAGCATTGGACTATAACAAGGCTTAGTTGAGGACATGCCGCATACCTCCGGAAAAGACCGGCGGATGGGAAAAGAGCATGGCCCGCAAAAGCCACCTGCCGGCTTATTAAGAGCCGAGCAGCAACGATCGAAACAGTATACGAGTTAAGGAACTTACATCATGAAAAAAACACTTTTAGCGACTGCTATCGTTGGTGCCTTGGGTGCCTCTGCTGCAGCACAAGCAGCAACTGTATACGACCAAGACGGTACTAAGCTGGATATCTATGGCCGTATCGCCATGGGTATCGCTGGTGGCGGCCCTGAATTCAACAATGACGGCAACCGTGTTGATGACGGCGCTGAGTTCGTAGACGTTTTCTCTCGTCTTGGTCTGCGCATGAGCCATGAAGTTTCTCGTGACCTGACTGCTTTCGGTCGTCTTGAGTGGCGCTTTACTGGCGATGAAAACCGTTCAGATCGCGGTTTTGACTCTATTCGTCAGAGCTACTTAGGACTGCAGAGCGACCAGTTTGGTACTTTCCAAGCGGGTAACTTTGACAGCTTCTACAACCAGTTCGTTTCTCTGCCGTTCGATGTTTACATCGATCGTGGCCTAGAATTCGCTGGTCACCGCAAGCAGTCGCGTGGCGACTCTATCGGTTACTACACGCCTGACCTGAGCGGTTTCACTGCCTTCCTGCAGCTGAAACACTACAGCGAGCGTGGCCTGACTGAAGGCGAACAGTCAGGTGAAGGCTCTGTTGTTGCACCGCAAGGTGGTGTTCGTTACGCACAAGGCCCTGTGACTGTCGGTTTAGGTTTTGTTGAAGACGTTGAGCGTCTTGATACCAACAGCCGTGGTAACGGTGGTGGTAACGGCGAGATGATGTACGGTCTGATCGGTTCTTACGACTTTACTGATCAGTTCTCTGCACGCCTTGGCTATGAAACTCGTGACAACAACAGCGGCTACGATCTTCGTGGCGCTACCGATGAAAATGGCTACGACAAAGTTGGCCTAGGTGGTACTTTCACCACCGGCCCTTGGGCATTCACTGGTGATTTCTACAACGTCGAGCGTGACGGTGAAGAGACCAGCAAATCCTGGGCACTGGGTAGCTATTACAACGTTTCTAGCAGCTTCGACGTATTCCTAGAAGTAGCCGATGCTGATGCGTCTAACCGCATCAACAGCGATACTGATCTTGGCGACGTAGTTGGCGATCTGACTGACGACGTATACTGGCTAACAGGCGCTCGTTACCACTTCTAAGCTTGGTTTAACCACCTTGCTTTAAGGGTAACTGCCTAGCAGAACCAATAGAACCGACCTCTTATGAGGTCGGTTTTTTTTATGGTTTTTTATAAACACACCTAATGCAAATAAGAACGATTTTTCTTTAATAATAACTTGATATTGTATAACATTAGTTCGCCGCGTAGCTGCATAGCTAAAGCTGCCAACAATATTGGTGTATCAAGGGATTATTTCTAATGCAAAAGAAGCAGTTAGCAGTGTGTGTCGCAGGTCTGTTAAGTATTTGCTCGGTTCAAGCTGCAACGCTTTATGATCAAGATGGCACTCAGCTGGATATTTATGGGCGTATCGCTATGGGCATTGCGGGTGGCGGCCCGGAGTATGATAGTACTGGTAATAAAGTCAATAACGACGCTGAATTTGTTGATGTCTACTCCCGGTTAGGGTTTCGAATGAGCCATGCGGTCACTTCTGATCTAACGGCGCTAGGGCATTTGGAGTGGCGCTTTACCGGTGATGAGAACAATACGGGCCAGGGCTTCAACGAAATCCGCCAAAGTTACATTGGTTTATCAAGTCAACAGTACGGCACCCTGCTGGCGGGTAATTTTAATAGCATGTATGCCCAGTTTGTCTCGCTGCCGTTTGATGTGTATCAGGATCGCGGTTTGCTGTTTAAGTCGTCTGGCCTGCAGTCGAGGGGTGACTCAGTGGCCTATTACACGCCGGAGCTCAGCGGCTTTACCTCCTTCGTACAGTTAAAGCACTACAGTGAGCGAGGGCTGGTGAGCGCAGAACAGAGGAGTGAGGGTGACGTCGTTGCTGCACAGGGCGGTGTTCGCTATCAGCATGGCCCGCTCAAAGTGGGGCTGGGTGCGGTAGAAAATGCCGTGCGCGGTGGCGGTAATGGCGAAATGCTCTATGGCGTAATAGGCGCCTACAGCATCACTGATCAATTCTCCACGCGCCTGGGGTTTGAAACACAGGAGAATAGCGACATCTATGGTGGAGGGTTCGACACAGTGGGTTTAGGCGGTACCTACACTACCGGCTCGTGGGCATTTACCGCAGACTACTACAACGTAGACCGCGACGAAGGCAAGCAACGCAATGCCTGGGCAGCAGGCACGTATTACAAGGTGTCTAGCGCGTTTGACGTATTTGTAGAGTTAGCTGATGGTGATGTGCCTAACACACGTTATGAAAGCGTGACTGATAGGACGTATTGGTTGGCAGGGGCGCGCTATCGTTTTTGACCCGGTAGCTTAACGAAAAATCCTGATATTTAGCGTTAAAGTGCATTTGCGCCTTCATTATTAAGTGAAGGCGTTTCTTTATGGCATCGGTTGCCAATAAATTATCATGGATGCTTTAGGAGTGCTATTGTTAGCGTTTGCTTATTTAGTAGGCTACATACTGCTATTTTTTATGCTTGCTAAGTGCTTGGCTACATAAAATTAATCAAAAAAGGCATGATGGCGGCAGTTTTAGGGTGTGTATTGTGAGACTTCCATCGTGTGTGGTGGAGCGTGCAGAAGGATGTGCCTCCTTGATGCTACCTTATGTCCATAATAAATTGAGAGGCGTGCCTAAAGTCAAGCGAGCCAGAGTGGCGTGAGAGTTGACGTTGAAAGTATGTTGATGGCATCGTGTTAAATGGAAATGCTGTTATAATGTGCCAAGGCATGTTTTTTATTAATTACATTTATTTAGTTGATCAAAGCTTAAGTCGCTGCTATGCAAAAAAAGGAGATAGGTAATGAGGGACGTAGATAGCTATAGTCAGAAAGATCATTCAAAGAGAGTGGAAGATTTAGGTCTTGTTGAGTTTTCTGTAATGCTTTTGAAGCAATGGAAGACTATGCTGCTATCCGTGTTGTTTTTGCTTGCTGCTACTATTGCTATCACTTTTTTAAAGCCTGTTAAATATGATTATACGACTATGTATGGTATAGCTTCTTTTGAAACCTCGGAAGGCATTAAGCGAGGTGTGGAGACTCCTCAGGAGGTTATTGCAAAAATAGAAAATATATTCCTTGAGCAAGAGCGTAGGGCTATATTCTCAGAGGGTGAAACAGCTAGCCTTCCTTTTGAAATGAATATCAGTAATCCAAGTAATACGATTTTATTAAGAA
This sequence comes from Vreelandella profundi, assembly GCF_019722725.1. NCBI lineage: Bacteria > Pseudomonadati > Pseudomonadota > Gammaproteobacteria > Oceanospirillales > Halomonadaceae > Vreelandella > Vreelandella profundi. Next base: position 1,139,012 of record NZ_CP077941.1, read on the forward strand.
TAACAAGTATTGCAGATAGTACACATCAGCCTCTAATCGAGCGTTTTCATGAGGGATTGATAGAGGCGCTTAAAATAGATCAGGCGAGCCTAGTTGACTCATTGCGTGGTAGTTTGGAACAGCAGTATGAGGCTTATTCAGAAGCTCTGTCAGTTGCTCAGAATTCAGTTAGTGAAAATGCGAGCGAATTGACAGCTTCGTATTTTGAAAAAGTTTTTTTGATAGAGCGACGCCTTGGGTCTATTAATGAGGGTGATGCTTCCCAGATTGCTGTTAGAAGTATAGAGCCAGTGGGAGTTGGGAGAGGGGTTGTTTTAGCAATAGGTTTAATGCTGGCTTTTGTTTTAGCGCCTTTAGTCGCTGTTTTGGGTATATTTGTTAGGAAGGTGGTTTTTGTTTATCGTAAAGGTAGTCGATAAAATATTTTTATGATCTATGTTTGATGCTGATGAGATTTTCTTCTCGTTAGACTGATGCAGGTTTACGTAAAGATTCGTTTTTTATAATTAGATTCGCTGAGGTTATTAGATGATTCAAGAAGCGGATGTTAGCCTTAAAAGAGTTTTAAATTTATGCTTATTAGCCTTTCTGCTTCTTTGGCCTGTGGTGGATGCCCTTAACGGGTATCTATATTATAACTATTCCTCTTTTACTAGCGTGTCGGCCCCATATAAGGCTTTAGGATTTGTTTTTGTTTTAATGCTGCTTTTTGTTTTTGAGATATTTTCTTTTATAAAGCTCTTTATTCTTGCTGCATTGTCTGTTTTTTGTATAGTGTATCAATACTTGGTTTATGGTTATGCCGTCGAAAGCATTTCTTGGATTGTTAGAGCTTTGCTGACAGTTGCGTTAATACTTTATTTGGTGAGTGGGCGAGGGTGTGATTTTTTTTGGTGTAAAAATAAGCTGGCAAAATTGATGATGTTTTATTTTTTTGTAATGGCTTTTAATGTTGCTCTAGGTGTTTTGGGGGTGGGCGAGTCTCAGTATTCTGGAGGGATAGGTGGTAAGGGATTTATTATCGCAGGGAATGAGATGAGTTTCCTTATGCTTGTGTCTGCAAGTATTATGCTTGTACATGTTTCTGATAGGGTGTGTTTCTTAAAGTTGTTTTTTTTGCTTTTAGTGTTATTAGTATTTTTTTTAATGAAGGCAACTAAGGTTGCTATATTAGGTATATGTTTAGTTTATTTTTGTGTTTTGATACACCGAGGATGTTTTAAAGTAAAATACTTGCCTGTAGTATATTTATCTATGTTGGTGGGTGGAGCCATTGTCTTTTTTTTAGGTTATCAGTTTGTGGTTGCAACGGGCCTTATGGACAGGATGATTTATTTATATCACTTACATGGGGGCTTTTGGGGGGCCATGCTAAGCGGTAGGATAATTTTTTTACAAGATGCTTTTAACGAATTGATTGTTGGTTTTAGTTTTTTTGATGTGCTGTTTGGTATTGGGGTAGATCAGTTGCTTTTTGTCGAAGACTTATTAGTTGAAATAGATCTTATTGATGTGTTCATGGCGTTTGGTGTTGTAGGGCCTTTGGTTTTTTATTTTCCATGGATATTAGGGTTGGTATGGTCATGTGAATTATTTAAAGAAAGCCCTCGAAGCGGCGTGTGTTTCATCTTCCTTATTTTTATTTTCATAGTCGTGAGTGTAACAGCAGGTCACGTAGTCAACTCAGGTATATCCTCTAGCGCAACAGCTTTTTTTATTAGTTACCTGTATATGCTCAAAGAAGAGCAGAAAAATGCAAGGAGAGATGAATGAAAATACTTATGGTGGCATCTTTTGGAGGACATTTTATACAGTTGAAACGCTTGCATCAGCAAATCAGAGAAAGAATTGAAGGTGAGGAGGTGATGTTTGAGTTTGCTACCACGGCTGAAAATGTAGCTCTAAATAATGACAAGGCTCATAACTTCCCGAATGTGCACCGTGGCAGTGGCTGGGGAGTAATGATCGTTGTTTTTAAAAGGGCTTATAAGTTGTTAAAATTGATAAAACCTGATGTTGTTATATCGACAGGTGCTTTGCCAGGGCTAATTGTATGCCTAATGGCCAAGCTATTAGGCAAAAAAGTGATATGGGTAGATAGTATGGCGAACTATCAGAAGCTTTCTTTTTCTGGTCATGTGGCTAAGTATTTTTGCAATATATGCCTTACTCAATGGGAACATTTAGCTGAAAATGATGATCGTGTCGTCTATTGGGGTAAAGTGCTATGATATTTATCACTGTTGGGACTCAGCTTCCTTTTGACCGATTAATCAATCTTTTCACTGAATGGCAAGAGTATTCAAGATATGGTGGTGATGTTATCGCGCAGGTTGGCGAGGGCAGTCACTTCACCAGTTCACGAATTAAGGTAGTCGATTCTCTTTCTAGTGATCAATACTATCATTGGTTTTCCCGTGCAGATGGCGTTGTTTCTCATGCCGGAATGGGCAGCATCTTATCTTGTTTAGACTATTCTAAAAGAGGCGTTTTTCTGCCAAGAGAATATGCATTAGGCGAACATCGTAATGACCATCAATTAGATACCGTCAATGCATTTGAGAGACAGTACGAAACGCTTTATTTTTGTACAGATAAAGAGTCTTTTTTTAATGCTATGAATGTGTTAGTAGAGAATATAGGTGTAGAAGTGCAACCTATGGTTCCAAAAAATGAAAGTGAGCTAGGGAAAAACATTGCAGCTTACCTTGGGTTGGGGGGGCGCTTGCCATGAGGCAGCTAGTACTTTGGACAAATATGTACCCGACGCGACTAGCACCTTATTATGGTACTTTTGTGCGCTCTACCGAGCAGGCATGGAGGAAGTCTTTAGGCGCTGAAAATGTGCAGCTCGTTGCTATTCGAGATAAGCCTGTTGGCGCTTTACAAAAAATTTATTTTTATGCAGAGTTAATGATTAAGTGTTTTCTTTCAATTTATAGAAACCCGAAAGGGGCGATTTTAGAGATTCATTATCCCGTTTATTTTTTGCCGGTTTTATATGCAGCAAAAATTTTTAAACGAAGAAATTATCTTGTATTACGATTTCATGGTAACGATTTAAAACAAATTATCAATTCGAAATTTTTTATGTATTTATATCGAAGCATAAAGAGTCAAGTAGATCTTTACGTTGTGCCGTCCGATTTCTATCGGGAAAAAGTTAGTAAAAACCTAAAAGTTCCCATAGAAAGAGTGATCAAGGTGTTTCCTGACTGTGTAGGAGCGGAGTTTGCCGACACGTCACTTGATAAACCTGCCAATGACAGTGAAAGGTTCGTTTTAGGTTTTGTATCTCGGTTAGAAAGGAAAAAAAATTGCCATGAGCTAATAGAGGCATTTGCTAAGCTTAAAATTCCAAATGCACACCTTGTAATAGCTGGAGATGGCTCGCAGCGTAAAAATTTAGAAGATTTAGCCGAAGAGCGCGGTGTGTCCTCATCTGTTACTTTTTTGGGCGCAGTGCCACGTGAACGGCTGCCCAACATTATGTCGCAGTTTTCGGTGTTTATTTTTCCTTCAGTTTCTAAGACTGAAAGCTTTGGGTTGGTGGCGATTGAGGCGCTAGCTTGTGGAGCGCCTGTAATTGCTAATGAACAACTTGAAGCGGCTTCAGAGTACTTGGAGGTTGACCGCAACGGCTACTATTATAGCGGAGGTGTAGAAGGGCTATGCCATGCGATAGAGACATTTTATGCTTTGGCTGGATCTAAAAAAATCGCGCTTGCAACTCATGCTAGAACGGTTGTGCAGCGGTTTGACTATGATCGTGTATTTACCCGAGGTGTAGAAAAAATATTGAGTAGTCTAAACCGCTAACAAGGAATGTTTATGAGCGTGGATATGACTAGAGGGATGCCGTAATGGGTAAGCTTAAGACAATGACGTTTTCTGAGCGTTACCCGCCTCAGGTAGTGTTTCCATTTTTTGATATATTTGCCATTTTTCTTGGTGGGTGGATAGCCTATGCCATTCGTTTCGACGTTGTTGAGCTTCATGAGCGATACGTATTAGCCATTATATGTATCGCGCTATTAGTATTGGTAATCAATAGCATGACGGGAAGCTATCGTCGCTGGCGGATCATTCCTGTTTATCAAATGCTTGGTAAATTGATGCTAGTGTGGGCGGCGGTAGGAATTACGGCGGCTTCATTAATATTTTTTGCCCATGCAGCTGAACGCTACTCCCGTTTATGGATTGGATTTACGCTAACGATTTCTTTTTTCTTAGCTGGTGGTGCGAGGCTGTTAGTTCAGCTAGGCCTACAGCATGTAAGAGTGCGAGGCGGTGCTCGGCGCCCCGTTTTTTTAGTTGGACCCAGTCAAAATGTATTAAACGTGGCACAGGGTATTCGCCGTGCTGCGTGGGAAGGCCACACCATAGCTGGCGTTGAGCGTTTAAAGGCAAGGCCTACCGATGATGGCGTTGAGCGTATCGTGCGCCGTATTATTCAGTCCAATGCTCGCGAAGTATGGATTTGTGTACCTCTGGAAATGGGGGAGACGGTGCGAGTGCTTTTTTATGCGCTGCGTAATCATACCGCTGAGGTGCGGTTTATCCCTGATTTTCAAGATATGCATTTGTTGAATCATCGCATGAGTGAAGTGGCGGACCATTACGCGATAGATCTTAGTGTTTCGCCGATGAGTGGCATGTCACGCTTTGTAAAGCGTGCTGAAGATCTCATTCTTGGCTCACTCATATCTCTCTTCATCTTGCCAATATGTGCCATGATTGCCCTGGTCATTAAGGTCAACTCTCCCGGACCTGTGCTTTTTAAGCAGTACCGGGAAGGTTCAAATGGACGTTTTTTTAAAGTTTACAAATTTCGTTCAATGTATGTTCATAAAGAAGATAGTGGTCATATCACTCAAGCCAAAAAACATGATCTCCGCATTACCCCGATAGGTGCTTTTTTGCGGCGCACATCCTTAGATGAATTGCCTCAGTTCTTCAACGTGCTTCAAGGGCGCATGTCTATCGTAGGGCCTCGCCCTCATGCGTTAGCACACAATGAACAATACAAGAGTCTTGTCGAATCTTATATGCGCAGGCATAAAGTAAAGCCTGGCATTACTGGTTGGGCACAGGTGAATGGCTTAAGAGGTGAAACGGATACGCTTCACAAAATGCAACGCCGGGTAGAGCACGATTTATGGTATATCGATAACTGGTCGCTTTGGATTGACTTGAAAATTATATTTTTAACCATTTTTAAAGGTTTTATTAATAAAAATGCCTACTAATATAAGTGTTAGCTTCGATAAGCGGAAAAACAAGCTGTGGTAGTATGCCGCTCTTCTCAACCGGCCGCGACTTGACCCGCGCTGTATGATCAATAGGATTTTGTATTCCGATGCTTTCTTCAAACTTATCCTCCCACGAAACCACTTTCTCTAAATTGAGCTGGTTCACTAACGTTGCCGTTTTCCTGTTCGGTGCGATCGCGCTGGTCATTCCTAGCGGTTATTCAGTGGGGGCAGCTTTGCTGCTATTAGGCGGGCTTGGCCTGCTGTTCACCATGCGCGTGCCGCGTCTTTCAAAAGAAGATGTTTGGATAGTAGGTGCTGTTTTGGCCTATGTCCTCGTTGCATTCGCAGAAGTTTGGTGGGATGGCCAGGGCAGCCGAGGATTAGATAAACCAAGTCGTTTCATTTTGGCAATACCTGCGCTTTGGTGGGTACTGCGTTATCCACCTAATATGGCATTTTTATGGAGTGGGATGGCTGTTGGTGCCATTGCTGCGGGAAGTTGGGCAGGATGGCAAAAACTATTTGAAGGTGTAGATCGAGCCCAGGGCTACACATATGTCATTCAATTTGGCAATCTCAGTATGCTGCTGGGTGTCATGTGCTTAGCCGGGCTTGGGTGGGCGATCATGCAGCGCTATCGCCATGCGTGGATATGTCTTTTATTGCTGGGGGCATTAGCCGGTATTCTTGGGTCTTTGTTCTCAGGTAGCCGGGGCGGCTGGGTAGGTTTTCCTATTGTGTTGCTAGTGCTTTACCGCGCCTATGGCAGAAACCTCTCCAACAAGTTAAAAACGGCTGTGGTCGCGGCTGTTATTGTAGGTGCTATCGTTGTGTATGCCGTTCCGCAAGTAGGTGTGCAAGGGCGTGTTCACGAAGCATTTAATGACGTCAGTCTTTATGTATCTGGCGAGAATCGCACCACCTCAGTAGGCGCGCGTTTTGAAATGTGGCGTGGAGCGGCAAATCTCATCCAAGAAAAACCACTACTTGGGTGGGGATATAACGGCTACAAGAACGAGATGCTCGCATTGTCCGATCAAGGGTTCATCTCGCGTGAAATAGGGGAGTATGGCCATGCGCACAATGAGTTTATTGATGCTTTTGCTAAGCGTGGCCTGCTCGGGTTGGCAGTGCTAATTGGGCTTTATTTAATCCCGTTGAGGCTATTTTCAAAAGGGCTCTCTGCGGAGAATTTATCAGACCGAGCGTTAGCAACGGCGGGTGTGTTATTGCCCGTGACATATATCGATTTTGGCTTGTCGCAGGTGTTCCTTACTCATAATAGCGGCGTCATGATGTATGCCTTCTTGCTAGCCATTTTATGGGGTATTCACTCGGGGCGTCTTAGGCGCTTAGCCCTGAAAGGGAACCATCCGTAAAGAAGGCGTTCTTACCCAGGCGATCACAGGCGGCCGATCATTGAAAAATGGTCGGTTTTTTCTTTTTGCCATCGCATGAGTATTGTCATACATATAGGGGCGTGGGAGATACTCCGGTCTCCAATGTAGAGGCGGCGGCGGTAATCCCCTACAATGGAGGCTTGGTGTGAGGAAGTTTTGTCTACAATACACCACCCCATTCACCCGCACAGAAGAGTAGGGCAAGGGAATATGCCCGTTACGATCCCTGGGCGGTAGCGTGCCTTTTATTTGGAATCAATTATGCCAATACCTCAGCGTTCATTTTTATTGCCAGTACGCATGCTGCTGGCAGCAGTGAGTGTGGCCGTTATCAGCGGTTGCGCTACGAATTACCCCTCTGGTAGCAACCAGCAAGAAGCGCGATACGTACTTAATAACGATGCTGCAACGCTGCTCAAGGACGAAAGTCTAAATAATTTCCTTTCCCAAGCACCGGCCAGCGGCATTCTCAACGTGGCGCGCAGCCCCTGGGGTGATAACGTCGAAATTGTGGCTGACGAGTCCTACTTAGCCGCCAGCGGGCGGGAGTGCCGTAAACTTCGCGTAGTTGCAGCAGGAGGCAGCGCTAATAGCGCGCTTGTCTGTGAAACACCCAACGGCTGGGTAAATCAGCGCGTAGTGACGCAGACCGGTACGCAAACAGTTGAAGGGCGCTATTAATGTTCAAGCAAACCGCAGCAATCGTGTCTATTACTTTGTTCAGCGCGCTCATGGGAGGCAATGCCTTTGCGCAGTCGCTTAGCCTTTCCGATACTATTTTGCCGTCTCAGGGGAGCCAGCAAGGGGCTGCTCAGCAACAAGATGAGGTGAACGATACACCTCGTGCAGATTGGCGCAGTGGTACTTATGGCCCTGTGACGCTGCCGCTACAAGGTGCCGATACCTTACCCCCGTTTGGCGCTAGCCTATTTACTGGCGGCTTTCGTGGCGCCATGGGCGATGGTTTAAATCCGGATTATCGTATTAAGCCCGGCGACCAAGTCACCGTCCGTGCCTGGGGGGCGTTTGAGTTTGATCGCGTGCTACCAGTCGATGCTCAGGGCAATATCTTCATTCCTGGTTCCGGCCCGCTTAATGTAGAAGGACAAAGCAGTCAGGAAGTCGATAACAGCGTGCGACGGGCCATTACTGCTGTCTATCCGGATAACGTAGAGGTCTACACTAACTTACAAGGCGTGCAGCCAGTGGCGGTATACGTCACGGGTTATGTAGAAAACCCTGGCCGCTATGCAGGTACGCCCAACGACTCGCTGCTTTATTTCCTAGATCAATCAGGCGGTATTGATCAAGATCTAGGGAGCTATCGACAAATTCGCGTAGTGCGCGATGACCGTACCGTAGCGACCGTCGATCTTTATGATTTTTTAATTAACGGCGAGATTGCCCGCCCACAGTTTCAAGATGGTGACACCATAGTGGTGGAGGAGCGTGGCCCCGCCATTGCCGTGGGCGGTGATGTGCATCGCGAATATCGCTATGAGCTTATTGGTAACCAGTTAAGCGGCGCCGAAGTTGTTACCCTTGCCCGCTTAAGAAGCGGCGTATCACACGTGCTGCTACGCGGTAACCGTGAAAGCGGCCCTATTGCTCAATACTTCCCCATTGATATGTTCTCTGGTCAAGTGATTCGCAGTGGTGACGAAGTGACGTTTAGCGCGGATAAGCGTAGCGAAACTATCGTAGTGCAAGTAGAGGGCAGCTATTACGGGCCTTCTCGCTATGCACTGCCACGTAATGCGCGTTTAAGTGAGCTGCTGGACGCTATTGCCGTACCTGAAAATATGACGGCCGTAGAAAGTATCTCTCTTCTGCGCGAAAGCGTACGTCAGCAGCAGGCTGAGGCTCTTGAAGACAGCTTAAGGCGTTTAGAAACTACCTACTTAGGTGCCGGTTCGCGTACCGACGAAGAAGCGAAAATTCGCCTGCAGGAAGCCGAGTTGATTGAGCGCTTTATCGCAAGAGCTCGCGACTTAGAGCCTAGCGGCCGGTTGGTAGTAGCCAACAGTGGGGGTATTTCTGATATTCGTCTGCAGGATGGCGATGTGATCACCATTCCCGAAATTAGCGATTCAGTTTTGATCAGCGGTGAAATACTCGTTCCTCAAGCCGTTGTTTATCGCCCAGGAATGAGCGTCATTGACTATGTAGAAGGTGCAGGCGGCTTCACTGAGCGTGCCGATGAAGACCAGATTCTGTTGGTTCGCCAAAACGGTGCTGTTGAACATGCCAGCAATTCGCCGCTACGCCCGGGTGATGAGATTTTGGTGATGCCTGCCGCACCCATACACAACCTGCAGTTAGCGGCTACGCTAACTCAAATCTTGTTCCAGATTGCGGTCACCACTCGTGTCGCTTTAGATCTGTAAAAGAATGATTCTGAATAGTAAGTGGTGAATCGAAAGTTTTGCAGCGCGGGTTAAGCCTCTGTAAACCCGCGAAGGCGATTCTCCCGAAAGTGGAGAGTTTCACCCAGCAAAACCGTCATATAATGCGCAGGAACATGCTTTGTTTATCCCTAAAGAATTAACGCTATGGAAAACATAAACGCTCAGCCTACGCCACGGCGTGCCCGCACGCCGTGGCAGGTAACACGGAGTGTGTGGTACGCCATGTTTATGCGCGAAGCCATTTCGCGCACTATGTCCGACCGCATGGGTTGGTTCTGGATGATTTTCGAGCCAGTAGCTTTTGTAGCTATCATGGTGGGGATTCGTAGTTTTATTCGCGGTGATAGGTTAGTCGTTAATGCTGAGTTTATCCCTTGGCTTATTGCTGGCTTGATGGGGTTCCTGTTAGTCCGAGAAGGAATGCTACGAGGAATGGGTGCAATCGAAGCCAACAGTGCGCTATTTGCGTATCGTCAAGTTCAGCCCATCGACCCAGTATTAGTGCGCAACTTTTTGGAAGGCATGCTGCGCAGCTTTGTTTTCTTAATTTTTATTGTGGGTGGCCTAATGATCGGGCTGGATATGTATCCCGATAATGCCATTCGCGCCATGGGAGCTTGGCTATCGCTTTGGAGCTTAGGTATTGGCCTAGGGTTAGTCACTTCGGTATCTGCGACACTGGTTCCCGAAGTAGGCAGAGTAATACGCATGCTTTCTTTGCCGTTGTTAATTCTATCTGGCGTCATATTTCCACTCAACAACCTTCCACACTGGTTGCTGGAATACATAATGCTTAATCCAATACCCCATGCCTTGGAAACATTGCGCTTAGGCTTTTTCGAGAAGTACCAACCCATCCACGGAACCAGCATGCTGTATTTTTGGTTGGTAACGCTTAGCCTAAATGCTCTGGGAATTCTTATGCACTTACGTTTTGTTGATCGGTTAAAGGCCAAATAACACATGCAAGTATCATTGACGCGTTTTGTTAAAAAGTCGCCGCAGTGGGCCGTGGCAATAGCTGCAATTTTAATCGTTTCCTTTTACTGGTTTGTTTGGGCGCAGGAACGTTACGTTTCACGCGCCACCGTGGTGTTAGAAAGCCCGCAGGTCGCCACGCCAGAGTTAAGCCTCTCATCGCTAATGGGTGGTGGCGGTGGTAATACTCATGACTTGCTGCTGTTACGTGAGCATTTACTTTCTGTCGATATGCTCCGCTTACTTGATAATCAGCTGGATATTCGTAAGCACTATAGTGAGCATGGCGATATATTCGCTAAACTACGCAGTGCCGATGTGCCTATTGAGGACTTACATAAATACTACCTTCGCAGAGTAGAAATAGAACTAGACGAGTATGCGGGCGTATTGAATATCGAAGTTCAGGGCTATACCCCCGAGTTTGCCAATCAGGTGACCACTCTGCTGCTAGAGGCAGGTGAAGACCACATGAATCAAATGGGCCACCGGTTAGCGGATGAGCAAGTGCGCTTTTTAGAGCAACAGATGGTGCGCCTGGATGAGCGCTTTAAAGAAACCCGCGCGGCGCTGCTAGAATACCAAAATGAGTTTGGCTTGGTATCGCCCACCGACACTGTCGCAAGCATTAATCAAGTAGTCGCCACACTGGAAGCTGACTTGGCGCGCTATCAGGCCCAGCGCAATGCCTTGGCGAGTTTTCAAAGCTCACAATCGCCTGAGTTACGGCAAGTAGAGCGCAATATTACCGCGCTGCGCGATCAAATTATTGAGCAGCGTGACCGAATAGCTCAAGCATCTGGCGGGTCTTTAAACAGTGTTTCCGCCGAGTATGAAACGCTAGAGCTGCAGGCGCAGTTTGCTCAAGAAACTTATTCCAGCGCGCTCGCCGCATTAGAGAACACCCGTTTAGAAGCTGCTCGCCAACTCAAGCAAGTAAGCGTGCTGCAGAGCCCGTTAATGCCTGAATACCCAACTGAACCCAACCGGCTATACAATAGCAGTGTCTTTGCGATCATCACCATCTTCCTGGCTTTCATTCTTAGCATGATGATGATGATCATCAAAGATCACCGCGATTGACCATGTAAGTAAATAGAAAAGGTTTCAATGCTTGATATCATCCACCACGGTGGCGCCACCGGTGTCACGGGTAGTTGTCATCAACTGCTGCTCAATCGCCATGAATCACTATTGGTAGATTGTGGACTTTTCCAGGGTGAAGATGCCGCCGAAGACAGCTTTGAGCAGCTACAAATTGAATTCGATATCAGCACGGTCAAAGCGCTGGTCATCACCCACGTTCATATCGATCACGTGGGACGGCTGCCTTACTTGCTGGCAGCAGGCTTTACCGGGCCTATCATCTGCTCCATACCTACCGCTAAACTATTGCCGCTAGTCATTGAAGATGCGTTAAAAATTGGCTTTACTCGCAAGGAGCAGCTGATTGAGCGCTTTCAAGCTCAGCCCGACAAGCAAATTGTTAGTGTTCCTTACGGTCAGTGGTACAGCTTAGATTTAATAAGCAACGAAAGCGGTAATGCTTGTATTAACTCTAAAAGTGACTATCTGGCTACAACTCGTGTAAAACTCAAACGAGCTGGGCACATTTTAGGCTCCAGTTTCTTCGAAGTAAGTTACCAAGATGTTACAGCTGGCAAGAAAAAGCGTGTTATATTTTCTGGTGACCTGGGCGCCCATTATGCTCCGTTACTGGCTGCGCCCAAGTCACCCTACGGTTGTGACCAGCTGATCCTTGAAAGCACCTACGGTAACCATCTTCATCCAGACCGCCGACAGCGCCGCGATACCTTAAAAGCCGCTGTGGAGCACGCTCTGGCTAACGGCGGCACGGTGATGGTGCCAGCTTTTAGTATTGGCCGAACGCAGGAACTGCTTTACGAGCTGGAAACCATCATTCATCAGGCGCGCTCACCCCAGTGGAAGTCACTCGAAATCATTGTCGACTCACCACTAGCCGCACGCTTTACTCAGGTTTACCGCGAGCTAAAACCCTATTGGAATAAAGAAGCCCAGTGCCGCCTGCGCAGAGGCCGACATCCGCTCAACTTTGCCAATCTATATACCGTCGATAGCCACGCTGAGCACGAACAAACCGTTGAGTACTTGGCCAAAACTGGCCGCCCAGCGGTAGTGATTGCCGCCAGCGGTATGTGCGCAGGCGGCCGCATCATGAATTATTTAAAAGCCATGCTGAGTGATGAACGCCACCAAGTACTGTTCGTAGGTTATCAAGGTGCAGGCACCCCTGGGCGAACCATTCAGCAATATGGCCCGCAGGGTGGGTGGGTTGAAATTGACGGTCAGCGTCTTGATATTAAAGCAGGCGTTACCTCCATTAGCGGTTACTCCGCCCATGCGGATCAAAAAAATTTGCTCAACTTCGTAAAGCGGATGCATCGCTGGCCGCGCATCATACGCCTCGTGCACGGTGACCAAAACGCCCGCACTGCGCTTAAATACAAACTCGAAAGTCTATACCAGCGTAAAGGCAAGCACGTAAACATTGCTAATGGTTAGGTGCCTACTGCATACCACTCACACCTTACGATTCACTAAACATGATTGAAATTCGTAATCTCTACAAGCGTTACCACAATCACCACGGTAGCGATTGGGTACTTAAAGATATTAACCTCACGATTCCTAGAGGTGTAAGTGTCGGTTTAATTGGTCCTAATGGGGCCGGTAAGTCAACGTTATTGCGTCTTATCGCAGGTATGGATTCACCCGACCGAGGAGAAGTGATTCGTCACAGCCGCGTTTCCTGGCCGGTTGGGCTATCGGGGGGAATGCAAGGCAATATGACCGGGCGCCAGAACGTTAAATTTGTAGCACGCGCCCAGGGAAGTGGCTCCCCAGAGGTAAAGCGTATCATTGAGTTTGTTGAAGAGTTCGCAGAAATAGGTGAAGCCTTTGATGAGCCCATTCGCACCTATTCTTCCGGCATGCGTTCAAGAATTTCGTTCGGTCTTTCGTTAGCATTTGACTTTGATGTTTACATTTCTGATGAGGCCACTGCAGTAGGTGACCGCTCCTTCAAAGCAAAGGCGAAAGAGTTATTTAAAAGTAAAGTAGGTAAGGCTTCCCTCATTATGGTATCGCATGGTGAAGGGATACTTCGTGATCTTTGTCAGGCAGGTATTTATCTTAAGCACGGTGGTGCCTATTGGTACGATGATGTCAATGAAGCAATAGCGACTTATCATGGCGATGTTGATCATCTTTCGGGCTTAGAGCTAACAACCGGCTCACTGGCCGATGTTGATGTTCAGCAGTTGACCAAGGAACAACTGCGTGCGGTAAGGGAAGAGCATAAACGAACCAAGCAATACATGAATGGGCTTGGGGTAATGGCAAAGCTTGCTCAGCAGCAACGGTGGGAAAAATATGAGGTTGAAGTATTAAAGTCTACACATCTTGAAGTGCGCAGAGCGCTCAACGGTTTGACCGAGGTCATTCAGCAAAGCCATGAAAGCCAAGTCAATCGCGCTAATGCAGAAATAAAAAAATTTCAAAACTCAATTATGGCATATAAATTAAATATTAAAGAAGCTGAAAATAATAATCTGGATGTTCAGGAAAAACAGGTTCTTGAAAAAGCACTAAATGAAGCACAAAAACAATTAGCCATAGCAGAATCAGCATTAGAGGAACTCGAAGGTGACGATTAACTTGGCAATATATTGCCAATGTTAGGTGTCATAATAGAATTTACTTGAAAAGAGAAAAGAAAATGGCTAAGACGATTATCACTTATGGCACGTTCGATATGTTTCATGTCGGGCACTTGAACTTATTAAAGCGTCTTAATGAAATGGCGGATAATGTAATCGTTGCCGTTTCCACTGATGAATTCAATGAAGGAAAAGGAAAAAAAACACTGATCCCTTACGACCAACGAGCTTCGATTGTTGAGTCGATTAAATATGTGCACAAAGTTATTCCTGAAAACTCTTGGGAACAAAAGCTTTCCGATGTGAAAGAACATGATGTTGATATTTTTGCTATCGGCAATGACTGGAAGGGAAAATTTGATTTTCTTTCTGAGCTTTGTGAAGTGGTTTACTTGGATCGTACTAAAAATATATCGACCACAGACCTTAAAAAATCGCTCACCCGATTTCTTTCTATTCCCCATAAAGATTTAATGAAGGCATTTGAAGCGCTAGAAATGCTGCGCAGAGACCTGGAGTAACCCTCTGCATGGAAAAAGCAACGTGGGCAAAGCGAGAGCCAAAAGTGCTTCGTGTTTCGAAAGGGCTGGTAACTCCTCAGCGTTGGACGAATCGCGCGCCCCAGCGCATTGAGCGTTTGTTTTGTCAAGCACGCCATGAAGAGCTGCGCGACTATTGCGAGTTGCTGGTGCATCGCAGTGATGCTAGTCACAATAAAACGGTAGATAGCATTGCCGCTAAAGCTCTTTTTTTCCATGCAAGAAGCCATTATTACCAAGGGCAGTGGCAAGCCGTATCCGAATCGTTGAAAAAACTCTTCCACTATTTGCCTAACCACGCAGATGCACACTATTTGGCCGCTGATAATGCCCGGATGGCGGGTGATACCGTTGCGGCCAGAGATTATTTAGAAGCTCTATACCCTAAAAGTAAGCGCTTAAAAACCTGGCTATATATGGCAGAGCTGGTGCAAACGCCAGACGACTGGAAGCGTATGCAGCGCTGTATTAAGCACGCTCTTCAGCTCAAGAAAATACCAGAGTTTAACCCCAGCCTGAACGACTATTTCGCTAAAGGCGCTCAGCGTGGGGGCGATTTTACCGTCGCAAAATCTTATTGGCGTCAGAATCTTAAGGACGCAATACAGAATTCTGAGTCTTTTAGGGTTCGCAGCAGGAAAGTGAATTTTTCGGTACTCGAAGCAAGCCAAGCATTAACGGATATTAAGGCAGCCTTAAGTCTAGCGGGAATTCCCATGTTTTTGGTAAGTGGTACTCTGTTGGGATGCATGCGTGAAGGCGGCTTATTAGGTCACGATCACGATATTGATATAGGTATATGGGACGATATTAATCCCCAGAAATTGATAGAGATAATATCCCAGGCTGGCGTGTTTCACCTATTGCCCCAGCGCTATTCAGGCTGCCTACGGGTGAAACACATCAATAGCACAGCTATTGATGTGTTCACTCACTATCGCGAACGGCATACGTACTGGCACGGCGGGGGTAAAGTCAGGTGGCACAATAGCGCTTTTACGCTAAAGCAGCATAAATTTCTTGCACAATACTATTTCGTTCCTGAAGATCACGACACATATTTGACGGAAAACTATGGTGAGTGGCGCATATCACAGCACACCTTCGACTCAACGTTGGATACCCCAAATGCTGAAGTGCTTTGTGAAGAGGAATTAATTCTTCACGTCTATCAGCAATGCTATAAAGCCGTTGTTAATAATCGCGCTAACCAAATTGAACGTTACAGAACCTTGCTGGCTTCCTTGGGTGAGCAATCTATTTAATGCTATGAACTCAACAGACACTCGAAAGGACTCCAATGAACCCTGTCGTTTACCGAAAGCTAAAGAAGCTGATAACCAAGCCAAGGCTCTATTTTGAAGATGCAAAATTAAACAAGCAGTCTTTTAATTTTAAAAAAATATCTGAAGAGTTAATTAAAGCCGAGATGTTTTTTGAAAAAGGGGAAATTGATAAAGCCAAAGCTTTGGCGGAAAATATACCTCGTTCTTCTCAATTAGGGGCTCTTTTTTTAGCAAAAATAGCATTGTTTGAAAAGCAATATGCTCAGTCAGAACAGGATGCCTTTCAAGTGATGCAACTTTTAAGCCCGTATAGCGCTGAGTTTAAAAAGGCCTTTTATTTGCATCAAGAGGCACTTCGTTGGCAACACCAATACGATTCTGCCCTAACCATGATCGAAAACATGCCATTTAAAGACAATGCTTCTCGATATTATAGAGCATTAAGGCTTGCTTGCTTGGGTGCTAATGCCCCAGCCAAATTTGAAAGACAGCTTATTAGGCTTACATCAAATCATAAGGAATGGCTAAGGGCACGTAATCACTACATTATGCTGCTGCGAGATTTAGGTAAAGAGCAGCGCGCACTAATTGAGGCAAACCGATTAGTGCAGGAGATATTGCGCCAGCCTAAGGGTAAACCAAAATCACCCTGTCAGCGTACAGAATCCCAAAAAGTACAGTGGCAAGCAAAGGCAGCCACTGCACTCTTACAGTTAAAGCAGGATTTAAACAAACATGATATTGAGTTCTTTCTGGTAAGCGGTACTTTATTAGGTTGTGTACGAGAAGGCAGAATACTGGGCCACGATACCGATATAGATGTAGGGGTTCTTCCTCAGACATCTATGAAACAATTAAGACAAGCCCTTAGTGAGTCGTCGCGTTTCAAGTTTCTTGAAGTGTTTAGTGAAAATACTCTGTATGTCGAGCACGCTAATGGCGTACATGTCGATATATTTCGTCACTATGAACAGGATGGAAAGCTTTATCACGGCGGTATTAAATGCCAGTGGTGGAATTCTCCATTTACACTCTTACCTCAAGTTTTTTTGGGGGAACAGTATCTAGTTCCCGAGGACACCAATAAATATCTCACCGAAAATTATGGAGACTGGCAAACTCCGGTCACAGATTTTGCTACTTTTTTAGATACGCCAAATATGGAAATAAATAATCCGGCCAACATGGCCCTATATTACGCCACACAAATTATAACGGCTTATCGCCAAAGTGAAGTCGAAAAATACCAACGTTATCAATGTTTTTTTAAAGCGTTAATGACAAAACTTACGAAGAATATTCGCTTAGACACAAGCGAAAAGTAGGAACCTAAAAATATGACATCATCATTCGATTCTATGGTTACAACATTAAAAGGCTGGCTGCCGCTTAAAAATCCACCTAGCTATACGTTAGGGCTTCAGTTTTTTCGCAAAAAGGCTTGGAAAACAGCTCAGCAGCATTTTCAAAAAGCTGTACGAGAGAGGCCTAAGCATCCGGCCAGTCATTTTAAGCTAGGAATGTGTTATTTTCATCAATTTGATTATACAAAGGCGAGCCGCTCTATCAGCAAGGCCGTGGCGCTTGCACCTGAACAAGTGCAATGGCAAGAACAACAGCAGCAAGTTAAGAATAAATTAAAAAAAATCAATAAGCCGAAAGTTTCTGAAAATAAAGTTATTGCTAATACCAGTGAGCCCCAAGCCTTATTGACTGTCATTCAATTAGCAGCGTTGAATGCTGAATATCACAAAGTAGTTGACCTATCCCGTTGGGTTGAAGAGCTGCTTGGAGCCTCTAAAGCACATAGTATTAGTCTTAAAAAAATACGACATTTCGCCTGCGAAAGTGCTTTAATGAGTGGTGATTTAAACGTTTTTGAAGAATCCTTATTACGGTTGGATGAGCAAGATTCGGCTAGATATCGATATAGTGCTATCGCAAACTATTATCGAGGCAACCTGCAGAAGGCTATTGATGAGTTTCAGTTATTGATCACCGTATCAAATAGTCCCGATGTTATTTATTGGTATTCTAAAGTTCTGGTGGCAAATGGTGATAAGCAGCTTGCTTGGCAGTTATTAGAAAATGTCGCTCGAAAAAGCCGTCGTGCCGCTACTTGGCAACACCTTGCTGATCTAGTGGATACTCTTCCCCAGCTACAGCAGTACTTAATGTTATTAGATGAGTGGTGCGTTAAAAGCTCCACAGCACGGCACCATCGTGACGTAGCTGTGGCAACGTCAAAAGCAGCCATTGCGGGCGGAAACGGGGCCTTAGCTCGCAAAGTCCTTCACGACAGCATTGAGTATCATCAAAAACGTCAAGGAGGGCCAAGCTCCGTATTGCCTGACGATGTAAAGAACGTCCAGGATGCTGGAACACCCATATGGGTAACGCCCTTTGCCTCAGTACCCTATATTGCATTGAAGAGCAGCCGATCAGCTCGGGCAAAAGAGTGCTTACAATCGCTAATGGCGGTCGCGAGTAAAACTGCGAGCACACCCATTGCGTTGCAGTACACGCTTCAGTGGATGCTCAATGATCTACGCAGTGATGCTCCTGCCACGCTTCTGTTTGGTGTCGAGGCGACAGAAAGCCTAGAGTCTTTTTTCGAGTCTCTAGTTAATCAGACTTTTTTTATTCAACAGCACCGAGAAAAAAATAGGTTGGAGCTAAGCCACACGAACGGGTTAAGTGTCACAATTGTTGTGTTTGAGTCGGAGGGAGGTCTCGAAAAATATCATGAGCATGGTGCTACCTATACTCATGCAGTGCTGGAAGCGTCTGTGTTTGAAACGCAAGATTTGAAGTGTTATGTGCCAAAAGAGATTGGTATATATTTCAGTGAAAGCGGCATTGATCAAAACCGCTTAACCGAAGAGTGGTTGTTGATATCTGAAAATAAAACTAAGGTTGATGAAGATGTATATACAGCGCATGCTTACAAGGTTTGGCTATACGCACTGATTAATCAATCAAGTGAATTAGAAGGCCAAGCGGTGCGCGCGCTACGCAAAAGCAATGAGCATAAGCAGCCTTATCAGCGTCAACTCCAAAGCTATACTATTCCTGATGCTGAAACTATCCGCCGCGATGGCGTTAAAGTTGTCCTATATGTTAGTGGCCTTGAAAAAGTGGGCTATCAAGCTAATATGTGGATTCCTGTTCTGGAACGATTAAGCAAGCCAGCTGCGATTGTTGTGCGTGAGAAGCGCATAGCAGAAGAGTTGATTTCTACACAATTACCTATTTATTTTATGAGGACAATGCGTGACGTTGAGTGTTTAGAAGAAGCTGATGTTGAAACTATTTTATATCCTGCTAATACACAAAAAAATATTCACACGCTGCGTTTTCATCGTATGCAACACTATTTTATTAACCACGGCGAAAGCGATAAAGTAGTTAATCAAAGTAAGTTTTTAATGGCCTATGATAAATTATTAGTTGCTGGCCCACTGGCTGAGCGCAGGCTCAGAGAAGCTGGGTTGCCTCTACGTGATAATCAAGTGGTGCACGTGGGTCGCCCCCAAGTTGAGCTGCTGTTAGATAGGGTAGATAGCCCATGTGTTGATATTAAAACAATACTCTATGCCCCTACATGGGAAGGCTTTGTGGAAGAGGCAAATTATTCATCAGTTAGCGAGTTTGGCTACAATTTACTCAAGAGACTCGCTGCAAGTGAAAGTCTTGAAGTTTTATTCAAACCTCATCCTTATACTGGTTACAATAAAAATGATAATAAAGGTTACTATCTGAAAGAGATGATTGCTCTATGCAATAGCAAAGATAATTTGCATTATATTGACTCATCTGAAGGCATACATAAGTATATGAATCAGTCAGACATGCTGATCACAGATATATCAAGCGTGCTGAATGATTATTTATATACGCAGAAACCACTCGCCTTATGTAATGTTCAATGCCTTAGTCTTGAGGAGATGAAGCAACAGTTTCCGTCGTCGAAGGCTGCTTATGTTTTAAACGATAGTGATGAAATTATACCCACTTTAGAGGGGATGATTGATGGCGATGAGAAATTTAATGATCGAAATTTAACACGTGCAGACTCTTTAGGTAGTTTCAATGAGGGGTATATGCGTCGCTTTGATGATGTAGTTACAGATCGTAATGAGGTTTAAAATGTCTTTAGTAACAGTTGCTATCACTGGCTATAATATCAGTGAATATGTGGAAACCGCTATTGATTCGATTTTGAATCAAACCTATAAAAATTTAGAAATAGTTTTTGTGGATGATGGTTCCAAAGATGACACCTTCAGAAAGGCTTGCCAACTTTTACAAGCTTATTCAAAGCGAGTGTTAGTTGCGCAGTATAATAAGGCAGCGGGGGGAGCTAGAAATACGGCAATTAATGTTTCAACTGGAAAGTACATTGTATTTCTCGATGGTGATGATTGGCTAGCCCCCGGTGCCGTTCAGGATTTAGTTGCTACTGCTGCTAAAAAACCTGTTCAAGCTGTATTTAGCGATAGAAACACTTACTATGATAAGACTGGAGTCTCAAAGCCGTCTATCCTTTTCAAGGAAAGAGTAGGTGTTGATATTAAAAAAATTCCTTATATTAAGAAGAGGATAGCTATCCATGGAAAACTTTTTGATAGAAAGTTCTTAGTTGATAATAATGTTTTCTTTCCAGAGAATATGAGTGTTGAAGATTTTGTTTTCTCATATGATTTTTTGGCTAAGGCTAGCTCGGTTTCTACTTTGCCAGTAGCAACTTATTTTTATAGAAAAAGGCAAGGAGGTAATAAGTCTTTAACTCAAGATAGACTTACGGAGTTCTCATTAACTAGTCGCTTTAAGCAAATTGAGATGACCCAAAAGATAGCTGCTACAGAAGGATTTAAAGAAAAATATCCTAATGTAAATGAGATGAAAACAAATTTTCAACACCGATTGATGCGACACATTGTTTGTTTGCCAAAAGAGCAGAATGTTGATTTGAAAGATAACGCTTTTGCTCTCATCAAGAAGTTTGTGAGTAAAAATGAGGAAGATATTTTTCAGAATGTAAGTGCAGGATGTGCTGAGGTTTATTCTGAAATATTATGTGCCTCTCAAAAAGTTGCATTAATTGCTATAGATAATTATGTAAAAAAAAGAATTCAGACTTCTAAACCACTGTTGAATTCTCTTCCAAAAAGTAAAGTTGGCGTTATTAATTTATTCTATTGGGATAAGAAGAAAAATTTTGGCGATAAAATTGGACCTTTTTTGGTGAAGCAGGCATCTGGTCGGCTAGTGCAAAATGTATTTCAGCAGCCAGATGAGGATCATGGATTATTAGTGGTTGGTTCGATAATTGGTATGCTAGACCGGCCGGGTCTTGATATTTGGGGGAGTGGCTTAATCCGACCTCTTTCTAAATCAAAAGCAGCTGAGTTAGCAAAGTTTGAACCTAGAATGATTTTGGCTGTACGTGGTTACAAGACCTATTCTGAATTGCGTCAAAAGCTTGGCTGGGATGTGCCTCGTGTATTTGGCGATCCTGCGTTACTGCTACCTAATTATCTTTCTAAGAATAAGAATAAATCGAAAACTTTAGGTAAAGTGTGCATGGTTCCACATTATAGCCATGCTTCACTCTTTAGTCATCTGCCAGAAAGTGAAAATCTTTCTGTTTTGAGTGTTAAAGATGATCCGCTAAGTGTAGTGAATGATATTGCCACATCAAAGGTATGTATATCTACTTCCTTACACGGCATCATTGTTGCACACGCATATGGTGTGCCATGGGTATGGTTGCGCATTGCTGACAAAGTCTTAGTTGGAGATGCATTTAAGTTTGAGGACTTTTTTACTGTTTTGAATGCTGGTGCAGTTGCAACCTGCGATGTAAAAGAGGAACAAGCTTTATTGTTGTCTGAGTTAGAAATTTTAAAGTTGGCAGAAAAAGCAAATTTGCCGAAGAATAAATTCGATTTCACGGATTTGGATGATGCGTTGAAGAACTATATAAATTCGTGAATTTTGTTGTTTCTTTGGTTTTGCTTAGAGCCGGACTAATAATAGCGCCCATTTTTTTCAGCTTGGTTGGTATTTGGTGGTAGTGTAACAGTGCTGATTGATTCGTTATTTATGCCTGCTAATTAGATTGCATGTAGTGTGAATTTGCCAAATAGAGGCTTGATTATCGAGTGGTGGATATATGCTTATAATGGAAGGTGGAGGCTGCTGTACAGGAATTTGAACTCATTAGATAATCGATGTCTTTATAGTCAAGCTTGAGCAATGTTAGCAGCCGAAATTTACGGATTTACCTGTCATTATCCGCCATGGTTGGCCTTGGATAAGAAGATAGCTGGGCATTAAGATACTTTCTTGCATCTAGTTGTCATTACATTGTCGCATTCTTTTGGGCGGAATAAGCCAGCTATTATGCTGGTTTTTTTATTACGGGAAATTCATTGGGTGTTTATTGCAACCTCTAAACCGATAGCTGAATCACCGGTGACTACTCTTTTGCTTGGAGGGGAGTGTTGCTGGAAAAAGCGCTGGCCCCGATTTCGTCGAGTGCAGGCGGTTGTTGGCTGGGGTGCTAAGCCCAGCGGGCAGCGGGCTGAGGCGTGGGCGCTGAAGTACAGGGTGCCATGTTGGCATCTTGAAGATGGCTTTTTACGCTCTTATTTGCCTGGTCACTCATCGGTGGGATTGTCCCTAGTAGTGGATGAACAGGGTATCTACTACGATGCCACCCGTCCTTCTGATCTTGAATCACTTCTGGCGTCTAATGCCGATCTACTGAGTGGCCTGGAAGACAAAGTGGCTCTAGCCCGTTCTTTGATCACCACACATGAATTAAGTAAGTACAACCATGCGCCCACCTTTAAGACTTCGGACTTGTCTAGCCAAGATGAAGAGCGGGTGTTGGTGGTTGATCAAACCTTTGGTGATCTTAGCGTGATGCTTGGGTTGGCAGATATTGAAACGTTTGACCTGATGGTTGAAACGGCTTTGGCTGAGAACCCGCATGCGACTATTTATATTAAGACGCATCCTGAGGTAAGCAGCGGCAGTAAGACGGGTTTTTTGTCGGCGTGGCCTGTGCATCCTCGAGTCGTCATGCTACGTGATGCGGCCAACCCTATCAGCCTCTTAAAGCATATGAGCCGTGTCTATGTGGTTAGCTCTACGTTGGGATTTGAGGCGTTATTGGCAGGTAAGCCCGTTACTGTTTTCGGTATGCCTTGGTATGCCGGGTGGGGATCGACTGATGATCGCCAAATCTGTGAGCGTCGAAATCGCCAGCGTTCAGTAGCGGAACTTTTTGCTGCGGGCTATTTTCACTATACCCGCTACGTAAACCCAGAAACTCATGACCCAGGCAGTATATTTGATGTAATCAGGTGGCTAATTCGGCAGAAAGAGTCTGAAACGAGCGTTACTGGGCGTAGAGTGGCTGTTGGATTAAACGCTTGGAAGGCTGTGAACCTAGCGCCTTTACTAAGTTTGTCAGCTCATCGCCTTCATTTTGTACCAAATGTGGAAGAGGCTCGCGCGTTAAACCTTACCCAGAGAGACAGCCTGTTGGCCTGGGGGCGAGATGCTCCTGAGGGTGTGAAAGAACTGTCAGATGAAACCGGTGCGAGACGCTGGCGGATCGAGGATGGATTTATACGATCGGTTGGGCTGGGGGCGCATATGGTGCAGCCTCTTTCCTTAGTGTTGGATGGTCAGGGTATCTACTTTGATCCATCTGAACCTTCTGATCTTGAAGCTTTGCTGGCAGCCATCGACTGTTCCGAAGAGGAGCTATCAAGTGCTCGGTTGGCTCGTCATATCATCGTTCGTGAGGGGCTGACTAAGTATAACGTTGATCCGCGGGCGAAGCCTCAATGGGCAGGCCAGGCGCGGGAGGTTGTCTTTGTTCCAGGCCAGGTGGAGGACGATGCCTCTATTCGTTATGGCACTTCAACGATCAGTACCAATCTTGGCTTGCTGCAGGCAGCTCGTAAAGCTCACCCTGATTCCTATGTCGTTTACAAGCCGCATCCGGATGTCATGTTTGCGATGCGTCAGGGCAATCTGGCGGATGCCAAGCAGTGGGCTGACTATATAGAAACCAAGTGTTCGGTTGTGAGTTGTTTGGAGCATTGCGATGTGGTCCACACCATGACGTCATTAACCGGCTTTGATGCGCTGTTGCGAGGTAAGAAAGTGGTCACCTACGGTGAGCCTTTTTATGCAGGCTGGGGGTTGACCGAAGATCGCGTCCAGAGTGGTAAAGCGCTGAACCGGAGGCAGCGGAAGTTGACGTTAGATGAGCTGGTAGTGGGTGCATTGCTGCGCTATCCGCGGTATTGGGATCCTGTCATGAAAGGATTTACCACCTGTGAGTCTGTTCTTCGGCAGATCATTGCTCAGCGTAATGCGTTGGAAATAACGGGCAAATTAGGGAATAAAAAATTGAGCTTTTGGCGGCGTAAATGGCGTAAAAAACAGATACTCAAGAGTGCGCGTTCCAGTGCCGTTAAGCCTGTTGATGTGCATTAATGGTTGTGTTTTTTGAAGCGGACGTTTTTACCATATATTATTTTTGAACCGAGTTCGTTTTGAATTCAGGTTAAGGAGTTGTGAGTGTCTGAGTCACAGCGCGTTGTTTTAGTTATTCCTGCACGCTATGGTTCCAGCCGTTTGCCGGGTAAACCACTGGCTGACTTACTTGGCAAACCCATGGTGCAGTGGGTATACGAAAAAGCACAGCAGGTTCCTTCGGCCAGTCAGGTAGTGGTGGCAACCGACGATGGACGTATTGTTGAGGCGGTACGCCGTTTTGGTGGCAACGTTATTTTGACATCATCTGATCATCCCTCTGGTACCGACCGGTTAGTGGAAGTGATGGAGCAGGTGGATGCCGATGTGTATATCAATCTGCAGGGAGATGAGCCGTTGGTGCGTCCCGACGACGTGGAGCGATTGGCCCAGGGGATGTTAGCGGATAGCGCAACTGATGTAGGCACTCTTTATCACGCCATCGAGCCTGAGGAAGCGCAGAATCCCAATGCGGTGAAAGTGGTGCTTGGTCATCAAGGTAATGCGCTATATTTCAGCCGTTCACCCATCCCATATCCACGTGAGCTTGAGCACCACCCTGGCTATTTTAAGCATGTGGGTGTTTATGCATATAGAAAGGGGGTTTTGAAGGCATATTCTAGCTTGCCGGCCTCGTCACTGGAGCAGACAGAGCAGCTTGAACAGCTGCGGCTACTTTCGGCGGGAATGCGAATTCGCGGGTTTGAAGTTGAGCCTACCGGCCCCGGCGTTGATACACCAGAATGCCTGCAAAAGGTGCGCGCCATACTCGCCGGTGAGCCCTACGTTCTTGTCTCTCCATTGGCCCGTATTAAGTTATTGATCACGGATGTGGACGGGGTGCTTACCGACGGTGGTATTTATTACGATGCTACCGGTGAGTGCATGAAGAGGTTCCATGTGCGTGATGGGTTGGGAATACGGCTATTGGAAGAGAGTGGTATACGTGTTGCTGTTCTCTCGGGACGTGATTCAGCTACGCTCCGAAAGCGTGTTGCCGATTTAGGGATAACGCTATGTGCCTTTGGTGTTAAGGATAAAGAGACTGCGTGTTATCGCCTGATGGAAGAGGCTGGCTTTACAGCGGAACAAACCGCCTGTATTGGAGATGATTCCATTGATCTACCGGCATTTTCAGCCTGTGGGTTATCCTATGCGGTGGCAGATGCCCCTATTTATGTTAAGCAGCAGGCCTCAGGTGGCGTGCTTACGCTGGCGGGTGGGCAAGGCGCACTGCGGGAACTGGCGGATGCGATTCTGGTTGCCCACGGTAAGGCCGATGTTTTCAATTCAGCCGTAGGTTTTAATGCGGTGGCGGGAGGCGTGACCCAATAGCGTTACGGTGGTTTTTTTACTGTCATCAATTTGTCGTAATTCCCTGCATAAAATAGCCAGCCATAGTGCTGGCTTTTTTTATGGATTAAAAAGCACGCGCTTTCTGGCGATAGTCTGGCGAATGAAGTGGCTGAAATAAGAGGGGCTATCGAGATGGACTGTTCGCTGCCGAAAAAGGGTATTAAGTACATGAGCAAGCTGACCAAGTTTTTCAAGCATCCTGTACGGTTTTTCAAAGATGCTCAGAAAAAAGCGCTTTATAGGAAAAGAGCTGGTGAGCTGATTAATCCCATCTTTGCCTTTCATGTGAATGATTGGAAAAAGCCGATACTTCAGCGTTGGTTTCCCGATAGGACATTTGTTTTTGTACCTATAAAGGTGAAACAGGATGAGCTAAAGCGTAAATGGATACCGCTCATCAAGGCTTCCCGGCAGGGGGAGGTATTTAGCTGGGGGGTAAATTTACCGGACGAGGTTAAAAGGCTGGGCAAAAAGGTGACTCACATTGAGGATGGTTTTATACGCTCGATGGAGCTTGGGGCGTTTCATACGCCGCCCTTGTCTTTGAATTTCGATACCTCTGCGGTTTACTTCGATAGCTCCCAGCCTTCCGATTTGGAGCAACTGCTCGCTAACTACAATTTTGATGCGGATTCTGAGTTGATGCAGCGGGCCGTCAAATTACGAGAATGCATCGTGGCCCATGGGATCAGTAAATATAACCATGCCGCCCATGTGGATATCATCAGCGTGTATGGCCCGAAAACGAAAGAGCGAATTTTGGTGATTGGGCAGGTTGAAGACGATGCTTCAATCCGCTACGGCTGCGATAAAAATTACACCAATAACGATTTGGTGCGTATAGCCAGCCTTGAGAACCCAGATGCAGAGATCATCTATAAACCACATCCAGATGTTCTCAATAGGAAAAGACAATTTCTGTCTGACCCCGAAGAAGTAAAGGATATTGCTAGCATTATCTATAGCGATATTCCTCTGACCGATGCATTCGAAACGATTGATCGTGTTTATACCATTACCTCTCAAGCGGGCATTGAAGCGTTGATCAGAGGTATCCCTGTCACAACGCTGGGCTGCCCGTTTTATGCTGGATGGGGGATCACCGATGATCGCCAGCAGAACCCAAGGCGGAATCGAACACTGACTGTCGATCAAGTATTTGCCGCTTCTTTTATTCTCTATCCCCGTTACTTCAGTGATGTATATAAACGTGATGCGTCGCCAGAGGAAATTGTGGAGCACATCATTAAGGCCAAAAAATTGCGCGCTGCGTTGTTGCTCAATCAACAGATCGAGCGGAAAAGTCTCTATGCATTTCACGTTAATGATTGGAAGCGTGACTTTCTGAACACCATTTTCGATGACAAGCATATTATCTATTTACCATTCAAAATAACGGATAAAGAGTTCACATCTAATTGGCTAGAAAAGATCAAAAAGGATCGGCAGGCAGAAATACTTGTTTGGGGTATGAATGCGCCTGGCTCAATCAAGGCTGCCGGTAAAAAGATCACTTATGTTGAAGATGGTTTCGTTAGGTCTGTTGGGTTGGGCTCAGCGAGAACGCTACCGTTTTCACTTAATTTCGATACCCGAACGCCTTACTTCAATGCACAAGAACCCTCTGATCTGGAAACGCTGCTGAATACCTATGATTTCAAGCGCGATCCTGAGTTGCTTGATAGGGCACGGGTGCTAATGGAGAAGATTCTGGCGCTGAAAATGAGTAAATATAACCACGCTAAGCCTGTTTCGGTTAGTGATATATATGGTCCTAAACAGCAAAAACGGGTACTGGTAGTCGGTCAGGTCGAAGATGACGCTTCTATTCTATATGGCTCCAATAAGCGTATGAATAATAATGACTTGGTGCATTGTGCATTTATGGAAAACCCCGACGCCCATATTATTTATAAGCCTCACCCAGATGTTCTCGCAGGGCGGCGTAAGCACCTTTCAAATTCTGCCGATGTCGCACACATCGCTCAAATTGTTGATCAAAGCTTATCGATAGCGGATGCCCTAGAAACCATCGACCATGTTTATACCATCACTTCCCAGGTGGGTTTCGAAGCGCTGCTGAGAAATATTCATGTCACCACCTTCGGTTGCCCGTTCTATGCAGGGTGGGGGCTGACGGATGATAGGCAGCTCAATTCCAGAAGACAGACCAAATTAAGTGTTCTCGAACTGTTTGCAGGTTCCTATCTGCTATATCCCCAATATTTCAATCCCTACTCTAAAGAGCGGATTTCAGCCGAAGAGGCTATCGGTGCGCTGGCTCAATTGATCGCTGCCCATAATAGCTACACTCCGCCTGATGAAAGTGCGGCACATTGTGCTGATGGGTTGTTAAATGAGCAGACCACGATTATCTCTGCCCCCAATGCCATGCCAGATGATACAGAACATTCCCTGATGTTCACGGTCAAGGTGAGGAAGTCACAGCTAGCACTGGAAGGTGCATGACCAACAGGCATTAATCATAAAACGGTGGTTGTCTTTATTCACTGACCGTTACTGATCCCACTAACACGGGTTGCCAGTTCACGTTTTAAAGGAAGACGAAATAATGACATTGGATGGCTACGGTATTTCAATTGCTAATACGAATGGGTTTACTTTGTTGGCGGGTATCAATGTTCTTGAATCGCGCGAGCTAGCACTCACTGCTTGTGAGCACTACGTAGAAGTCTGCAGCCGCTTGGGCATTCCTTATGTATTCAAGGCCAGCTTTGATAAAGCAAACCGTTCTTCCATCCACTCCTATCGTGGGCCTGGCTTGGAAGAGGGTATGCGTATTTTTGAAGAGATCAAAAAGACGTTTGATGTCCCCATCATTACTGACGTACACGAACCCTGCCAGGCAGAAACGGTAGCAGAGGTAGTCGATATTCTGCAGTTGCCTGCATTTTTGGCCCGCCAGACAGATTTAGTCATGGCATTGGCCAGTACAGGCAAGCCTATTAATATCAAAAAGCCCCAATTCCTAAGCCCTGGGCAGATGATCAATATTGTTGAAAAGTTTAAGGAAGCCGGTAACGATAAATTGATGTTGTGCGATCGTGGAACCTGCTTTGGTTACGACAATTTGGTTGTGGACATGCTGGGCTTTGGCGTTATGAAAGAAAGCTGTGGCGACCTGCCCATTATTTTTGATGTTACTCATGCATTACAGCAGCGTGACCCTCTGGGGGCAGCGTCGGGCGGTCGACGTAAACAGGCTTTGGAGCTCGCCCGGGCAGGTATGGCGACGGGTATTGCGGGGTTGTTTCTGGAGGCTCATCCAGACCCAGAAAATGCTAAATGCGATGGCGCTAGTGCATTGCCCCTACACCTGCTTGAACCATTTCTTACCCAGGTAAAAGCGATTGATGATGCCGTAAAGTCCATGCCCCCACTGGAAATAGAGTAGCTACCACGGAAGCATAAAAATGTGGTTGGTGGGAGTAGATGATTGAATAACGTGATGGAAAAGGAAACTAAGTACATGTCGAGCGTCAGCATCGGTAAACAGGTTTTTGAAGTACAGGCCAGGGCATTGGAAGCGACGACCGCTCGACTCAATGGTACCTTCGACCAAGCTGTCAATATGATTCTCGAAACATCTGGACGCGTAGTAGTATCTGGCATGGGTAAGTCTGGCATTATCGGTAACAAGATTGCAGCCACCTTAGCTTCCACCGGTACGCCTAGTTTCGCTGTGCATCCTGCTGAAGCTTACCATGGTGATTTAGGTATGTTCACTGGTGGGGATATAGCGATTCTGATCTCATACAGCGGCGAAACGGAGGAAGTGATTCGGCTAATTCCTTCATTGCGCCACTTCGGAGTTAAAATTATCGCTGTGGTTGGCAACCCGGATTCCACGCTGGGCCGCAACAGTGATCTGATACTGGATGTCTCGGTGGAGCGTGAAGCGTGCCCGAATAACTTGGCACCAACCACGTCAACGACCGTCGCCCTGGTAATGGGCGATGCGTTGGCGGTTGCGTTGATCGAACGGCGTGATTTTAAACCCCACGATTTTGCGGCCTTCCACCCAGGCGGCAGCCTTGGTCGTCGTTTGCTGACGCGCGTTAAGGATGTCATGCATACTGACCTACCTATATGTAGCCCTCAAGGTAGTCTCAAAGAAGTCATCATGACGATTACACAGGTTGGACTTGGGCTTGCCGTCGTTGTAAATCGGGGATTCATTCAGGGCGTAATCACCGATGGTGATCTGCGTCGTGCCCTATTTAATTACAACAGCCTGGATGGCATGACTGCCTCTGATGTGATGACTCTTAGCCCTCTGACGGTCAATGAGAAAGAAATGTTTGCTGACGCCGAAAACATTATGTTGAGAGCAAATGTCACGGCGCTATTGGTGGTGAGCGAAGAAGGTGTTCTAAGTGGTGTGCTTAAACTCCAAGACGCCAGTAAGGTGTCCTGATTCTAAAGAAACCGACTCAGGTCGACTTCTTTAATTAAGCTAGGAAGAGCCGCAACTATGAATGTGACGGGTAGCATTGAGCATAATTCGGTACTGCTTGGAAAAGGGGCGGTCCTGAAGGGGGAGTGTGTCATCAATTTTTGGCGGGCCTCAAGCAAGAATGTCGTCAAAATAGGTGAACGTGCTAGCTTTAATAATCTAAAGGTGGTTTTTAAAGGACACGGTAGCACTTTGCATATCGGTGATGATGTTAAATGGACTGGTCACATACTAATCGTCGGCAATAATAGAAGCGTGCACATTGGTTCGCGATCAACAGCCCAGGGTGTTTACCTTTTATGTAGAGATAAAGACGTTACCATCGGTGCAGACTGCATGTTGTCTCGGGAGATCGAAATAAGGTCAACAGATGTCCATAAGATTTTTTCAATGGATACCGAGGTACAGGTAAACGAGCCTGGTGATGTAGTGATTGGCGACAGGGTGTGGGTGGCGGCGAGAGCACTTATCTCTAAAGGAGCCATCATACCTTCCGGATGCGTGGTGGGAGCATGTTCGTTTGTTAACAAGCCATTCTCTTCCGAAAATACGCTATTGGCTGGTGCGCCTGCTAAAATAATAAGAGAAAAGATTCGTTGGGAGAGGTAGGGTTACTTGTTCTGGCAAATGCTCCTGGACTTATTGTTGTCAACAATTCTGCATGGCATTTTGTCAAAATAAAAAATGATAGAATGCTGTTTGACAGGCTTTAGTCATTTTTTTAACCGTCATTGCGGTACTTCATTCTGAATCTCAATACGTTGAGGTTTTTATGTTTTTTTGAGTAATGTTTAGATGAAAATTGCCGTTGCTGGAACAGGCTATGTAGGTTTATCCAACGCGATGCTGCTAGCGCAGCACCATGAAGTGGTCGCGGTGGATATTGTGCCGGAAAAAGTCGAGCTGCTGAATAATCGCTGCTCGCCGATTGAAGATACTGAAATAACGGCCTTCTTAGGCCGAGATGACCTAAATTTTATAGCCACATTAGATGCCGAACGAGCCTACACGGATGCTCAGTTCGTCATCATCGCCACGCCCACAGATTACGATGCGCAAACGAACTATTTTAATACTCAAAGCGTAGAAGCGGTCATCGAGCAGGTAATGAGTATTAATCCTCATGCCGTAATGGTTATTAAGTCTACGGTGCCGGTGGGGTACACCAAAGGGGCTTCTGAGCGTTTTAATACCCAAAACCTTATTTTTTCGCCTGAGTTTTTGCGCGAAGGTAAGGCGCTTTACGATAACCTTTATCCTTCGCGCATCATTGTGGGTGAGCGCTCTGAGCGTGGCGAGGCATTTGCTGAACTTCTTAAGCAGGGGGCGAAGATTGACGATGTCGAGGTGCTGCTGACTAATAGCACCGAAGCCGAGGCGATAAAGTTATTTGCGAATACCTACCTGGCAATGCGAGTGGCTTATTTTAACGAACTAGACACCTATGCGGAAACCCACGGCTTAGATGCCAAGCAGATTATTCAAGGCGTTGGCCTCGACCCGCGAATTGGTAAGCATTACAACAACCCAAGCTTTGGGTACGGCGGTTATTGTTTGCCGAAGGATACTAAGCAGCTGCTTGCCAATTATGCCGACGTGCCGAGTAATATGGTTCAAGCGATTGTTGATGCGAATCGTACGCGCAAAGATTTTATTGCTGAATCAGTGCTGCGACGCAATCCGACCGTGGTAGGCGTTTATCGGCTTATCATGAAAACAGGCTCGGATAATTTTCGCGCCAGCGCCATGCAGGGCGTTATGAAGCGCATCAAGGCAAAAGGTGTGGAAGTGGTCGTTTATGAACCGGTGTTGCAAGACGATAAGTTCTTCGGCTCAACCGTGATGCGTGATTTGGCCACCTTTAAAGACAAGTGTGACGTCATATTGACTAATCGAATGGTGGCTGAGCTTAGCGACGTGGAAGCGAAAGTATATACCCGCGACCTGTTTGGCAGTGATTGAAAACAGGCAGTGTTGAAAAGGAAGCATTAATGATGACATGGCCCCTTGCTCAGGGGCTTTAGTCATTATGGTGCTTGTTATTATAGACTTGTTATCTGTGATCATCGCTCGCGGGTCTTGTTGTTAAAAGGAGTTTACAAATGGAAGCCATTTTAAAAGCATTTCACGAACAACAGCCCGATGCTAGTGTGGCTAAAGAGCTAGTCTCTTTTGGCACATCCGGTCACCGTGGCCGCTCACTTGAGCGAACGTTCAATGCTGCACATATCTACGCAATCACCCAAGCGGTAGTCGATTATCGACGTGAAGAGGGCTATCAAGGGCCGCTGTTTTTAGGCTTTGATACTCATGCGCTTTCTCGCCCAGCTTGGGAGTGCGTGCTGCAGGTGTTGGCCGCTAATAAGGTTCCGGTCTTTGTTGAGAAGGCTCACGGCTATACCGCGACACCCTTAGTTAGCCACGCCATTTTGCAGCATAATCGCTCTCAAGATCAGATTGAATCTCATACCGGCTTGGCGGATGGCTTGATCATCACGCCATCACATAACCCTCCGGAAGATGGTGGCATTAAGTACAACCCCCACCATGGCGGTCCCGCTGACACGGATGCGACGGGCTGGATAGAGCAACGCGCCAATGAGTATCTACTTCGCCATTTAGACGATGTTCTCACCGTCTCTATTGAAGAGGCGATTGCGCACGCTCAAGAGTACGATTACACCGCGCATTATGTGACTCAGCTTGGCACCGTGGTGGACATGAGTGCGATTCAGAAATCGAACCTAACGCTGGGCGCTGACCCGATGGGCGGCACGGCGCTGCCGGTATGGCAGGCGGTCGCGGCGCATTACCAATTGAATCTTGAGGTGGTGAATACCACCATTGATCCTGAATTTGGGTTTATGCCGCCGGATCACGACGGTAAAATCCGCATGGATTGCTCAAGCCCCGCTGCCATGGCCAATTTATTAAAGATTAAAGATCGCTTTGATATCGCCTTTGGTAATGATCCTGATGCGGATCGCCACGGCATTGTTGATGCTAGCGGATTGATGAATCCGAACCACTTTTTAGCCGTGTGTATTGATTATCTGATCACACATCGCCCAGAGTGGGGCGCTACCTTGAAAATAGGTAAAACACTGGTCTCATCTTCCATGATTGATCGCGTGGTTGATTCGCATCAGCGTGAGCTTTATGAGGTGCCAGTAGGCTTTAAGTGGTTTGTGGAGGGCCTGCATGAAGGGTGGTTGGCCTTTGGCGGTGAAGAAAGCGCTGGCGCCAGCTTGCTGACTTGCGATGGAAGTGCATGGTCTACTGATAAAGACGGCATTGTGTTGTGCCTTTTAGCGGCTGAGATCATGGCAGTCACGGGCAAAACGCCTAGCGAGTATTACCGTACACTCACTGAGCGCTTTGGCGAGCCTTTCTACAAGCGTGTTGATACTGCCTGTTCGTCTGAAGAGAAAGCAGCATTTAAAAAGTTAAGCGCTGATAGTGTGACTGAAAAAAACCTGGCAGGTGATGCCATTACTGCCGTGCTAGTCGCAGCGTCTGGTAATGGCGCTTCTATCGGCGGTATTAAAGTCACCACTGAAAACGGCTGGTTTGCCGCACGCCCCAGTGGCACTGAGTCACTTTACAAAGTGTATGCAGAAAGCTTTAAAGGCGAACAGCACTTAGATGAGCTGATTGAGAATGCCAAGACGTTACTTTCAAGTGTGTTAAAGGGATAGCACCGCCATAAGGTGCCATATTGTGCCGCAATGACACATTGATGCGCGTTCTTTGTGGCTTTGGATAATATACCATATTGATGCCATCGTACTGTAAATTATACAGTTACCTATAAAGGTGGCGTGGCTGGCTTGGAGCTTGCTTTGCAAAGGTAACGGTTGTTATCTAGTCATTATCACGGAAGATACACTATGAATGCTCCTCTCACTGCGGTGAATCACCGCCTATATACGCCTGCTAATGAGCTAGCGGCTCATGCTGAGCATTTGCAGGCGATGTCGTTAAGCGATTTACTCGTCAGCGATTCTGCGTCTGCCGTTCAACGTGCTGAGTCACTGGCGTTTACTGTTGGTACGCTTCATGTGGACTTCAGTAAGCAGCGCCTGACGACAAGAACTATCGCTTTACTCGTAGAGTGGGCGCAGAGCTGTGGGTTGGAAAAAAAACGCGAGGCACTATTTGCGGGTGATGTGGTTAACCCTTCAGAGCATCGTGCAGCGCTGCACATGGCCGCTAGATGGCCTGCTGGTGTGACACCCCCTGAGGGCATGGCACCCGGCGTGAGTTTTTGCCAACAGCAGCGTTTAAACATGGCTGAAATGGTTGAGCGTTTACATTGTGGCCAATGGTTTGGCGCAATCGGCCAGGCCATCACTGATGTGGTACATATTGGCGTTGGTGGCTCTGATTTAGGGCCCAAAATGATCAGTGAAGCGTTATCCGATCGACCAAGCCAAGCTCACTTAAACGTTCACTATGTATCGAGTATGGATGGGGCTCAGCTTCTGCCGCTAATGGAACGTTTAGATCCAGCTACTACGCTGTTAGTGCTGGCTTCTAAATCGTTTACCACCGCGGATACTCAGTTCAATGCTCGTACTGCCCTGGCATGGCTGAGTGATTCCCTTGAGGTCGATGTGGCAACGGTTTGTCGCGGTAATCGTCAAGTAAGTTGTCGTCTCTGACTATATTTATGCAGCCTTCTTTTCTGGTTCGTTTACCGTCACACTCAGCTCTCTTTCTGGGTTAAGTGATACTGTCTTTACGGGTGTCCAGTTACGTGTGTTGCCGCTCCATCGCGCTGGGTTGGCGTTGCGCGCTGCTCGATTGATTTGATCGCGCTTAATCAGTATTTCCGTGTCCTGACCCGCGTGCCGTTGGGCGGGGGTGACGAGACGGATTCCGCTGTGGCGGTGCTCGTGGTTGTACCACTGAACGAAGCCAGCTACCCATTCCCGTGCAGCATCAACATGGGCGAAGCCCTTCGTTGGATAACAGGGACGATACTTGCACGTACGGAACAGCGACTCTGAGTAAGGGTTATCGTTGCTGACCCGGGGTCGACTGAACGAGGGGGTGATGCCTAGCTCATGCAGTTTCTCTAATAGCGTGGCCCCCTTAAACGGGCTGCCATTATCGGCATGAAGTACCAAGGGCTGATCGACGACCTGCTCGGCCAGCACTGCACGTTCCAGCACCGTGCGGGAGTTATGGGCTGATTCCGCGAGGAAGACTTCCCAGCCGATGATTTTGCGGCTGTAAATATCAAGCATCATGACCAGATAGTAATACTCACCTTTGATGGGGCCACCCAGCCAGGTCGCGTCCCACGTCCAAACGCAGTTAGGCGCCGTCGCCTGATACGTCGTCGGTCGGGCGTGACGCTTCGGCAACTTGGCGCGGCCCCGATGGATCGCTTCTTTGTGTTTATGCAACACGCGATAGAAGGTGGAAGCTGAGGCGAGGTAGCGCGCTTCCTCATCGAACAGTCTTACCACGATCTGTTCCGGCGGCAAGTGGGCATAGTCTGGCCGGTGGCAAATGTCGAGGATTTCCTGCTGCTCTATCGGCGTGAGCGCATTCGCCGGTGTGGGCCGCTCAACTAAAGGCCGCAGGTCTTCGCGAAGTTCACCATCGCGTGTCCAGCGTTGATACGTCCGAGCACTCATGCCCAGTTCACGGCAGGCGGCTGCTAAACGTGCACCGTGAGCACGGGCGTTATCGATCAGCGCAATGGCATGTCGGCGATCAGGGGTGCTAATCATTCGTCCTCGTCCCCCCAGATCGCCGCTGCTTTTTTTCGCAGCGTTAACAAGGCCGCTGTTTCGGCTAACGCACTGTTCTTGCGAGCCAGTTCTTTCTCCAGTGCTTTAATATGTTTGCGCTGCTGTTTGAGCTCATCTGCCTCACGCTGGCGTTCTGACTGTGACAAGCAGGCCGCCTGTTCACAGTCAGAACGCCATTGCTCCAATTGTTCTGGATAGAGGCCGCGACGGCGGCAATACTCAGCCACGTCGTGAGCATTCATTGAGGCCGTCTCAACAACAGCGCTAAATTTATCACGGGAAGACCATCCATCAGCGCCTTTGCCCAAGGCATCTGGTAAACATTTTCCATTAATACGTGCTTCTTTACGCCATTTATAAACCGTGGCTAATGAGATGCCTTCCTGTGCTGCAATCTCATGGGGTGAAAGGGCATGAGGCGGCAGTAATTTGGCCACCACCGCTTGCCGACGTTCATCTGAATAGCGAGGCATGAGTGTCTCCTTTGACCCCCTGATCAATGTTTAAGAAAGAATATCAGAGGGTGCGACACTTATCCTGACACTGGGGGGTCGCCACCAATTGATCGGGGTGTCTTCCAAGCCTGAAAAAATGACCGAGTTTGGCGTCCCAGAGGCTCACCAACTGGTTTTTAAAGACTGGATCGGCGGGCGTTTCTCGCTGTGGTCGCCCATTGGTGTCAGCATTGCTATTCAGCTAGGTATGAGGAGCTTTAATGCGTTGCTGGAAGGCGCGCATGCTATGGATCATCATTTTCTTGAAACACCGCTTACAGAGAATGTACCTGCACTGCTCGCATTAGTGGGCGCTTGGAATTGCCAGTTTCTCAATATCTCGACCCATGCGGTATTACCCTATGATGGCCGGTTAAAAAGCCTGCCTGCTTATTTACAGCAGTTAGAGATGGAGTCGAACGGTAAGAGTGTGTGTCTTGATGGTCGCTCGGTTACCCATACGACCTGTCCCATTATTTGGGGGGATGTGGGGCCGAATGCGCAGCATGCATTTTACCAATTGTTGCACCAGGGCAGTCATACGGTAAGCGCAGATTTTGTGGCCGTCGCCAAGCGCAAGGTGAACGCAACGCCACGAGTAGAAAAATCGCTGGCGACTCAGGAGCAGCTAACCTTAGCTAACTGCTTAGCGCAGGCTCAGTTGTTTGCATTGGGGGATGATGCTATTCCTAGCGCACTGCGTGGGCACATGGCACAAGGTTATCGCGGTAATCAACCCAATTCGGTGCTATTGCTTAAGCAATTAGACGCGTGGAGTATGGGGGCCTTAATAGCGCTTTATGAGCACAAGGTGTTTGTGCAATCGGTGTTGTGGAATCTTAATCCCTTTGATCAACCAGGTGTTGAGCTAGGTAAAAAGCTTGCAAATAGCTTGTGCCATACATTGGAAGGCAACCCCGCTGAGCAAAGTGTGGTGAGCGATCCAAGCACCGAACAGCTGGTGCGAAAAGTAGGCGAATGGCGTCACTGATGGTGCCAGCTCAGCCATGAATCAAACGACTAGTAACGTTATAAAGGAAATCATTAATGACGCAGGTGCGTAAAGCGATTATTCCCGTAGCAGGTTTTGGTACCCGTTTATTGCCAATCAGTAAGGCAATTCCCAAAGAGATGGTGCCGGTAGTCGACCGTCCATTGATTCAGCATGTGGTGGAAGAAGCGCTGGCGGCAGGGATTAATGAGATTATCTTGGTGACGCGATCAGGAAAATCCGCCATTGAAGATCACTTCGATGCGCATGCTGAGCTTGAAGACTCACTGGCTAGCAAAGGTAAAGACGCGCTGTTAGAAGTATTGGCTGCTATCGCCCCGCCGCAGTTAAAAATTACCAGCGTGCGACAGCCTAACGCGAAAGGTCTTGGGCATGCGGTATTTTGCGCAGCTCATTTACTAGGCGAGAACGAGCCCTTCGCTGTGATTCTGCCCGATGTGCTGGTCAAACCACAGGCGGGCGATGCTCGCTGTGACCTTGGTGACATGGTGATGCGCTGGGATGCGAACAGCGCTGCGCAAATCATGGTGGAAGCCGTGCCGGAGAATGAAGTGTATCGCTACGGCATTGTGGACTGTGGCGGCAGCGAACCGAATGCAGGTGAAAGCGCCGATATGCGTGGCGTGGTTGAAAAGCCTAAGCCAGAAGAAGCGCCTTCGCGTCTTTCTGTCATTGGGCGCTACGTGCTGCCTTACCGTGTGATGGAGCTATTAAGCGATCAGTCACCCGGTGCCGGTAACGAGATCCAACTGACCGATGCGATTGACCGTTTAATGCAGGAAGGCCATTCAGTGCAGGCTTTCCGCATGACAGGCCGTACCTTTGATTGCGGTCACATTGAGGGCTGGTTGAAAGCGAATACTGTTCTCGCTCGGGAAGCAGGTTATGATGTATAGCTAGTGACGAAGCCTAATACATATAATCATGAAGTTGGCAGGCGACATAGGCCGCCTGCTGTCGTTTAAAGACTTTATTATTACGAATAAATGGCTTCTAAAGTTGCAGGTATGAGGATTGAATCTCAGCCTAAAAACATCCATGTTTGATGGAGAATTCTAGTGAGAAAGGAGTCTTTTGATTTTTATGTTTTGACCATGAGAACCCCTGAAAGGGTTGAATCAATTGAACGTCAGCTATCTAATATGTCTATTGATTATAAGTTGATTGATGCTGTTCGATATAGCAAGGAGACTTTTAATGATTCTGTTTTTATTGACAAAAAAATTGTTTTCGGTAGAAATGGTAGAGCACTTACCAACGGTGAAGTAGGTTGTTTCTTAAGCCATAAGAAAATATGGGAACAAGTTTTTCTGTCTTGTAATGCTGGAGTTGTTTTTGAAGATGATGCCATTGTCGATAAAAGACTTGTGGGTTTTTTGGCACAGCTTGAATGTAGCAAGCTTGACTATGATGTTATTCTTCTTGGTCACTCTAAAAAAGATCATCGATCTCGTAAACTTTACCATTTTTTAGAGCCTCTTAAAAATCACATTAAATTAGGAGATTACTCTGTCGGTAGAGGATTTAAAACCTGGCCTTCTGGCGCTGTCGGATACGTTGTGACTCCACAAGGAGCTGAGAAACTTCTAAATTCTTCTATTGAAATTAAAAGCGTTTTAGATGATTGGCCTTTGTTTGAGCAGCAAGGCGCTATTGTTAAAGAAGTTAGGCCTTTGCTTGTTTGGGAAGATTTTATCAATATGAAAAGTTCTTTAGAAAATGATAGGAAAACGCCAGCAAGAAAAAAAATATTTTTTCTTGCTCGCATTTTAAGAGGTCTTGTTAGAAATGCTATCTCTAAATTAGGTTGATACTGATATATGGCACGATTTTTTAGTATGCTTGATAGAAGCCTTCCCTTTTTAACCGCCGCTAGCCCAGGTGGTTTTAGAATATTTGTGCTGGGCTTTACTGGTTTTTTTATGGCCCGAGAAGATATTACATACTTTTCGGCTGAATATACATTGGCATCATTTTTCGTGATGATATCTGGAATCGGATTTGCCACCATTTTGATGAAAAGTATGGCAGAAAAAGAAAGCTTTGCGCTTTTTCTGAACTATGCAATTTCTTCGGTCTTCATCGGAGGGGGGGTGTCGATATTTTGTTTGTTTTTGATCTCTTATATCGTACCCGTGCCAGATTTCTATTCGGTTTTCGTATTGATAGTGGTTACTTCAGTTTATCAGGTGTTTCGTAATTACTTGGTTTTTAAGCGAAGCTTTTTAATGCTGTTGGTTAATGATTTATTAGTTGGCATTTTCTTTGTCGCAGTATCGTTGGTGCTGTTTTTGAACTTTGGTCATTTAGATGTCGCTGATGTGTTAGATCTACTGTCAGTTTCATATTCTTTAGCCTTGCTAATGATGATTTCATTTATGTTGATAATCAAAAAGGTACGATTGGCAGATGGAGTGGGATGGGTGTCTAAACAGAGTGTTATATCTAGTTTAGTTGTAGGTCTATCTAATTCTGCCAGTAGCGGAGTCGGTTTTATTCTTCCATCGCTTTTTGTTTCACTAGGTGGAGGAGATGTCGCTATAGTAGCTTCGCTGGCAGCCGCTGTTTTTAGTGCGATGTCAGCTCTGCCCCGGGGTATGATCAATAATAATGCTGCCAGTTTGTCACGAATGGTTTTAGTTCGTGAATACTCTTATCAATTTATTATTAAGCTAAAGCAAAAAATAAACAGATTGGTTTTTGTGTTGGTGCCTTTATTGTCTTTTCTAATAATTTTTTACTTCTATGTGATAGGCACTGTCAGTGAGTTTTGGATGGTGATTTTTTTTGTATGTTCTTTTGGATTTAACGTCGCATCTGGGCAGTTAGGGGTAGTAGAGTCAGTGCTCATTAATTTTTGTGGATATGAACGTCTTTCACTTTATTTTAATGCCGCTGTCTTTAGCTTGATAATGACTTTGTTTTTTATCGTAAAATATTTGCCTTCCGCGGGTGAGCTTATATTTTTAGTTTATTTTATTCCCATTTTCCTAGGAATTGTTAATATTTTAAGGATGCTCTGGTATCAGAAATTAGTTAAGCGGTTTTTTCAACCATGTTGATCTCTTCTCTCAGTCCAGTACAGTTCTTTTAGTCTAGCTGTAAGATTAGCTATGTTGTTTTCGTTTAAAAATCGTTTATTTTATTTTGATGTTGCACCAGCCTTGTGCAAAAAAATATAGACTTTGGTCTTAATTTTGCGCATTAAAACGTTATACCGAACCGGCATAGGGTATGCAGGAGGGCGCGCCCGCAGTTAAATAAGACAGCGCTCTGGCCAGCCCACTGATCTTTGACACTGCAAGGGTATGTCGCTTTATGCCTTACGTTCACGACACGCTTACTAGGCTTGCCAAAAGCAGCCCAGCCCAATCTGAATTTTATCAAGCCACAGAAGAAGTGCTTGAATGCCTGCGTCCGCTGTTTGAGCGGGCTCCGCACTATCTTGATCACAGTATTATCGAGCGAATAGTTGAGCCGGAACGCCAGGTGATGTTTCGCGTCAGCTGGTTAAACGATGCCGGTCAGGTCAAGGTTAATAAAGGCTACCGCGTCCAGTTCAACTCTGCGCTTGGGCCCTATAAGGGCGGCTTGCGTTTTCACCCTAGCGTTACCTCGGGCACCATTAAGTTTTTGGGATTTGAGCAAATCTTTAAGAATGCGCTGACCGGTTTGCCTATCGGTGGAGGTAAAGGGGGTTCCGATTTTGACCCTAAAGGGAAGTCGGATAATGAGATTATGCGGTTTTGCCAGTCTTTCATGTCGGAGCTATATCGGCATATAGGCCCTAATAGCGATGTTCCCGCTGGTGATATCGGCGTTGGCACGCGTGAGATAGGTTACCTTTTCGGCCAATATAAGCGTCTGACGGGCCGTTATGAGGGCGTGCTAACAGGTAAAGGGATTAGCTGGGGCGGCTCGCTTGGCCGCAAAGAAGCGACGGGCTATGGCGCCGTCTACTTTGCCCAGAATATGCTGGCGGCGCGCGATGAAACGCTAAGTGGCAAAACCTGCCTGGTGTCTGGGGCAGGCAATGTCGCTATCTATACCATCGAGAAACTTTACGAGCTAGGCGCCAAACCAATCTCGTGCAGTGACTCTCAGGGGACTATTCATGACCCCGAGGGTATTGATCTTGATTTGCTGAAGCAGCTTAAAGAAGTTAAGCGGGTTTCTTTAGAAGCGTATGTTAATGAGCGGCCTAACGCGCAGTATATTTCCGTTCGTGATTATCCTGAAGGTGGTCATGCCGTATGGCATCTTCAAGGGGATGCGGCTTTTCCTTCCGCCACGCAAAATGAGCTAACGGAAGTCGATGCACGGGTAATGCTAGTTAACGGCGTGCGCTGCGTGAGTGAAGGGGCCAACATGCCCTCTACTACAGAGGCGGTAGACCTCTTCTTGGAAGCCAAGATTGACTATGGCCCCGGTAAGGCGGCTAATGCAGGTGGTGTTGCGACGAGCCAGCTGGAAATGGCCCAAAATAGCAGCATGGAGCGTTGGCCGATGGAAAAAGTCGATCAAAAGCTCAAGCAAATCATGAGTGATATTTACCAGCAGTGCGCTACGACGGCGGAAGAGTTTGGTGAGCCGACCAATTTAGTCCTAGGGGCTAATATTGCGGGCTTCCGGAAAGTCGCTGATGCCATGATCGAACAGGGCGTCACCTAATCGCCTTTGTTATGTGAATCGCCTATACTGATGGCATACAGTCCTTCCCTTCTGGGGGAGGACTGTTTTTGTTGGTAGCTTTTCATACCGTTAATTCATCTTCAAAACAAATTAATTTTTTGATTTTGTTGCTTTCTAAGGAGAGTAAGCATGGGGCAGCGTCCTCCTATTACCATTAACCGTCTTGATGCCGAGCGCCTTCAGCGCCTGATTGATAGTGCATCTGACAAGGACTTGATGGTGGCGGAACTACTCGAAGAAGAGTTGTCTCGTGGGGAAGTTATCGATCCTCAAGAAATTCCTGACGATGTTGTCAGTATGAATAGCCAGGTACGTTTTACCGATTTGTCTAGGGAGCGCAGCATGGTTCGCACCTTAGTGTACCCCCACTTGCTGGACAGTGTGGCTGATGGGATTTCAGTGATGGCCCCCATCGGTGCGGCGTTAATTGGCTTAAAGGTCGGCAGCGTCATCGAGTGGCCA
Organism: Vreelandella profundi; assembly: GCF_019722725.1. Classification (NCBI taxonomy): domain Bacteria; kingdom Pseudomonadati; phylum Pseudomonadota; class Gammaproteobacteria; order Oceanospirillales; family Halomonadaceae; genus Vreelandella; species Vreelandella profundi. The sequence continues at coordinate 1,181,399 of NZ_CP077941.1, forward strand.
TTACCTAATAACACCGAAGTTCGCCTGCGTATCGATGCTATCGTTTGGCAGCCAGAGCGCGAAAAACAGTTTCATCGCTAGGTGACGCTAGGATTTTACCAAGCTGCCCACAGGTAGTTCGATGTGCTGAGGGCGCTGCAAAACATTGAGTAAAACGATGGCGCGTTCTTCGCCTTTGCAGTGCGTGAAAATAGCTTCTAAGTCTTTAAACGGGCCATCAGTGATAGTAACTTTCTCGCCGGCGCTGAAGTAGCTATGAACGCCTTCCTGACGATGTGGCTGTGCACGTAACGTTTCGACCAGCGATGCGGGCACAGACACCGGCCTGTCGCCGAAAGTTAGCAGCCGGAGGACGCCACGGGTGGAGCGAATGGGTCGCCAGTTGCTGGCTATCTGGTCTAAGCAGATAAACAGGTAGTAAGGAAACAGAGGTTCAACGACGGTGGTTAGCTTACCTTGACGTTTGCGTTGGGCATTCAGCACCGGATGGAACACTTCATAACCTTGGTTAGCGAGGTGCTCGGCGGCGCGAAATGACTCGCTTCCTTTGCACTGAATAACATACCAGGCGGAGGCTTGGTTTTCAGATGCCAGGTTTTCAGATGCCAGGTTTTCAGATGCCAGGTTTTCAGATGCCAGGTTTTCAGATGCCAGGTTTTCAGAGACCAGGTTTTCAGAGACTGAGTGTTCTGAGACGGTGCTTTCCGCGCCTTCGTCGACGTCCATGCGATCATCCTTAGCTTTGAAGCGCTGATTTATTAGGGCAGCAGTCTGGCGAGTGCATCTAGCGTTTGATCAACCTGCGACTGAGTATGATCACACGAAAGGAAGAAGCGTAGCCGCGCGCTTTTTTCAGGAACCGCCGGGTGCAAAATTGGCTGTACGTTAATGTGCTGAGCCAGTAGCCCATGGGAAAGCCGAGCGGCGGCGGCTGAGCTGCCAATAATCACCGGGACCACCGCTGCACCGATGCTTTTGCCGGTATCCAGCCCGCGCGCCTTTGCCTGCTCAAGGAAGTAGCGCGAAATGCTGTGGAGTCGCTGTACGCGTTCCGGCTCCTGCTGAAGTAGTTCTAGGGCCATCAAGGAAGGCGCAGCCACCTGGGCTGGCATGCCAACGCTGTAGAGAAAGCCTGGCGCAAGGTAGCGAAGCATTTCAACCAACGGTTTGCTGCCGGCAATATAGCCCCCGCAGCCCGCCATGGATTTACTCATGGTGCCCATCCAGATATCCACGTCTCGCGAGTCGATATCAAAATATTCGCGCAGCCCAAGGCCGGTATCGCCCATCACACCAAAAGAGTGTGCTTCATCAACCATTAGCCATGCTTGATGGCGCTGCTTAATTTCGATAAAGCGGGGAAGCTCAGGGATGTCGCCATCCATGCTGTAAAGCCCTTCAATCACCACCAGCACGCGTTCAAACTGATGGCGGTGACGTGCTAACAGGGCTTCCAGCGCAGCGGGATCGTTATGGCTAAACGACATGCGTTTAGCGCCAGATAGCTGCGCGCCGACTAACGAACTGTTGTGAATATATTCGTCGTGAAGCACCAGGTCTTTAGGGCCAAGCAAATAGCCAAGCGTTGACACGTTGGTCGCGTGGCCGCTGACAAAGGCGACGGCATCTTCAACGTCATACGCCTTCGCAAGGGCCTGTTCCAATTCCTGGTGGATGGGCCGCTCGCCGGAAACCACGCGGCTGGCAGAAACCGATGTGCCATAGCGTGCTACGGCATCACAGGCGGCTTGGTTAATGCGCGGGTCGCCGGAGAAGCCAAGGTAGTTGTAGCTGGCAAAGTTAATGCAGGTTTGTCCATCGATGACGCTGGTCGCTCCGGCGGTGCCTTCATGCACTTTAAAGAACGGATCGATCAGGCCCAGCTGCTCCGCAGCTTGACGCATCATGGCAATTTGCTGGTAGCCAGGCTGGGCATCAAAGCGTGTGAAACGCTCGGGCACCGGACGCTGCTCTGCCCCTTGCTCAGATGAGGCATTGCTAGCACGCGACGTGGAACGCCTGCGTGCTTGTTCCAGAAGCTGTTGTTTCAGGTCAGAGCGCTTAGCAGTCATGATGTCTCGGTTGTCGATGATGATGTCGCGGGCGCCGGCTCGACGGTCAATTTTTCACTGCCGAAACCCTCCGTGCCGTGCTGTGCGGCCAGCGAAGCAATCGCATTCTGCGAGTCGTCGTCAATGTCGTCGTGCTGATGCATTTTTTGAATCAGCACACCCGCCAATTTATCCAATGTCGATGCTTCACTGAGTACCATGACTGACACCTGGACGCCCAAACGGTTCTCAATGGCCGTCATTAGCTCAACGCCCATCAGCGAGTCAAAGCCCATGTCGTAAACCGAGCGATGAACATCGAGCTTGTCTTCATCAATCAGCAGGATGCTGGCAAGCTCAGTGCGCAGCAGCTCTGTTACCGTGCTGTGCAGCTCCTCAGGAGAAAGGTCGGCCAGCAGGGCGCTGATGTCATCGTCTGCATCCACGCTGTTATCGTCGTCGCTGGCGCGGGCAATTTCGTTAAAGCGTGGCGCTTCAGCTGTCGGCAGGAAGCGAGCAAGCGCGCCCCACTCAAGCTCTAGCACGCCCAGGCTTGGCCCTGGCGTTAACAGCATTTGTTCGAGCACGTTAAGCGCGTCATCTGAATGCAGCGCCGAACCGCCTAGGCGTTCTTGCAGCGCATCCCGAGTGCGGGTGTTGCGCGCCAAAAAGCCAACATCGTCAATTGCGCCCCAGCGTACGCAGGTTGCCGGTAAGCCTGCCGCGCGCCGGTTTGCGGCAAAGCCTTCCAGCCAGTGGTTAGCCGCCACGTAGCTGGCTTGGCCCGGGTTGCCGAACAGCGTAGTGGCAGAGGAGTAGACAATAAAGAAGTCCAGCGTCGTCTCGCGCGTCAGCGCATCTAAATGCCGGGCGCCGTCTATTTTGGGCGCCAATACTTTCTGGATACGCTCGGCATCTAAGTTGCGAATCAAACCGTCGTCAATCACCGTGGCGGCGTGAACAATGCCGCGCAGCGGTGCGAGCTCGCTTTTCGCCCGCTCAAGTGCTGCTGCCAGTGCGGAGCGATCGGTAATGTCACAGGCTAAGGCGAGTACTTTCACGCCTTCCCGCTCAAACGCCGCAATAGCCGTTTGGGCCTCTTCGCTGGCGGGGCCGCTGCGGCTAAGCAGAATCAGCTGCCGGGCGCCTTTCGCTACCAGCCACTGAGCCGTTTTTAAGCCAAAGCCGCCGAGGCCGCCCGTCACTAGGTAGCTGGCATCTGCGGATAGCTGCATCGCTGCTGTGCCCATTAAATCGTTCTTGGGCGGCGAGATAGCCTGTTCGTACGTCACAACCACTTTGCCGATTTGTCGCGCCTGCTGCATGTAGCGGAAAGCGTCAATCACCTGGCTGTGGCTGAACGAGGTAAACGGCAGTGGGTTCAGCGTGCCGTCATTAAACAGTGCCATCATTTCGCCAAACAGGCGCTGGGTGAGCGCAGGCTGCACCTTCATAAGCTGGTCGGAATCGATGCCAAAGTAGCTCAGGTTGTTGCGGAAGGGGCGCAGGCCAATGTGAGTGTTTTCATAGAAATCGCGCTTGCCTAGTTCCAGAAAGCGACCAAACGGGCGCAGCGCGCGCAGGTTCTGATTGATTGCTTCCCCGGCTAGTGAGTTAAGCACCACGTCAACACCTTCGCCCTGGGTATCTTCGAGGATCTCCTCGGCGAAGGTGAGCGAGCGTGAATCGTAAAGCCGCTCGATGCCCATCAGGCGTAGGAAATCGCGCTTTTCGTCAGAGCCGACCGTGGCGTAAATTTCCGCACCCAGCCACTGAGCGATTTGTATAGCCGCAATGCCCACGCCGCCTGCTGCGCCGTGAATCAATACTTTTTCGCCTGGTTCTACCCGGGCTAAATGCTTTAGCGCGTAGTAGACCGTGAAGAAAGTGGTGGGAATAGTGGCCGCGGCGGCAAAGCTAATGCCTTCCGGCAACGGCGCGACAGCATGTTGGCTAGCGATGACGCGGTCACTGAAGCTGGCCGGGCCGAAGCCCACCACGGCTTGCCCAGGCGTCACGTGCGTCACGTTGCTGCCCACGGTTTCCACCACGCCCGAAAACTCAAGGCCTAGCGTTGGTCCGGCAAAGCCGTTTTCAATCGCTTCATCAGAGAGCAGGCCCAGGGTATACATTACATCGCGGAAGTTCAGCCCGGTGGCTTTAACGCGAATTTCTACTTCGTCAGCATCGGCTTCGGGCAGTGGGCGCGGGCGCCATGCCAGCTGGCGTAGCTGGCCGGGCATAGCAAAACCCAGCGTCATCGCCTGGCGCGGCTGCTCGCTTGAGGCTGGCGCTGCTGGCTGCGGCGCGGGTAGCGTGCGTAGTCGCGTCGCAAAGCGATGGCCTTGGCTATCGATCAGTGCTTCGTTTTCGCTATCCGGCTGACTGAGTATCTTCGCCCATGTTTTAAGAGCCGGCCCGCTAATGGCCGCCGGTATATCCAGCAGATAAACGCTATGCCCCACGGCTTCATTGGCAAGCGAGCGGCCAAAGCCCCACAGCACAGCATCGCCTGGTGCATCGTTATCATCAGGCGTGTGGCTAGTGCCTGGCATTGTTTGCCAAAGCGGGCTAAGACCACGGGTGACCAGCCATAGTGAGGCCGCGAGCGACTGCTGCTCTAGTGCCAGCGTCCACTGCAAAGCGTGTTCGCAGCGTGCAGTTTGCTCGGCGGTGCTGCTTGCGCCTAGGCCGCGCAGGTCGATCACATTAAGCGTTAGATCACTATGGTTCACTAACTCTGGCTGGGCCAGCACATCAGCCAATAACTCAGCAGGTGCGTTTTGGCTGACGCTGAGCAGGGCTGGCGCACCCAGCTGCTGCAGCGTTTCAACTAAGCGTGCTGCGAGGGTTTCGCTAGCTGAATCAGCGACCACCAAGTGGCGTCGTGAGGTGGCGGTTGAAACCGCTGCCGCTGACGTTTCTGGATAGTGTGCATGCAGAAGATAAGCGCCGCTGCCGCTTTCTTCTAACGCTATGGGCGCAGAAACGACAAAGCCTTGATCGTTTAGCCAGCCGATCAGCGTATCTTGCTCCAGCGCCGTTTGATCGATACCCGGTGTGGCCAGCAGATCATCAAGCCAGCGGCTGGGAGCAATGCCCACCAGCATTAGCTGAGCGCCAGGGGCCAGCTGCGCGGGTAGCGCTTCAATTAACTGACGCGTGGCGAAAGGCTGAGTGACATCGATGCTGACGAATGCCAGCTGTGCTTTTCCAGCGCAAGCCGGTTCAGCAAGCGAAGAAGAATCCTCTTGGCTCAGATGCTGTACGTCTATCAGCGGGAAGCGTTCTTGCAGCTGATCGGCCTGATGGCGGGCGGTGTCGTGGGTGGTAATCACACGATAATGGCTGAGGTCGCTATTGGTTGCTTGCCCGCTGCGCTCCAGTAAACGCTCGCCAAGCGCAGGCGCACTAGGGCCGGCTTCCAGTAGCTGCAGGCGCTGCCCGGCGGGTAGTGACGCTAACAGTGCGTCCACCAACTCCCCCAGCTCGCCCGCGATGGCTTGCCAGCCGCTTTCACCCACTAGAACACGATTTAAGCGCGCTAGTTGGTTATGGCTAATGCCTAGAGAGTCTAAGTCGCTGGTGCCGCTACGCAGTGCCTGCTGATGTAATCCCAAACGGCCAACGAGGTGAATCGGGGCAAAGTAGTCTGGGTAATCTTGTACCAGCAGTTGCCAGATAACGTCTGGTGAATGCTGATCTTGAGATGCTTCGTGCGCTGTTTTTTGAGCTGTTTGTTGAGCCAAGCTTTGCTGGGTAAACGCCTCGCTCAGGCTATCAAGCAGCGGTGCTACCTCATTGCCATAGCGTTGGCCGGTTCGTTCAGCGTAAGTGCTGGCGATATTGGCCAGCTGCGTCAGTGCTTCGGCGGGGAATGCCAGCGGTCTGGCCTGTAGCGGCGCTGGGGTGAGCTCAATATCAAGATAGCTAAAGTGCTGATGATGGGCGCGGTTGAGACGAATTGCTTTAAAGCGCGTTTTGCTCAGTACGGCAACAGCGTTCCCGGCCGCGTCATACAGCTCAAAATCAGCGGTAAACGAGTGCGGCGCACGTTTGCCCATCACCGCGCGGGCTAATACGGGCGCGCCTGCCTGGGTATTTACCTGAATGCGCCCAACGCGTACCGGCACAAAGGCCAGCTGCGCAGCAAACTCGCTGTGCTGCGCGAGCAGCGGTATAAACATTTGAAAGGCGCTGTCGAGAATGCCGGGGTGAACATGCAGTGTGGTGAGCTGCGCCTGAATCGAGTCCGGCAGGGCGATTTCGCCTATGACCGCATCGCCTTCAATCCATCCGCGTGAAATGGCCTGAAAAGAAGGGCCGTAGTGCAGGCCAATGCGCTCGGCCATTTGCAGGTGGTCGTTTAGCGTATAGTCCGGCGCGCGGCTGGGGAGCACGGGTGCTCTGCGATTAAGCAGGAAGCCACGGCTCTCACGCATTGTGCGGGCCACGGCGTTGAGCTGCCATTCACTGCTGGTCGCTGGTTCGCGAGAGTGAATTTCAAGACGGCCGTCTTCCGGCAGATAGGTAAGGCGCATGGCGCGACCATGTGTGCCGTCTAGCAACAGCGGGGCGCGAATTTCCAGCTCTTCTATATCCAGCAGCGGAGTGTCTTTTAGCTGCAGCGCTGCCGCAAGCGTGAGCTCTACAAAACCGGCGCCGGGGAAAACCGCCCCTTCGCCAACCACGTGGTCTGCCAGCCAGGGCAGGCGCTGGGTATCAAGTTGGCTTTCCCACGTGTGTTCATGCTGAGACAGCGGGTAGCCCAGCAGTGGATGCTGATAATAGCGGCCGAGCAGACCTTGGCTGTCGCCGGTGCTTTGTACCCAGTGATGCTCGCGTTGCCAGGCATAGCGCGGCAACGAGACGCGCCGACCCTCAACGGGGAAAAAGTTGCTGTCTAGAGCAAGGCCGCTCAGCAGCATCTGGCTTAAGCAGCGCTGTAGTCCATCCAGCCCCGATTTGTGGCGCTCAATGGTGCCAAAAACGAGGCCTGGGCATTCTAATTGGCGCAGTGAGTCGTTGAGATAGCGACGCAAAATAGGGTGCGCGCCGATTTCAATAAACACGTTATTGCCTTGCTGAATCAACGCGCTTGCGGCAGCGTCAAACAGCACCGGTTCACGGATATTCTTCCACCAATAGGTGGCATCTAACTCATGACCGTCAATCAGCGTGCCGGTCACGGTGGAATAGTAGGGAATTTGCGTGGGCTGCGGGGTAATGTCGCCCAGTGCATGAACGACGCCTGCTTCAATGCTATCCATTGCCGGGCTGTGGAAGGCGTAATCCAGCGGTAAACGCTTAGCGAAAATACTTTGCTCGCTCAGGGCCGCTTCCAATGCGCTTAGCTGTGCGCTGTCGCCTGCCAGGGTAATGCCTTTCGGGCTGTTAATGCTTGCCAGGCAAACGTTTTCGAACGCAGGCTTTGCCAGCCATTCGGCAATGTCGTCGGCGCTGATAGCGACAGCGGTCATGGCGCCTTGGCCACGCGTTTTACCCTGATAGTCGCTACGAAAGTAAATGACTTTGACCGCATCTTCCAAGCTTAGCGCGCCGCTGGCCCAGGCGGCGGCAACTTCACCGACGCTATGGCCGAAAACCGCGGTGGGCATAATGCCTTGTTGGCGCAGCCACTCTGTGAGAGCTATCTGCAGTGCAAACAGAGCAGGTTGCGCTATCTCAGTCAGTGCAAAACGGTCTTGCTCTGGCTGGGCTTCGGCCTTTGGATTTTCAGTATTGTGACCTTCAAGCTCGGCGCGTAAAGAGAAACTACCGTACTGCTGGAATAATGCATCAACACGGTCTATCGCCTCAGCGAAGACCGGTGAGTCCTGTAGCAGGTCGCGCCCCATGGTTTCCCACTGGCAGCCGTTGCCGTCATAAACAAAGACAGGCCCCGCCGCGTTGGATAAGCGCGTAAGTAGCGTGGCGCTTTTTGTTTCACCCGCCGCAAGTTTACTCAGCGCGATAGCCGCTTCTTCTGGCGTCTGAGCAAACAACAGAGCGCCGTGGCTATGCTGGTCGCGGCGGTTAAACAGCGTATGGGCTATATCGTACAGCTGCGTAGTGCCGTTTTCGCGCAAATAGCTGGCCAGCGCTGCGGCGCTTTGCGTGAGCGCGGCTTCGCTGCGCGCGCTAAGGCGAATGGGTAGCTGTGCGCCGGGCGCTTGTGGCGTTGGCTGAGCTCGTTCAGGTGGGCTTTCTAAAATAACGTGGGCATTGGCCCCGCCAAAACCGAAAGAGTTAATGCCAATAACCAGCCGGCCCTGTTTTTTCAGCGCTTGGCCCTTGGTGACCACCGATAGATTCCACTCATCAAATTTGATGCGTGAGTTCAGTTTACGAATGCCAATGGTGGCCGGTACTTCGCGGTGCTGAATGCTATAAAGCGCTTTTGCTAGCCCCGCAACGCCAGAGGCCGTTTCCAGGTGGCCAAGGTTGCTTTTAACTGAGCCAATAAGTAGCGGTGTTTTACGGTACTGACCGAGCGCCTCGCCAATGGCGCGAGCTTCAATCGGGTCGCCCACAGCGGTGCCGGTGCCATGAGCTTCTAAGTAGTCGATCTCATCCGGCGCTATGCCCGCCTGCTGATAGGCGCGCTTCATCAAGTCAATCTGGGCGCTGGGGTTCGGGACGGTCAGGCCAGATTTGTGACCGTCGGTGTTAACCGCCGAGCCTGCGACAACGGCCATAATATTGTCGCCATCGGCAACCGCTTGATCATAATCTTTGAGCAGGAAAATGCCGGCGCCTTCCGAGCGCACATAGCCGTTGCCCGACTCATCGAATACTTGGCAGCGGCCCGTCGGTGAGAGCATGCTGGCTTTGGAGAAAATAATAAAACCGTAAGGGTGCAGGTGTAGGCTAATGCCGCCTGCCAGCGCCATATTAGTTTCACCGCTGCGAATCGATTGGCAGGCCTGGTGAAAGGCCACCATAGACGACGAGCAGGCAGTATCCAGCGACATGCTGGGACCATGTAAATCGAACACGTAAGACAGCCTGTTCGATGCAATGCTCGACGTATTGCCGGTAGCGGTTGAGGCATCAATCGCCGCCATATCGTCTGCGATGCGATAGGAATAGTCTAAGCTGGCGACGCCTAAAAACACCCCGCACTGGCTGCCACGCAGAGAGCTAGGCGCGATGCTGGCATCTTCCATGGCCTCCCAGGCAAGCTCTAGCAACATGCGCTGCTGAGGGTCCATGTTGGCCGCTTCACGTGGCGAAATACCAAAAAACTCAGCGTCAAACCCGCTGATATCACCCAGGCTACCGGCGGCAAACGTCACGCTGGTGCCGGGGTGGCGTTTATCCGGGTGCTGAAAAGCCTCGTGGCTCCAGCGGTCAGCGGCCACTTCAGTGACTAAATCTTTTTCGGCTTGCAGATCCTGCCAGAACGTTTCAGGGGTGGTGCCGGGGAAACGATGGGCGGCACCGATAATGGCAACGCGTTTAGTCATTCTTGCTCCTGAGGTTCTGGTTCTGCCTTGATCATAACGCTACTTATATCGTGTCCAAACACTTGTTTGAATAACTGGACGCCAAGTTCGTTTGCGGCTAATTCGTAAGGCTCGTTGGCACATGCCAACCGTTCGCCCGCTGCTGGCAACTGCTCTGCCTGTGGGCCCTGCGTTGACCATATCATGTAGGGGGTACGGCTATCCGGCGGCGTAAAATATTCATAGGCCTCCGGTAGAATAGGCACATGGTCACCATACCAGCCTAGCAGCCCCTGTCGATTTGCTGTATTTAATGCGCTTTTAACGCTCGCTAGCATCTTGTCGGATTCACTGAGATGGTGCAAATAGACAGCAAGATCACGTAAATGATTCGGTAACGGCCAAGTTGCGCCGGGCATTGTTGTAGCTAGCGTGTCTTGACGGGGCGTTTCTAAGTGCAGCGGGCCGTGATTTTCCATGGTGATCACAAAAACAAATAGCGGCCTATTATCGTCATCTTCAAGCAGGCGTCCAATCTTTCGTGCCACCGCTCTGTCACCGATATATTGACCTGCTTTGTCGCTGCTCTCAAATGCACTGATATCGATGAATTGGTCAAAGCCCATTTGCGGCATCACTTTGTGGCGAAAATAAAAACTTGCCAGGTAGGGATGTACGCAGACCGTACGGTAACCCGCAGCTTTAAGGGCACTTGCCAAGCTGGGCAGCGGGTGGCGCGATAACGTACGGTAAGGGTTGAATTGGCGCGCTCCCCATTTTTCAGGAGCGATGCCCGTTAGTACGGCGCATTCGGTGCGAACGGTATTGGCGCCCCAGGCAGGCACGTTTAGCGAGCCGTGAAGCGTAGCGCTTGCGCGGGTGGCATCAAAATGATGAAGAAGGCCGCTGTCAATCTCGTCACACCACGAGCGTGGGTCAAAAAATGACTCGCTCTGAATTAATACCACATTGGGCAGTGATTGCTTGGCTTGATGCGCTTTCGCAACGTCCGTTAATGCGTGAAAAGGCGATTGCTCAGGTTTAGGCACTGGGGAGCGCATCAGTGCCACGCCGTAGGCCCAGAGGCTGGCAAATAGCCCTAACTGGTGCATGTCGTGTACGGGTTGCAATGTGATGGCAGGCTGCTTAGGGAGACTGAACGACAGCAGCAGCACGCCTATGGCAATGATCTCAAACGCACCGATTAAGAAGCGGCTCGCGCCTTCGCTCGTAACAAGCGACGTTTCCAAATAGAAAAAAACACCGATAGCCACAGCCCCGGCGCTGCTAGCGGCAATTGCAAGCCCAACGCCAAAGAAGGGAACGTAAAGGCGTGGATGCAAAATAGCGTCCCAGAAATATTCAAAATCGTGGCAGATAAACGGCTCGTTGAGCGTGCGTGATTTGCTATTGCTCGACTGAATAACAACCAATTGCAGCGAAAGCACTACCACTACCGTAAACCAGGGGCGTTGTAGCAGTAATGCCAAGAGTCCAAAGAGCAGCAGCCAAGAGCCGGTATGGGTGACATTAACCGCGATGCTGCGCTGCCAAAATGGGCGCGGTCGCGGGTTGAGCAAAGCTTCAAAAGCGCTGCACATTATCAGCCCCACAAGAAGTGGCCACATCAGCGCACTAATCATGAGGCGTCTCCCCGTGATGATTAAAGCCCAGGCGTTGAATTAGCCACTGAGAAACGCCACCGGGCAGTACGGCAAGCCACCAGGTGCCAAAGTTAAGCGGGAAGGGAAAGCTAATGCGCGAGCGATTAGTCGCGATGCCGCGCTTAATCGCCTTAGCGGCGCGCTCGGGGGGCCATTCCCAGGGTTTAGGCCCAGGCATAGCGTCACACATAGGCGAGGTAACATAGCCGGGCATCACCACTGTCACGCCAATGCCGTGAGGGGCTAGCAGCCCGCGAAGGCCTTCGCCGTAAGCTTTTATGCCTGCTTTACTAGCGCTGTAGCTGGGCGTAGTGGGCAAGCCGTGCCATGCGGCAAGCGAGCTAATAAAGACCAGCTGACCGCTGCCACGATTTTGCATAGCAGGTACTAAATGCTGTGCCATCGCGATAGGCGTTTTAAGGTTAAGATCTAGCAGCGCTTGTACTTCTCCCCAGGGCTCTAGCATGTCGGCTCCTTGGGGATGGGTGTTTTTGCCCGCGTTAGCGATGACGATGTCTGGCACTTGGTTGGTGCATAGTTCGTCCAGCCACGCCTTTAGAGCATGATCATCGGTTAGGTTGATGTTCGAAAGCGTGACCTTGGCACCCTGATGGCGGCAAATCTCGGCTAGGGCCTCTAGTTTATCCTGCTGTCGTCCGTGCAGGATAAGCTGCGTATTCGGAGCAGCGTAGGCGCGCGCCAGGGCACCGCCAATGGCGCCGGTAGCGCCGGTGATCAGGACGCAGCGATGATGGTTTTCAGCCGCTTTCTGAAGGGTGGTCATAGCAGTTTCTCCAGCGGCGACGGGCAGGCTTCTAGCACCCGCGCGGCGTTGTCGACGGCTAAATCAATGCTAGGCTGGCAGTAATAGCCGCCATTGATTTGAACCGCATGCATCACCGTTTTCTGAAAATAGCCAAACAGCTCTGCGCTAGGCGGCTGTGGCTGCTGCCAAAAGTCTTCAAGGCTGCCTTGGTCGGTGAGCCCCGTCAGATTGTAGATAGGGTCGCTTAGTGCGAACGTTGGGCAGTGTTTTTCAAGCGAAACGATACCCACCGTACTGTTAACGGTTACGTTGCCTTTGGCGTGCTTGAGCAGCGCGTTAAGGTCGCCAGACTCCAGGTAAACAATGCGCCCTTGCAAGCCGTAGTGATCAGCGAGCCGGCGGATGATTTTAGGATAGTTGGTGAGGCCCATATCCAGCGGATGATTCTTAATGCACAGCATCGCATCGCTGGGTGCATGCTGCGCAAATGAGCCCATAACATGCTCCATCACTGCCTGCATATCGGCGTAGGGTGAGTGGTAGCGAATCTGGGCATCGCTGTTTAATTGCAGCGGCAGCATAAAGTAGGGGCGGCCGCTCTCAATCAGTTGTTTGATACGCTGGGCGTCGCGTTTTTTCCAGAACTTCAGCTGGGTGAAGCGCTTGACGTAGCCTGCATACTCAACGGGTGCGCTAATTGGCGCATGATTGCGATAGCGGGGCGCGACCAGCGAGTTCGCCAGGCCAGCCAAGTGATAGCTAACGTCATGCATTGCGCGAATCTTAAAAGAAGATCGAAAGCGCACCGGGGTGGGTGGTTCGGGTAGCGCTTTGCCGGTCTCGTAAAACCAGCGTGGATCACGGGGCAACAGCGAATGGCCATTAACGCCTTCACGCTCTAAGGTAATCCAGAAGGGGCGAAAGTAGCCTTCTTCAAACACATGAGTACGTACGCCAGCTGCCGCCGCATTATCGACCGCGGGGCGATGAATGGGCCTACGGTCACCAAACATCACTTGGTCAGTAATGGCGTACTTTTGCCACAGTGCTTTGATATAACCAGGTAGCTCGTCTTCAGCGCCGCGAAAGAGGTGGCTTTCGCCATGGGTACGCTGCCAGTAGGCGATATCGCCTGCATTGAAGTTGACCTTTACAACGCGATGCCCGTCATTCACCAGGCGCTTGGCTAAGCGTGGGTAAAACGGTGAGCACACGCCTTGCAAAAATAAGAATGCACGCTTCGGATGCTTCAACTCAATGCCTTTTAATCAACAAGTTACGATAACAGCGGTAAAGATGCTGTTTCCATGTAGGGGTAGAATGTTGTGTTCTTGCCTGTTCCAACAGGCTAACGACCGTTTCAGCATTGCATAGCTGCCCGGACGCTGGGTCCACATAGCCGGGATACAAAATCAGCGTGCCTGCAACCAGCGCGTCCAATGAGAGCGTACGCGTGCGGCGTGGGCAGCTAAGCGAATCCTGTGTTAACCCCCAGCCAGCATAAAATGGCAGACCATACGTGCACACTTCACGCTTGCGCAGCAGTGCTTCAAATCCTGTTAAGGAACTCATCGTGTGAACGGCATCAACACGCTCTAATAACGCCGCGATATCGAGACCGCTGGCCTCTAGATCATACAGGCGTTTGGCATTGGTATCGAGTTTACCGATGCGCGCCCCGCTCAATACGTCAGGGTGGGCTTTATAAATAATAAAAGCGTCTGGGTGGGCGCTACGAACGGCGCTTAATAACCCGCTATTGGTGGTGATATGGGGTGAGCCTGTAGCAATAGAAGCATCGCTTTCCACCTGGCCGGGTACCAGAATCGTATAACGATCCTGAGGTAGATCAATGCCTGTTTGTCCGCGCACGTTGTATTTAGAGAGCTTGAGCGCCACGAGCCGTTCACGCAGTTGCTGGGCGCGAAGTAGTAGGTCATCGCTAAACGTGGTGTTGGTGAGCAGTGTCTCTAAGTCACTGGGTTGGCCGGGATCGTAATAGATACCCTGGGAGTCAATGACGAGAGACAGCGGCTGAGTTAAGTCAACTCCCAGGCCCACCGAGCGAATAAAACCATCTTCCATCCGCCATAATGTTTCCATGTGCTGGTCATATTGGCGTTTAAAGTTCGCATCAATGCGGCTTGACCAGACCAGTAGCCGCTTTGGATCTGGCTCAGTGGTTAGCGCACCAGGTAGCTTTGGCTGATACTCGACCTGAGCGGCGGTGCCTAGAAAATCGCCAATAAAGCGTCGCTTCCAGGATGAAAAGCCACAGGCTAACCATGCGCCTCGATAGCGTTCCTGCTGGCGCTTTTGATCGGTGATCAGGGCGATGGTTTCTTCCAGCGTGGCGGGCTGTTGGGTGTAAGGGTTAGCGTAGCGGCAGTAGCGCAAATAGGCCGCGGCAAACACTTCTGTCAGCGTACGCGCTTGGCGGCGTCGATGGCAGGGAATTTGATCAAGTGTTAATCCCCAGCCTGCGTAAAACGGTATGCCGAAACAGTTGACCTGCTTGCCCGCTAGTAGGGCTTCAAAGCCGAGTTGGCTGGTCACCACATAGACGTGGTCCACGTGATCAAAAAGCGCCCAGGGATTGAGATCTTCACTGATGACATGGCAACGAGGGTGCTCAGCAGCTTTTAGCAGGTGGCCTTGCTTCTTACCCGCGATGACGTCCGGATGAATTTTAACCAAAATCTCAGCATCGGGGTGCTCGCTCAAGGCCGCTTCAAGCATCTGCTCAAAGCTTTCAGCACTCGCGCCGCCATAATGAATGGACGCGTCGCCAGCGGTTTGATCAACAACCAATACACGCGCCTGGTTTGATGCCTGAATAGGGTGGTCCGCGGCGTGGTTATATTTGGATAGCCGATAGCGGGCAATCAACGCCATACAGCGCGTTGCTTGGTCTAGCTCTTCATCATCAAAGGTATCGGTGTTGAGCCAGTTTTCTAAGTCAGAGGGGCGCGAGGCATCGTAATAAATACCGGTATGGTCGACGACAAGACTATGTGGCTGAAAGCCATTAACACCCAGGCCTAGCGAACGTAGGAAGCCATCCTCTAGCGCAATATAGGGCAGTTGATGGCGCTGAGCATAACCACGAGCACGCACGCTGGTCTGCTTTAATCCCCAGCCGACCACCGCGTTTGGTTTCCGCTTCACTGGATTTATGCGTTCAAAACGATCAAATTCGGTCAGCAGGGCAGGCAGGGCACTAACCTTGCGAATGCCTGATGATGTGTAGCCTGCTGTTCGTTTCGCCATAAATTAAGGCCGCAGTGAGATGACAAAAGAGTAGGCGGGCGAACATACGTGAAATAGCGGTAGGTATCAATTCAGCAGTGCGGGTTGTGCATACTTCTGACCGTTGCCTGCCATGTAACGCTGAACGCGATTTTTAAATAGCAGTGAATCTCCGTATAACTTACATGTTTTAACGCGCGCCCAATGCTCTTTTTTGATAACCTCATGATGTGAATATAATTAATAATACTGAGGTTTTAGTTGCGGCGAATGAATGTGACCTATAGCAAGTTAATCCGATGCCATTAGTGCAGCGTTTAAAATTCAAGCGATTTCCTCGCTTTCATTCTTTAAAAGGTCGGCTTCTGCTGGGCTTGGCTTTTACCTGGCTTCTAGTCGTGACGTTAGTGCTTGGCATGGCTTGGCAAGCAGGCAAAGCGATGGTGCAAGAGACTAATATGGTTCATCTGCGCTACGAAGCTACGTTACTAGCTGATGAGGTCACCCAGCAAATAGAGTCGCGCTTTCAAGCGCTTAATTATTTAAGCGCCATCATTGGTAATCGCGATGATACGGAATGGTTAAACGCCCAACTGCGAGTAAACGACGCCCTAATCGCATGGTTTGAGGGTGTGATAGTGGCGGATTCAAGTGGACGCATAATAGCTGACTGGCCCGCCGTTAGTGGACGCATTGGGCTCGAAAGTGAGGAGCGTGAGTACTTTAGAATGGTTCGTGGTACTCGTCAGCCTTACGTCAGCGAACCCTTTATAGGGCGTGCGAGTGGCATTCAGATGGTGCTGGTAAGCGTTCCACGTCTCAATGCAGAGGGCGAATTCATCGGTTTGATTGGCGGCATTGTTAGCCTCAATTCTGGCGGTTTATTTGATCGTTTGTCAAAGGTGCGATTGGGCGAGAAAGGCTATGCAGGTGTCGCTACGGCTTCGGGCAAAATTTTATATCACCCAAATAAATCGCTGATTAATTCTTTTGTACCCAGTGCTTCATTTAATCCTTGGTTGGACTTGGCGCTGGATGGATGGGAGGGCGATAGCCTTGGAGTACTCGAAGATGGTCAAATGGCGCTGCAATCATACGCTCAAGTATGGCCGGCCAGCTGGATAGTGGGTATCTATTTACCCGTTGATCAGGCTCAGATCCCACTATCAGAGTTTATTTATCGGCTATGGTGGACGTGGTTGGTGCTCGTCATATTGATGATGCCATTGATGGGGTGGGTTCTCGCGCGCGTTTTGACACCACTGAAGCATTTAGAGGTGCAAATTGGTGAGGTGGGAGTAGGTGAGCGTGAGCAGGTTGCCCTAGCAACGAGCATGGAAGAGTTGCAGCAGGTTGCTTCCACTTTTAATCGGGTCGAAAGCGAGCGCCAGCAACTCGTCGAACATTTACAAGAGCGCCAAGCTTTTTTAGATTCTGTTCTCAATGCTACGCCTCAGGGAATGTTTATTACCAATTGTGATGGTGCTATCACCTATATGAACCCGGCATTGCTGGAAATGCTTGGCATTGATAGCGCCTTCCAAGTAGAGGAATTGTTGCAGCATATCCATAGCGAGGATCGTGCTGGCGCTAAAGACATGTGGCGGCATAGCTTGAAGAATGGCAGTGATTTCGTTAGGCAACTGCGCTTTAAGCGTAGTGACAGCGAAACGTATTGGCTGGATTTTCATGCGCGGGCGGTTGTGCTCAAGCTGGGTGGGCAGGCGCTAGGTTGGGTGGGTGTTGTTAAGAACATCACTGAACGTCGCGAAAGAGAAGCTATTCAGCGTTGGGAAGCCGAGCACGATCCACTGACCGGCCTATTGAACCGGCGAGGCTTTGAACGGCGTCTCGAAGAGGCTTTTGCTGAATTTAAAAAAACCAATACCTCTTCGGCATTGCTACTTTTTGATTTAGATCATTTTAAACCTATTAATGATCAAGGTGGCCATGCTCTGGGCGATGAAATGTTAAGGAGAGTCGCCCAAGTCGTGGTCTTGAAAGTCCGTCGTAGCGACCATGTGGCGCGCCAGGGCGGTGATGAGTTTGGTGTGCTGCTTTCTAAATGCACCCTATCGCAAGCAGAAAAAATTGCAGACACGTTGCGTCGCGCCGTTAGCGCTGTTTCGGTTATTCATGAAGGTAAGGAATACAGGGTGACAATGAGTATTGGCGTCACGACTTTTAATGAAAGCGATACGAACGAGGCTGATGTACTTGTTCGTGCCGATTTAGCCAGTTATGAGGCTAAAAATCTTGGCCGAGATAGTGTCGTGGTGAATGTTCCTACTAACGATCATAATTCCGCCGGGTGATGAGATTAATAGAGATAGCTTCGCTAAAACGCAGTCAAATGACATGTGATTCTGGCCACCAGTTTTCTACTGCCAATCGTTCATGGCTTCGCCAGTCGACAAATCATGCTTGGCAGTAGAGTATAAGCAGGTGCTTAATTGACCGAGATATTGTTGTGAACCTACTTGAACTGTTTGCCCGCACGCTTGATGTCACGCTGCCTGTTTTTGCAATGGTATTTGTTGGCTTGATGCTAAAACGGTTGAAGTGGATCGATAGTGCTTTTGTCTCGACGGCCTCTGCGCTGGTTTTTAAAGCAACACTCCCGACGCTAATTTTTATTAGCTTGATCAAGGCGGACTTGGGCGTTGCGCTGGACGTATCGCTCATGGTGTTCTTCGCTGCCGCCACCCTGGGCCAGTTTCTACTCAGCTGGCTGTGGGCGCATTACCGCGTGCCACGTCAAGAGCGCGGCATTTATGTGCAAGGGGCATTTCGCGGCAATTGCGGCGTGGTGGGGCTGGCACTGGCAGCGGGCATGTACGGTAACTATGGCATTTCAGCGGGTAGCCTGCTGCTAGGCGTGGTGATTGTGATGTACAACGCGTTTTCGGTTGTTGTCCTGGCGTTCTATCAACCGGGTCAGTCAACGGACTGGCGCAGCCTGTTAAAACACGTAGCCACCAACCCGCTGATTATTTCCGTGTTTGCGGCACTGCCTTTCACCGTGTTTGCGATCCCGTTACCCAGTTGGCTAATTACCTCAGGCGATTACTTTGCGTCTTTAACACTGCCGCTGGCATTGATTTGTATCGGTGCAACACTCTCAGTGTCGAGTATGCGTACCGGTAGCCAGGTGGCCCTAGGCTCAAGCTTGATGAAGATGGTGACAATGCCGGTGCTCTCCACCGTAGCGGCGTGGATGGTGGGTTTTTCGGGCGAGCAACTAGGTTTATTGTTCCTGTTCTTTGCCAGCCCAACCGCTGCGGCAAGCTTTGTAATGGTCAAAGCGATTGGGGGTAATGTGGCATTAGCGGCCAATATCATCGCGATCACCACACTCATGGCGAGCGTCACCGTGACGGTCGGCGTTTTTGCCTTACGCTTGCTGGGGTGGATTTAGCCTCCTCGGTGGCCCTGCCTAGGCTGACGCGTTATACTGCCGCCCGCTTATTTTAGAAAGCTTAAGTCCCTGTAGCTCAGTAGGATAGAGCAGCCGCCTCCTAAGCGGCAGGTCGCAGGTTCGACTCCTGCCAGGGACGCCATATCATTTATTCTAGTCTTCACTGCCACTTTTTTAATCCCCGCCGTTATGGTCTTTAGGCCGCATCCAGATTGGAATCCCTCCTCAGCTCGAAGCTTAAATGGCTGATCAGCGTCAGCCTGGGTATTAAGAAATCCCTATTTAATCCGTTCCCGCTTATACTCCGCTGCCAAAAAAATAAACGAAGGGAACGCAGGTGACTATCCGAGCAATAATATTAGTACTGGTGCTATGCTTCGCCGGGGCCGTGAGTGCTGAGCAGCCAGCGGTCGATTCAGAAACATGGATAACCCAAGCTGAGCTGCAAGTGAGTGAGGAGAACGCAGAGTGCGGTCTGGTTTTAGATACTCTTCCCACAGAGCTGGCCTTAGCCCAAGGCGGTTGCTGTAAAGTTTGCAGGAAGGGTAAAGCGTGCGGCAACACCTGCATCAGTCGCAGCTATACCTGCCATCAGCCAAGTGGCTGTGCTTGCGATGGATAGACACAGCACTGTGGTGTTTCCTAGGGACGCCATATCCCCACCAAAGTCGTTTTTCTTCATTTACATCTTCGTTTTGCTTTGTGATTTTCAGCGGCTGCCGTTTAAATGGCAGGCGTTAGCCATGCTCTGCGTCTAACGCTTACTCCGCTACTTACGGAAAGGACACTCCCCATGTTTTTCTCTAAACGCATTGTTCTAAACACACTTGTCGTGATGTTGGCGCTTATGCCGTCGGTGCTGTTGGCGCAGGATGCTCATATTGGCAGCGTGCGTACCGAGTTTCGTATGCTTGGGCCGAATAACACCATTGAAGTAGAGCGTTTTGATGACCCGAAGGTGCAGGGTATTTCCTGCTACATTTCCTACTCGCAGGTCGGCGGCATTTCCGGGGCGGTAGGGTTGGCTGAAGAGGCAAGTGAGGCCAGCGTGGTATGCCGGCAAACGGGAGAGATAGTGTTCGCCCCGGCTGACGTAGAGGAGCAAGAGGTGATTTTTACCCAGCGCCGCTCAGCATTGTTCAAAAATCTGCGCGTTGTTCGTATGCACGACACCGAAACGCAAACCTTTGTTTACCTTACCTACAGCACTCGGCTAGTGGATGGGTCGCCTAAAAATGCTATTACGGCCGTTCATTACGGTGATTGATAGTCAACGCTTCTGGCCTTGAAGCGGTTCAGGTCGGCTATGCGATATAAGAAAGTAGATATAACGGCGTAACGGAATAAGCGCCCCGTAGTAGGGCGCTTGGGTATGACGTTAACCGCCGAACTTTTCGTTTTCACCGAGGTTCGGCGTGGCGTCCTTTTTCAGGTTAGCTTTCGCAATTTCGTAAAGCTGGAAGGCTTTGCTCTCTTTTGACTTCCAGTGCTCGCCCATCTCCACTTTAATTTCCAGCAGCGCAACATCCGGGTCGTCTTTGCCTTCAGGGAACCAGGCTGCAATGAAAGAGTTCCAGTATTTCTCGATCAGGTCGCGATCATCGGTAAGGTTAGCTTTGCCGGAAAGCGAAACGTAAACGCCATCTTCTTGATCGGAAAAGCTAAGGCACACATCGTGATCTCTTTTGGCTTCAAACACCTTTTCGGCGCTGCGCCGAGTAAAAAACCATAGGGTGCCGTCGTACTCTTCTTGCACTAGGTGCATTGGCCGGGCGCGCGGGGTGTCGTTGTCTAGCGTCACCAGCATGCCAACTTTGATATCTTTGATCATCTTCCAGATCTTTTGCTTATGTTCAGGGCTGGACATAGCTTCACTCTCCTTATGAATTCAATACTGGCCTTGTGGATTCGATCTTGGCCTTATGATCAGGGTACTGCCCGCAGATACAGCTCATGCCTATCTACAAGAGCTGTACATCTACGAGACTGATTACAGCTTAGCTACCATTTTTGATAACAGCAAATGGCGGCATCAATAAGATAGCCATTGATAGCGTGCGGCGCTAAGGTAATGAATGAGTGTTCGAAACATAAAGGAGGCCGCCATGCGAATGATTTCAACGCCGGTAGAGGCAGGATGTAACGTTAAAAGGCTGATGCGTGATGGCCGCCAGGTTTTTTTAATGAGCGGTTTGCTGTTGCTGGCAGGTTGTGCAAGCGAGGGTGGGGGCGATAACACGCAAAACTACATGACCCAGCGTGCAGCTCAATACTGCGAAAGTATTGGCGGTGAGACGGAGGTTCAAGAAACCAGCTTGGGCACCGGACGATATTGCCGCTTACCCGATGGGCGAGTAGAAAATCAGGGGCAGCTCTATCGCAATGAGCGGATGGAGAATGACTGATCAGTGCTCGGTGCTACCAGTTTCAGCGTGTTTAAACTCAGAGGTCAGGAGCCAGAATTCAGGAGCCAGAGTTCAGGAGCCATAAACATGGCTATTTGAGCGTGCTGCTTTTTCTACGCCAAACGCTAATAGCAATGGCTAGTACGGCACAGGCTGCTGCTGGTAGCAGTACGTCGAGCGCTGAGTCGAGGGTCCAGCCGCGCCAAACGCCCTCGAACATGCCAACCGGTAATGTTTCACCCCATTCCCAGCCGCGTTGAATACCCAGCCGATATTCGTGCTGTGCAATCTCTCTTCCCAGTAGCAGCGCAATGGCGATAGAGCCTCCCACTCTCGCTGAGACTAGCCACAGCAAGGCGCACTGAATCAGCAACGCAATAATGACGTGCTCTAAATGTGTAATGTTCATGATGACGTCCCCTATGCGGCACTGTTTCGACTAACTGGTACTGAATATACAACGCCATTATTTTCGATGGATTGCCGATCTTGATAGCCGAACACGCTATGGTAGAGCTGCTTATCTAAAAAACGTTTCAATTCTAGGCAATGCTATGCGTCTTGATTACCAAGGCCCTTTACCTGAAATGGTGGGGTTTTTATTGTTACCGCAGTTTTCCATGATGGCTTTCTTCGCAGCGGTTGAGCCGTTACGGATCGCAAATCGTATTTCTGATCGCCCACTGTTTGATTGGACGCTGATTAGCGCTGACGGTGGGCCGGTAACGGCGTCGAACGGTATGACGTTAATGGCCGATCAATCAACTGGCCAGGTGCACCATTTGCCCTCACTGGCAGTGTGCAGCGGTTTCACGCCAGAAGCCCACCTTACTCGGCCCTTAATGGCATGGCTGCATCAGTTAGACCAGGCAGGCTGCTGCTTAGGCGGCATTGATACTGGAGCATTTTTGCTGGCATCCACCGGGTTGCTAACGCATGAACGGGTGGCGCTGCACTGGGAGAGCCTGCCTGCTTTTCGCGAACACTTCCCGGGTATCGAGACAACCGACGAACTGTACGAGCTGGGCGAGCGGCGTTTTTCCTGCGCGGGTGGGGCGGCCGCTATGGATATGGCGCTAGAGGTGATTGCGCGCCGCCATGGAGTTAAGCTGGCGATTGATGTTTCTGAGCAGCTAATTCACGACCGTATTCGAACACGTAGCGACCAGCAGCGCATGGCGTTGGTGAAGCGGCTAAGTACTCATAACCGGCACGTGGTAGAAGCGGTTGCGCTAATGGAGCAAAACATTGAAGAGCCGCTCAGCCTGGAAGAAGTAGCAAGCCGCGTTGAGGTATCGGTTCGCCAGTTGCAGCGCTTGTTTGAGCAAGAGCTAAGCATGACGCCTCGCCAGTGGTACTTGCAGCTACGCGTTAAACGCGCCAAGCGGCTGCTGGTCGAGACCGACTTAGCGGTACTGACGGTGGGGCTGGCCTGTGGGTTTAGTTCGTCATCAAGCTTTGCGCGCACGTTTCGTGCCCATTACGGCTACTCACCAAGAGCCGTTCGCAACTGATGATTTCCAACTCCGTCTCAGAAAAGCCCTTTATATAAGAAGTGGCGCCTTTTGGTTAGTAAACGTCGCTTCATGCTTAGTGACCTGTTAGGAGCAGCGCATACTGGTTTAATACAGTAAATAACATAATCCAGTTAATAAAAGGTTTAGCCTCATGTCTGACACTACCAAGTCGTTGTCGCTTACAGCGGGTTTTCTACTTTCTGCGTTCGCTGCCGCCCCAGCGATGGCGGAGCTTGATGAACTGCGCTTTGGCGTGCCGCCGTGGCCTGGCGTTACCGTGAAATCGGAAGTGGCTGCTCAACTACTTGAGACAATGGGGTATAAAACGCGCCAGCAAGATTTAGCCGTGAGCATTATTCTGGGCGGCTTGTCGCGTAATGATCTGGATATCTACTTAGGCGGCTGGTATCCCGTCCAGACCGACATGATCGAGCCCCTGGTGGCTGACGGAAAAGTAGAAAAAGTGGTTTCCAATATCAAAGGCGCTAATTCAGGGCTCGTCGTGCCGCAGTATGTTTATGATGCGGGGGTGACCACCGTGGCTGAGTTGGCCGAACATCGTGATCAGTTCGATGGCGAAATCCAAGGCATTGAAGCGGGCACCGGCATTAACGAGGCGATCCTTAACGCCATTGATAACGACATTGGAGGCCTGGGGGATTGGCAACTGAGTGAAAGCTCAACCTCGGCCATGCTGGCTCAAGCTGAACAAAAAATAGCCGATGAAGAGTGGGTGACGTTTGTCGGCTGGGAGCCTCACTGGATGAACGTGAGCTTCGATTTGGCGTATTTAGCCGATAGCGATGATGCAGGCGTGGCCTCAATCGAAAGCACCGTCTGGACAGTCACACCTGCCAGCCTGGCTGAGGAAGCCCCCGAGGTTCACCGTTTTTTGTCACAATACGTGATCGATATTGAAGACCAAAACGACTGGGTGCATGAGTATAGCTATGAAGAGCGTGCGGCGGATGATGTCGCGCAGGAGTGGATTAGTAACAACTTGGACACTGTAGCCCAATGGTTAGACGGCGTTAAAACCCGCGATGGCGAACCCGCCATTGATCAGGTGCGTGCGCAGTTCGGTTCTTAACGTATCGGTTGATCTTAAAACGGCTGATCTTAAAACGGTTGTTCTTAAAGCAGCGCCTTATTCATTCAGGCGCTGTTTTAGTTTAAGGCAAAAGTCCTGCCATGCCGCGCCCATTGCGGGCAGTTGCGATTGGGCGTGAAGGGCGGCGTGCACCATTTGCGGTGCACATCGATAGCCGACCGAAGCCCCTGCTTTACGCCAGTTAGTAACGGCAGCTTCCATTGGCAGCGTTAGCGGGTCGTGCGCTACCGTCAATACTTCAATGCAAGTGCCAGGAGGGCGTCGATCACCCTGATGTGCATTGATTTCTGGGCAGTATTTTCGAATGCCGAGTACGTCACTGCGTGACAGCAGCGGTGCATCTTCACCGAGATATTCCAGCAACAGTTCGCCAATCGGCGGGTAAATCAACCCTAACGCCGGTGCCTCGATAAGTGAATGCGCAAGGTCGAGAGTTAACCTCCCGCCGGCGCTGTCACCCACTAACGCGATAGGTTGAACGGCCGTTCGTACCGTTTGGCAGTCTGCCAACATAGTCGCGTAATCTACCTCTGGCGCCAGCCGATAGTTCACGCTGACCAATTCACGCCCTAACGCTTGAGCTAAGCTTACGGCGGTGCCGTGGTGGCTCTCCACTGAGCCGATGGTGAATCCGCCGCCATGGATAAACAGCACGCAGCCCGATGTTGGCCGTTGGGGAATAAAGCGGCGCACGCTAACGCCGCTCAAAACAGTATTTTCAATCCGCATTCCCGGCGGGTCAGGTGGAGCGAACGTGCGGCAAAGCTTATCGTAGGCGCTGCGCGCTTGTGGCAAGGGCAGCTCCTCCATTGCAGCCAGCCCTTCGCTAAAGCGCTCAATAAAGGCGTCTACGTTCATCTTTATTGTCCCTATTAGCGTCGTAATCCTTAGCGTCGAATGCCAATGGTGCGGCCAGCAAGTTCCGGCCAGGCATCGCTGCTTGCCCGTGGCAGTGCTGCTACAAGATGCGCGACCGCGTCTGGAAACGGGCTTGATCGCCCAGAGTCCTGTGCCATGCCCATCAGCATTTGTTCGCTGGTCGCCAGTAGGTTGCCCGCATCGTCTAGCATGGCAAAAAACACGTGCAGACGTTTTGCATCGTTATCGAGTAGCGTCAGTTCTATCTTAAGCGATTGGCCTTGATGGGCCTCGCGCCGATAGCAAAGGTGGGTTTCCAGGGTATAAGTCGTGTAGCCATAGTGCTCACGGCCCGCTTCATCTAAGCCTATGTGGTCTATCAGCGATTCGCAGGCTTGGGAAAAGACGCGGGCGTACTCCGCGTCGTTCATGTGTCCGTTGTAGTCGACCCACTCGGGGGCAACGTGGGTTTCATGGATGATCATTAAATGCGTCCCTTTAGTCCTTCGGCTTCCGGCCAATATTTTTGCACTACTTCCAGCAGCTCGACTAAAAAGTCATCCCGACGCCGGTCCAGCGTGGCCACTGAGCGCCCCGCGGCTTGATGCTCACAGCCCTCGACCACTTTGTCGATTAGCTCATCGGTGAGTTCTGGAGCCTCTAGCTTGGTCCAGGGGAGTTTTAACGCGGGGCCAAACTGTTCCAGCATATGGCGCATGCCAGGCTCGCCGCCGGCTAAGTGGAAGGTGAGGAACGTGCCCATCAGCGGCCACCGCAGACCACAGCCATAAACCACGGCGGCATCGATTTCTTCAGTGGTGGCCACGCCATCGTTGACTAAGTGTAAGGCTTCGCGCCACAGCGCTTCCATTAAGCGGTCGGCGATGTGGCCCTCAATTTCACGACGAACCACCAGTGGTCGCATGGCGAGCGACTGATAAAGCGCTTGGGCGCTAGCAATCTGCGCGGGCTGTGTGGCTTCACCCCCGACAAGCTCAACCAGCGGCAATAAATATACCGGGTTGAAGGGGTGTGCGACGATGACACGCCCCGGCGCTTGCTGGCAGTTCTGCTGCAGGTCGGTAGGTTTAAAGCCAGATGTGGACGAGCCAATGATGACGTCGGGTGCCGCGGCGGCGTCAATGGCGGCCAGAATCTTTTGTTTAAGCTCTAGTCGCTCAGGAACGTTTTCCTGAATCAGGTCCGCACCGTTAACTGCCTCTTCAATCGTCGCTGCAAACGTCAGTCGGTCTGGGCTGGCGTTGGGTGCCAGGCCAAGCTGTGTTAGCGAGGGCCAGGCGTTGTCAATAAACGCTTGGGTGCGCGCTGGTGCGTTCGGATCAGGATCAAAGGCAACCACATTCCAACCCTGGGCGAGGGCGCGAGCAATCCAGCCGTTGCCAATCACGCCGGTACCGATAATGGCTAAGCGATTCATAGGCCACCTCCGACAGGGTCACGTAATTTAAGGTGAGCACGGGTTTCAGCAGGTGTCATCACCCGGGCGCCAAGATTCTCAATGATGGTCGCGGCTTTCTCGACCAGTTGGCCGTTGTTGGCCAGCACGCCTTTCTCCAAAAACAGGTTATCTTCCAAGCCGACCCGTGCGTGACCACCCAGCAGCACCGCTTGGGCAACCATCGGCATTTGATGGCGGCCTATGCCAAAGGCCGCCCAGTTGGCGTTTTCCGGAAGCTTATTACGCATCGCCAACATAGTTTCGGTGTCCGCTTCGGCGCCCCAAGGAATGCCCAGGCAGAGCTGGTAAAGCGGGTCGCCGTCGATCAAGCCTTCTTGCTGAAGCTGGCGGGCAAACCAGACGTGGCCTAGGTCAAAGCATTCTAGTTCCGGCTTAACGCCGGCAGCCTGAACGATGCGTGCATGTTCACGCAGCCAATCGGCATGATTGACGTAGACCATGTCGCCAAAGTTGAGGCTGCCGCAGTCTAGGGTGCAGAGCTCCGGGAGTAGCTCACCCACCGGCGCATGGCGCTCCGCAGGCGTCTGAATATCAGTGCCCGGGCCTCCGCGAGTGGGGTCTTGCGCATCCGGTATCCAGTCACCGCCACCGCCCGCTGTGATATTCATAACGATATCCACATCGGCCTCGCGGACGCGCTCCATCACTTCACGAAACTGCTCGGTAGAGTGGCTAATACCACCGGTTTGCGGATCACGAACGTGGATGTGCGCGATGCTGGCCCCGGCGCGCGCGGCTTCAATGCAAGAAGCTGCAATGGCCTTGGGCGTAATGGGAACATTGGGGTTTTTAGCGGTGGTATCACCTGCGCCAGTAACGGCACAGGTGAGAATGACATTGCGGTTCATAGCGCGCTCTCTAATAAGCAGTTTGTTCACTTACTAGTGTGTCGTCATGAGCAGCAAAAAGTTGTCGAAAAGCGTCAATCAATATACATAAAATGCAGTTTGGGCAGAAAAAAATCAGCGCGCTGCGCTAGTTCCGAGCGACTAAAGTATAAGCGCTGGGGGCTTTCTCTATCCCCTCCATACTACCATACTAGTCATATCAGAAGGTGCCGCCACCGGTGGCAAGCTTCCATATCCGGATTCAGGTTTTATGCAGACGACATTACAAACGCTATGGCAGGAAACCCGCGACAGCGACTCAGTTCGCCAGCGGCTGTTTCAAGTATTAAGGCAGTCGATCATTCAGATGGTGCTGGCGCCTGGCCAAGCGCTGTCTGAAAAAGAAATTGCTGACACGTTCTCTGTCAGCCGCCAGCCAGTGCGGGAAGCGTTTATAAGGCTATCTGAGGCTGGACTGGTGGAGGTGAAGCCTCAGCGCGGCACCTACGTGGTCAAGATATCGCAGCGAGCGGTGTTAGAAGCGCGCTTTGTTCGCGAGTCAGTTGAAGTGGCGGTCGTGAAGCTGGCGGCAGAAAAAGGCATTGATGCAGCCATTTTAACGGAGCTGCATGATTTGTTGGCGCGGCAACGGCGCTGTGTGGAATCGCATGATCACGACCGCTTTTATCGGCTGGATGAAGCCTTTCATCGCACGCTTTCACTGGGCGTAAAGCAGCAGACTGCCTGGAAAGTCATCGAAGAAGTGAAGGCGCAGCTTGACCGCGTACGCTATCTCAGTGTGCCGCATAGCACGCCGCTGGAGCGGCTGGTGGATCAACATACCAACATCGTTGCGGCTATTGAGGCGCGTAACGTCGCGCAAGCAGAGCAGGCCATGTGCCTTCATTTACGCGAAATACTCGTGTCTATGCCTGATTTAGTGCGCCGTTTCCCCGCCATGTTTGAAGGCCGAGAAGCGTTCGATGCACAACCACCCCATTCTCTGATGCAGGAGGCGATTCAATGAAGATCGAGCATGCTTATACCATTGTGACCTCGCCGGGACGTAATTTCGTCACCTTAAAAATAGTAACGGATCAAGGTACTTACGGCATTGGTGATGCCACCTTGAACGGTCGGGAAATGGCCGTCGTTGCGTACCTTGATGAGCATGTCATTCCTGCTTTGATAGGGCGCGATCCTCAGCGCATTGAAGATATTTGGCACTATCTCTATCGCGGTGCTTACTGGCGTCGTGGTCCCGTCACGATGAGCGCAATTGCCGCCGTGGACATGGCGCTTTGGGACATTAAGTCCAAGCTTGCGGGCATGCCGCTGTATCAACTGCTGGGTGGCAAAAGCCGGGATCGCGTCATGGTGTATGGCCATGCGACGGGGCGCGATATTGAAGCGTGCCTAGAAGAAGTCGCTCGCCATGTGGATGAAGGCTATAAGGCGGTGCGCGTCCAGGCGGGTGTGCCCGGTATTGCCAGCATCTATGGCGTCGCTAAAAAAGATGGCGAGCCTTACGAGCCTGCCGATGCTGATTTGCCCGCAGAGCACGTGTGGAGCACCAGCAAATATCTAAACCATGTGCCTAAGCTGTTTGCCGCCGTGCGCGAGCGTTTCGGTGAAGATTTGCACGTACTTCATGATGTTCACCATCGCCTGACACCGATTGAGGCAGCAAGGCTAGGTAAAGAAGTAGAGCCCTATCATCTGTTTTGGCTTGAAGACTGCGTACCGGCTGAAAACCAGGAGGCCTTTGGGCTTATCCGTCAGCACACCACCACGCCGCTCGCGGTAGGCGAGGTGTTTAACAGCATTTATGACGCTAAAGCACTGATTGAAAATCAGTGGATTGACTATATTCGCGCCACGCTCACCCATGCGGGCGGTATTACTCACGTGCGTCGCATCGCTGATCTGGCGGGTCTTTATCACGTGCGGACTGGTTTTCACGGGCCAACGGATCTTTCGCCGGTGTGTCTGGGCGCGGCGATTCATTTTGATACCTGGGTGCCCAACTTTGGTATCCAGGAATATATGCCGCACACCACCGCCACTGATCAGGTATTTCCACACGATTACCGGTTCGAAGACGGTCACTTTATCGTGGGTGAAACGCCAGGCCATGGCGTCGATATCGACGAAGAGTTAGCCAAACAATACCCCTATAAGCGCGCGAGCTTGCCGGTTAACCGGTTGGAAGACGGCACTCTATGGCATTGGTAAATTCGTGGCATTGGTGACTTTGAGAACGGGTAAGGAGATTCGGTAAATGAAAGCATTTCAAGTTAAGGCGCCGCACGACTATCAGGTTGCCGATATTGAAACGCCGACGGCGAACGCGGGAGAAGTCCTGGTACGAGTAGCGTTTGCCGGTATCTGTGGTTCTGATATGCACATCATCCATGGCGATAATGCCTTCGTACGCTTTCCGCGTATTACCGGCCATGAGTTTGCTGGCGTCGTCGAATCCCTAGGTGACGACGTGGAGGGTGTGGCGGTTGGTGATCGCGTATGCGTTGATCCCGTGATCAGCTGCGGTGAGTGCTATCCCTGCAGAATTGGCCGCCCTAACGTGTGCGGCTCACTTGAAGTTATCGGCGTGCATCGTGACGGCGGTTTTGAGGAGTTGGTTGCCGTTCCTGCCGCTAACGTGCACCGCTTGCCTGATCACATTGGGCTCGATGCCGCTGCTTTGGTTGAGCCTTATACCATCGCGGCCAACGTCCTTGATCGCATGCAGCCGCATCCTGGCGATCGCCTGATGATTCTTGGTGCGGGCGTTATTGGTATGACGATTCTACAAATGGCCTTAGCGAAGGGCATTAAAGACGTCATCGTCACGGATGTGATTAACGAGCGCCTGGCAGCGGCTAAAGAGCTGGGTGCCACGCACGTGTTTAATAGCCTTGAACACGATGTTGAAAAAGAAGTGCTCGCCTTGACCCAGGGCGAGGGCGTGCCGCTGATTGCCGATGCGGCCTGTGTTCCTGCGCTGCTACCTCAAATGCTGCGCCTGGCATCAGCTGCCGGCCGTATTGGCTTGCTCGGCTTTAGCGTTCAGCCAAGCGACCTTGTGCAGCTAGAGGTTATTAAGAAAGAGCTGACCCTGGTGGGGTCGCGTCTTAATAACCGTAAGTTTCCAGAAGTGCTTGGGCTAATGGCCAGTGGTCAGCTCGATCCATTGGCGCTGGTGAGCCATCGATTACCGCTTAGCGACATGCCAAGCGCCATCGATATGCTTGACCACCGTCCTGAAGAAGTCCGAAAGGTACTGATTCAAATTAGTACCTAGCGGTGCATGCCAACTCACGTTCCACTAACAATAAACAAGTGCAAATGTGCAGGAGTAGAAAATGATTAAGCAACTGTTAACAACGGCGGTACTTGGAACCATGCTGCTGAGTAGCCAGGCGGCATTAGCGGCAGACTACACGCTGCGTTTTGGTCACTTAGCCAACGAGCAGAATATCTGGCATCAGGCGGCTGAGAAGTTCAAAGAAGAGGTCGAGGCCAATTCCGACGGTCGTATTGAAGTTCGTCTTTATCCCAGTGAACAGCTGGGGAGTGAACTGGACGTGATTAACAGTATCCAGCTGGGTACAGCGGATATGACCATTACCGGCGAGAGCCTGCAAAACTGGGCGCCTAAGGCAGCCATGATGGCCGTTCCCTACGCATTCAGGGACTCCGAGCATATGCAGGCCGCGGTTAACGGCGATGTAGGCGCTCAGATTGAAGAGCAGATCATTGAGCGGACAAACCTGGTGCCGTTGGCGTGGTTTGAGCGCGGCCCGCGTGAGCTGACGTCTAACCGTCCTATCCGCACGCCGGATGAACTGGATGGCCTACGCCTACGTGTGCCGAACGTGCCGCTATTCGTTGATACCTGGCAGTCAATGGGCGCTCGACCAACTCCAATGGCGTTTAGCGAAGTATTTACCGCACTTCAGCAAAACACGCTGGAAGGCCAGGAAAATCCACTTAGCCTGATCGAAAGTGCCAGCTTCAATGAGGTACAGGACTACGTCAACATGACCGGGCATGTGCGCAGCTGGATCTACGTCGTCATCGGGCGCAATCAGCTTGAAGACATGCCTGACGAGCTTCAGCAAGTAGTGCGCGATGCGGCGCAAACCATGCAGACGTATGAATCTGAGCTGTTTATCGAGGACCAGGCTCGTCTGGAGCAAGCCCTGCAGGAACGCGGTATGGAATTTGTGGAAGTCGATCTTGATGCGTTCGCCGAAAAAGCACGCCCAGCGGTACTTGAGGCATTAACCGAAGAGCAGCGCGAACTCTTCGACGCTATTCAGGACCTGTAAGGCCGTTGGAAATGAATTTGTAGTGAATCGGTAATGCGGGTGGGCTGGTCTCGTGCCAGCCCATCCGCTATTTGCAAGAGCAGCTTGCCCATGAGGATACGTTTATGAGCTCGGATCAAAATGCGCTTGAACAGGAAGCGTTAGACAGTCTGGATTCGATGTCGTCGGTGCCAAAAATCCAAGGCCCCATTGGGCGCATGATTGGCTGGGTAGATACCTGTTTTCTGACCCTGTCGGTCCTGGCATTAATTGCCATTGCTGCCACGGTACTGCTGCAAGTTTGTTCACGGCTGTTTTTACCGTTCTCCATTGCCTGGACCGAAGAGCTCTCGCGCTATTTGTTTATTTATATGGTGGCCTTATCGGTAGGCGTTGTACTGCGTCAGAATCGAAACATCAGCGTTGAGCTTTTTCATCATATGCTGGGCCCACGCGCCAAGGCTGGGTTTCAGGCACTGATTTACTTAATGGTGGGCTTATTTGCTTTTCTAGTACTGCCGTACGCTTGGCAGTATGCACAAAACGGCGCATGGCAGACCTCGCCAACGCTGCGTGTACCTATGCTGTATATCTTTTTCTCAACGGTAGTCACCTTTGCGCTGCTCCTGGTTTACAGCTTGCTAGGATGCCTTGAGGGAATTATCGCAATGTGTCGCTCCTCTGCCTCGCTTGATCAGGAGTTGTAAGCATGGAAGTTATTATCCTCTTTAGCGTCTTTTTAGTCTTACTGGTGGTGGGAATGCCCATCGCGTTTTCGCTCGGCATCGCGTCACTGTCTTATCTACTGTTGGAAGGTATTTCGTTAACGATTGTGCCGCAACGTATGTATGCGGGTATCGATACTTTCGTATTGCTGTGTATTCCCGGCTTTGTGCTGGCAGGCAATTTGATGAATGTGGGCAATATCACTGAGCATATTGTGCGCTTTGCGAATGCGCTGCTGGGCCATATCCGTGGTGGTTTGGGGCTTGCCAACGTAGGCGGCTCAATGATTTTTGGCGGTATTTCCGGCACGGCCGTCGCGGACTCCGCCAGCATTGGCGCGGTAATGATTCCGGGCATGGCGCGGTCGGGCTATGACAAACCGTTTGCAGCAGCGGTCACGGCAGCATCGTCTACCGTAGGGCCGATTATTCCCCCCAGCGTGCCGATGATTATTGCGGGCTCTCTCAGCGGCATTTCAGTCGGGCGCATGTTCCTTGCGGGTGCCATTCCAGGCCTGCTGATGGGGCTTGCCATGATGATTACGGTTTACGTTCTGGCCGTGCGTCGCGGGTACCCAAAAGAGAAGCGCGTGCCGGTCATGCAGTTGCTTAAAGAAGCCAAAACGGCATTCTGGGCACTCTTGATGACCGTGATTATTCTCTACGGCATCATTGGCGGTTTATTCACGCCGACCGAAGCATCGATTGTCGCCTGCCTTTATGCGCTGGTAGTCGGCATGTACGTTTATAAAGGACTGACGTGGAGAAAACTTCCCTCGATCTTAGCTGACACAGTTTTAACCTCGTCGGCGCTGCTGCTGATGGTTGGGCTGGCAAACCTGTTTGGCTGGATACTGACCAGCGAGCAGATTCCTCAGATGATTGCGAGCCTGATTTTATCCATCAGCGATAACCCGCTGATTGTACTTTTGATCTTGAATTTAATTTTGCTGTTTGTGGGTGCCTTTATGGAAACCATCGCAGCATTGATCATTCTTTTCCCCGCGCTGGTCGGCGTGGCGACTGGCGTTGGTGTCGATCCGGTGCACTTCGCGGTGATTGCCGTTATGAACCTGATGATTGGACTAACAACGCCGCCGGTGGGCGTGTGCCTGTTTGTCGTCGCCGGGATTGGCAAGCTGCCGATGCTGACGGTCGCCAGAGCGATCATACCGTTTTTGCTGTGCAACTTAGCGGTACTATTTCTCGTGACCTACGTTCCTGCCATTTCGCTTTGGCTGCCTAATCTGTTGATGGGGAGTAATTGAAAATGGCGACACAGCGTATAGACGCGATGCCTAAAACGGGTCAGATTGGGATTGTGCATTTAGGTTTAGGCGCTTTTCATCGTGCACA